>JAUNRU010000040.1:0-7422 GCA_030535535.1 Corynebacterium casei
ATGCTGCCGCCGAGTTGAGCACCATGTGGTGTCCTGGAATCTGCAAGTCATAAGAGACTGCTCCAGAAGGAAGCTTCACCGTAACAGCGGTGGACTCCTGCCCTACTGCCTCCGTGAGGATTTCCGCCCCTGCTTCAATACCAGAGTGCTTAGCCAACGCCTCCGAGGAACCGTAGCCGAGCACGCGCACTCCTTTTCGTGCTGCGCGTATTCCAAGCTCTGCTGCGTTGTCATCTTCAACGCAGACAATTAGTGTGCCACCGGTATTAATGCGGTCAGCGAAATCATCAAAGACTTTGAAGTAGGCCTCGTGCGAGCCGAAGTAATCCAAGTGATCCGGCTCAATGTTGGTAACCACCGCGATGTTTGGCTCGTAGCGCAGCAAAGATGCATCGGATTCATCTGCCTCTGCAACAAAGATGTCATCTTTACCGTGATGGGCATTGGTGCCGGCGCGGTTGAGCTGACCGCCAATCGCGAAGGATGCGTCTTTGCCCGCTGCTTGCAGTGCCGTAACAACCATGGAAGTTGTCGAAGTCTTGCCATGGGTACCAGCGAGCAACAGCTGGGTGCGGCCCTGCATGAGCTCTGCCAGTAGATCTGAGCGACGGATGACAGGAATACCTGCTTCGCGTGCAGCGACAAGTTCTGGGTTATCTTGCGGGATTGCCGCGAAGGAAGTGACCGCCACGGTTGGCTTTTGCCCCAACTGGTCAAGGTTCTCGCTCTTGTGGCCGATGGCAATCTTGGCGCCCATAGTGCGTAGAACTTCCACGGGAGTGGAGTCTTTGACATCTGAGCCTGAGACTTCCATGCCGCGGGAGAGCAGAATGCGCGCGAGTCCGGACATACCGGAGCCGCCGATGCCAATCATGTGGACGCGTGAAAGGTCGATGGAGTTATTCACTTATTTGGATTCCTTTTCTTCTACTTCTGCAACGTCTGAAGCAATGCGGTCGGCCAAAAGCTTAGCCACATCGCCCGCGCCACTGTCTTGTGCGGCAGCAATCATCTGCTGACGGCCTACTTCATCACGGGCAATCTTCATGACTTCTTCAGTCAGGCGCTGCCCTGTCAGCTCAGCATCATCAATAAGTATCGCGCCGCCGGCATCCACCACGTGTTGCGAGTTCAATGCTTGCTCGCCGTTGCCGTGTGGCAGTGGCACATAGATTGCTGGCAATGATGCCGCGGTGATTTCTGCAACTGTCATAGCGCCGGAGCGGCAGACGGTTAGGTCAGCGACTGCTAATGCTGCAGCCATGTCTGAAATATATGGCACCGGCACATAACCGTCTTGTGCTTCTGGTGCCTCATTCTTTGGGCCATAGGCATGGAGTACTTGAACGTGTTCCAGAAGCCCTGGAAGTGACTCATCAACTGCGGCATTGATGGAGGCCGCGCCCTGGGATCCACCGGTGACCAGAAGAACTGGCTTAGAATCATCAAAGCCCCAAGTTTCACTACCGCGTGCAGCAGCAGAGCCATCTTCATCTTTGCCCAATTCAGCGCGGATTGGGATGCCTACTACTTCACCCGGCATGCCTGAATTATGGGTTGCGTTGAATCCCGCCCCACCGAGCTTTACGCCTAACTTGTTTGCAATTCCAGCCTTGGCATTGGACTCCAGAACATAAAACGGCAAGCCCATGGACTTTGCCGCCAAATAAGCGGGTGCGGCGACATAGCCGCCAGTGCCCAACACTGCTTTCGCGTTGACGTCTTTCAACACCGTGCGGGTCTGCCCCACTGCCTTGGCAATGCGGAACGGCAGTTTCACCAAATCCATGCTTGGTTTACGCGGAATTGGCACCGGAATAATCATGCGCAAATCCACACCGCGGGCAGGGATGATCTCTCCTTCAAGCCCCTTGCGGGTACCCAGTGCGGTAATCCGTGCGCCGTGGTGAGTCTTTAAGGCCTCACCCACTGCCAAGGCGGGTTCAATATGGCCGGCAGTGCCGCCACCTGCAATAACGACCGATAATACATCGTTGCTCATGCGTTTAGCCTACCTTTTCTCCCGTGGACGCCGGTTATCAGTTACTGCCTGCCCGAATCGCTTTTCGCGTTCCGCATCGCGCGCGCCGCGAGTTTCGCTGCGACGCGACTGGGTCCTTAGGACATCTCCGCTTGCGGAGGCTGCCCGGCGGTACTCCCCTCGGCCGGCGGCAGCGCTACGCGCTCCGGCGCGGCGATCGGACTCGTGCTCCGCAATTCGGTCGTCGCCGTATTGATTCGCGCGGTCAGCGGTCATCTGTGCGGTGTTGCGGCTAGCCGCTCGGCGTGATGGAGCCGAGTGACGGCCTGGTCGAGCTGCCCCATCAATGGGGTCGGGCTCCGGGATGTTCAGAATGCGGTCAAACAGTGGGCGACCATAGTTCTGCATCGCAGAAATCTGCATCGGTTCATGTCGTGCTACGTTCGCCAGCAAGCCCATGGATGCAATCGTAATAATCGCTGAGGTACCACCAGCGGAAATCATCGGCAGCTGAATACCGGTCACTGGCAGAAGTCCCACAACGTAACCAATATTGAAGAATGCCTGCGCAACAACACCAGCGGTCAAGGTTGCTGCCATAAGCGCCTGGAACTGGTTTTGCGCGCGCATTGCGGTACGCACACCGAAGAAGCCCAGCAGTGCAAACAAAAGGATGACCAATGCGCCGCCAAAGAGGCCCAGTTCCTCGCCCACGATGGCGAAGACAAAGTCATTTTTCGCCTCAGGCAAGTAGAACCATTTGGCGCGGGACTGTCCAATGCCAACGCCGGTCAATCCTCCATCGGCCAAGGATAAAAATCCCTGATACGCCTGGAAACCGGTTCCCTGTGTGTCTTCAATATTGCCGGTCAAGGCGTCAAAATAGGTGTGGAAACGGTTGGAACGGAAACCACCGCCAAGGAACAAGCCAATGGCAGCGAACGCCGCCAGCACCAAAATCATGGCGATAGCAATCCAGTTCACGCCAGCGAAGAACAAGGTAAAGATGACTACTACGGCAAAGGACATGCCCATTCCGATATCGCCCTGCGCGATGATAAGTCCGAACATGATGCCCGCAATCAGGGAGTACATGGTGAATGGGTCACTCAGTCTGAAGTTGCGGTGCACTTTGTCTGCTAGGGCTGTCGCACCGTAGAGGCCAATGGCCACACGGGCAAGCTCTGAAGGCTGAATACTTGCAGGCCCCAAGATGATCCAGGACTGCGAGCCCACTTCATCACGGCCGGTACCAATGCCCGGAATCAGCACGGCAAAGAGCAAAATAATGGATAGTACTAGCAGCCACGGCACGAGTTTGCGCACAAAAGATGGCCGGATGCGCAATGCCAGCCAGAACATGAACAAGCCCGCGACCACCATCAAGGTTTGGCGAATAGCTTCATTCCACACGCCGGTGGATTCCACATAGGAGGTAGCCATTGATGATGAAAACACCATGGTGACGCCAATGCCAATGAGCAGGAAGATGATGATGCGCAGCATCAAATAGTCCAGGCCGGCGCGCGAATCCATGTACTCTTTGGCGCTGGATAGCCAGCCCATCTTGGATGTGCGCTGGGGCTTTTCGCCGGCCGCAGCAGCCTGAGAGCTTGCACCACCTCGGCGTGGATCGCTAGCACGGGACTCAGTCGCCGTCATTGTTTAAGCTCCTCGCCTTGTGTTAGCTTGCGCGCGTTGAGTGCGAATAAGTCGCCGCGCTGGCTCATTCCGGAATACATATCCAACGATGCCGCAGCGGGTGCCAAAAGCACGGTATCTCCCGCCCCGGCGTGTTGAAGTGCCGCTGCCACGGTGCGTTGCATTGCTACCTCGCCGTCGGTGTCTTCAATAAGAACCACTGGCAGTTCGGGCGCATGTTCTTTGAGTGCGGCAGCAAGAATCTCGCGGTCTTGTCCCAGCAGCACCGCAGCTTTCAGTGCGGTGTGGTGTATTTTCACCAAGTCATCTACTTCCGCACCCTTGAGCTGACCGCCGGCAATCCAAATGACATCAGATAGCCCAGCTAGAGCTGCTTCAACGGCATGCGGGTTGGTGGCTTTGGAGTTATCAATAAACTTCACGCCATCTGCCTCATGCACTACTTCGCCGCGGTGGGCATCCACGCGGTAGGCGGCTAACCCAGCGCTAATCGATTCCGCGCTCGCACCCGCCGCATGCGCCACCGCCGCAGCGGCACAGGCATCCAAGACACCCGCGATTCCCGCGGGCTCGATTCCCTGCGCGCTGGCGAGACGAGTAGGTGGGTTGCCCACCACGATGTCATTATCAATCACACCGACGCCCCCGTCTTGTGGATCACCGGCGGTAAAGCTGGTGACAATACCGCGGGGACGAATATCAATCGCGGCCTGCACCACGTGTGGGTCATCTTGGCCAATCACGGCGACTTCACCAAGAAAAGCCTTGGCTTTGTCCCGAGCATAAGCATCAAAGCTGCCATGCCAGTCAATATGGTCTTCAGCCAGGTTCAGCACCGTGCCCACCCTGGGGCGCAGGGTGTTGGACCAATGCAGCTGGAAAGAAGAGAGCTCTACGCACAGCACATCCACCCGCGGGTTCGCCGCGAGTGCGGTAAACAGTGAGACGCCAATGTTGCCCGCTGCGGTCGCACGCAGTCCGGTTTCTGCTTCATTGGCTTGCATCATCGCAGCCAACATTCCCGTCGTCGTGGTTTTGCCGTTGGTGCCAGTCACTACCAACCAGGTGCGCTTCGGGCCGAAAACTTCTGCACGGTCAAGGCGCCAGGCTAGTTCCACATCACCAATGACTTCCAGACGTGCTGCCGCAGCCGCCACCAGCAGTGGTGAATCTGGGCGCCAACCTGGTGAGGTCACCACCAAGTCATAAGAGGACGCAGCGAAATCCACATCCTCGGGCCCGATAGTGGTGACGCCAAGGTCATCGGAAAGCTGCTTGCGCGTTGCTACGTTGCCATCGGCAACGGTGACGTCGGTGCCAAGCTCGGCCAGGATGGCCGCGCATCCTCGACCTGATACCCCGCCACCGGCGACCAGAACTTTTCGTGGAAGCTTCAGCGTGGAATCCATAATCTTTTGAGACCTTTCCTAAAGGATGCTTGCACCGGTAGCCAACAGCCATTCGCCGTAGAAAATACCCACGCCGGTAATCGCTGCCATGCCGGCGAGCAACCAGAAGCGGATAACGACTGCGGTTTCAGGCCAGCCACCGTTTTCAAAGTGGTGGTGAATTGGCGCCATGCGGAAGAAGCGCTTGCCGGTGGTCTTGAACACCAGAATCTGAATAACAACAGACGCGGCTTCCACTACAAAGAGTGCACCGATGATGATCATCAACAGCTCAGTACGGGTGGTTACGGATAGACCTGCGACGAGACCGCCCAAGGCCAAGGAGCCGGTGTCGCCCATGAAGATCTTTGCCGGCGCGGCATTCCACCACAAAAAGCCGAGTGTGCCGCCCAAGCCTGCCGATGCCAAGATGGCCAAATCCAGCGGGTCACGCACCTGGTAACAACCAGCGACGTAGCCGACCTCGCAGGAATTACGGAACTGCCAGAAGGTGATGATGGTGTATGCGCCCATGACGAAGGCCGTGGAACCGGCCGCGAGACCATCCAGGCCATCGGTGAGGTTGACCGCATTCGACCACGCCGCAATAAGGATGTACATAAACACCAAGAAAATGATGATGCCAATGATGGTTGGCCCAATCGCGATATTAAAGGTTGGGATATCGCGCACAAAGGACAAATGCGTGGTCGCAGGTGTTAAGCCATTGCTATCTGGGAACTGGAGAACCAATAGACCAAATGCCAGCGCGAGCGCTAGCTGACCTACCAGCTTTGCGGTCTTGTTCAGCCCGAGGTTGCGAGACTTGAACAGCTTGATGAAGTCATCTGCAAAACCCAGCGCGCCCAGGCCCAAAGTCAAGCCTAGAACCAGGATTCCGGAGATGGTAAACCCGCCGGTGCCGGTTAGGGAGCCGTAAGTGTTCACGGCAATGTAGGCGATGGTGATACCCGCCAGGATGGCCAAACCACCCATGGTTGGCGTGCCGCGCTTGCGCAAGTGCGACTTGGGGCCGTCCTCACGAATCTCTTGGCCTTTGCCGGCGTTAGAGAAGTAACGAATAAGCCATGGGGTAAAGAAGATCGCCACAAGGAAGCTGATGACGCCGGAGGCCATAATCTGAGTCATTGTTTCATCACTATCCTTTTAATCTTCGCCGTTGAGCAGGCGTTCAGAGACCAACCAGAGTCGCTGCGCATTAGAAGCTTTGACCAGGACCACATCTTTCAACTCGCGTTGAGACCAGTCTTCCACCCCAGCCGGTGGGGTGTTGAGGACGTCCTCGATGCGCCAAATAGCGTCATCGATATCCTGGCTAACCATAGTATTTATACCGCGTTCGTGCGCAGCGTCTGCCATCGCCTCACAGTTCTTGGAATCACCAACAACAATCAAGGTGTCAACATGGAACTTCGCTAGTTCTGCGCCAAGGACATAGTGCGCATCAATTGCCTGCTCACCCAACTCGCCCATCTCACCCAGCACCGCAATGGAGCGGGCATCCGGGCGGCCCGAGGTGGTGTAGCCCAATGCAGCAATAGCGGCACGCATGGAATCAGGGTTCGCATTGTAGGAGTCATTAATAATGGTGACTCCATCACCGCGGGTGTGCACATCCATGCGGTGTGCGGATGCATTGCGATGCCCGCTGAGGGAATCAGCCACAGCTTCCACCGAGAGTCCTGCCTCGATAGCAGCGGCAGCCGCAGCCAAGGAGTTGGATACTTGGTGCACGCCGAAGACCTGCAAGGTCACCGATACTGGCTGAGCATCTGGCGCGTGCAGCGTAAATGACGGACGCGCCACATTGTCCAAAGAGATATCAGTCGCGTAATAGTCTGCTCCCGCCGCCGGTGGATTCGCCGAAGAATAGGTCACGACCTTTGCTGCGGTGCGCTTAGCCATCGCGATGACAAAAGGATCATCTGCGTTTAAAACAGCCACTCCGCCATCAGCTACCGATGGCAATGCCTCAACCAGCTCACCCTTTGCTTTCGCAATGTTTTCACGGGAACCAAACTCTCCCAGGTGCGCGCTACCAACATTGAGCACCACGCCAATGCGTGGAGTCGCAATGTCAGTCAGGTGCTTGATATGGCCAATCCCGCGGGCAGATAGCTCTGCCACCAGATACCTGGTATCCACATCGCTGCGCAGCGCAGTGTAAGGATGCCCAATTTCATTGTTGAAGGAGCCCGGAGGCGCCACCGTCTCACCATCATGGCGCAAAATAGTGGCAATCAAGTCTTTAGTAGAAGTCTTACCGGCAGAACCAGTAACACCGATGATGGTCAGATCATGCTCTTCAGTCAGCTTCTTAGTCACATGGTGCGCTAAGTCAGAGAGTGCACGCACGACAGCGGCAGCAGA
>JAUNRU010000040.1:7522-23725 GCA_030535535.1 Corynebacterium casei
CTTCGACTCCCGCAGCAACGCCGCTGGAGGCGGCCGATGCTGCCTCCAGCTGGGAGCGCAGAGTATCTAGAACTGCTTCGATGGCTGCTGGCTTGTGTGCGTAATCAACAACGGCCACGAAATCCTGACCTTCATCGATACGCTGCATACGCCCAGGGACCGCAACCTTGGTCAACGCGGAAATGAAAATGTCCAAGTCAATGCCAGCGGCACTCGCCATACCCACGGCTAGCGCCGCATTCGCGATGTTGAACTCTCCTGGCAAAGGCAGGCGGAAATCAAAAGAACGCGCCAGCTCAGCCTGAATCACTTCAGTGTCACGCGAAGGGTTAATCTCAAGTGCAACGTGCTGCTCACCGGTGGTCTCAACGCTGTGTTGCCATGCCACTACGGTTCCTGGAACCAAAAGCTCACGGGTGCGCTCACGCAGCATCACGTCTGCTTCTGCTGCTGCGGCTTTTTCTCCTGCGTGCGAAATCGCACCAGTGGTAGACACCGCAGTCAAGGGACCACCGGCAGCATCAACCATGTCAGCGAGGCGCTCGCCCCACTCATCATTAATACAGACTACCGAGTGGCGCGCTGCGCCCTCGCCGATAAACAGCGCTGACTTCGCCGCAAAGTATTCTTCCATCGTCGGGTGGAAATCCAAGTGGTCTTGGGACAGGTTGGTAAACCCACCAACGGCAAAGTCCACACCATTGACGCGTCCCAGCTCCAGTGCGTGAGAGGAAACCTCCATGACCACGTGGCTAACGCCTTCTTCCACCATGCGGGCAAAAAGCTCCTGCAGGGTTGGCGCCTCAGGCGTGGTCAGCTTGGTCTCTATTGGCTCTCGATTAATGCGAGTACCCGTGGTGCCAATTAGACCAGTGGAATATCCCGCGGCTAACAGACCAGTCTCTAGCAAGTATGTAGTTGTTGTTTTGCCCGAAGTGCCCGTGACACCAATGACAGTTAGTTGCTTGGTTGGGTGCCCATAGATTTCTGCTGAGACTTCACCCAGCACCGCGCGAATATCATCAACCACAATGATCGGACGATCAAAGGCCTTCACCTGGGCATCCTCTACGCCTTCTGTGCCCTCCGCGCCAGCTTCCGCTGAGGAGGCGGTGAGGATTTCCACGCCGCGGGCATCGGTAAGCACTGCCTTTGCGGAAGTCTGGGCGGCAAACTCTGCGCCATGAACGCGGGTGCCCGGAACAGCAGCGAACAGGTGCTCCGACTCCACTGCGCGCGAATCTAAGGTGATTGCATCAACCGTTACCGAAGCATCTCCAATAACCTCACCGCCTGCGATCTCCGCTAGCTTTTTAAGCGTTGTAGTCATATCAGCTGCGTCCTTATCCTTATGGGTTTGATTGTCGTGGGAAATATAGAAATTGTGAGTGTCTTCATCAGTATTGCGTCATTACCCAACGCTTGCCTTCCGGCGAGGTTGGAATATTGTCACGGTTGAGCAACCAGGAAGCAATATCACTGAACAGCGGCGCTGCGGACTGCCCGCCGGAACCGTCATCATTGGTACCGGACTGTGGCTCATCCAGCATGATGGCAACCACAAAGCGTGGGTCATCAGCCGGCGCAATGCCCGCGAAGGTAATCCAGTACGCGCTTTCAGAATAAGCACCGGTTTCCGGGTTGACCTTCTGCGCGGTACCCGTCTTGCCGGAGAGCTGATAGCCCTCAATATCATTGCCCATAGCTGTACCGTTTTGGACATACGCTGGGTCTTCCTGGAAAGTCGAACGGAACATGTCCGTCACCGTCTTCGCTGTCTCCGGGGACACAACCTGCGTGGTGCCTGGCTCGTCTTGTGGCACTTCCTTGCCATCGGCATCCGTAATGGAGTCAATAATGCGCGGTTCAACCCGCTCACCCTCATTGGCCATAGCCTGGTAGACGCTAGCCATCTGCAGCGTTGTCCAGGACATGCCCTGGCCAATAGGCAGGTTAGCGAAGGTACCGCCGGACCACTGCTCTAGCGCCGGCAACAAGCCCGAAGACTCATTAGGCAGCTCAATGCCGGTGGTCTTGCCCAGGCCGAACTTCTCTAAGTACTCGGCGAATTTCTCTTCGCCCAGGCGCTCTGCAATCTGCAGCGTACCGACGTTGGAAGACTTACCGAAGATACCCGTGGTGGTATACGGCTCCACGCCGTGCTGCCACGCATCCGCAACGGTCACGCCAGCAACATCGATGGAACCTGGAACCTGGTGGACTTCTTCCGGTGTGGTCAGTCCTTCCTCAATGGCTGCTGCTGCGGTCACGACCTTGGCCACTGAACCTGGCTCATAAGGGTGTGAGATGGAACGGTTTTCAAAGTCCTTGCCATCCGCCAGCTGCGCCTCGATGTCCTTGTTCGGATCGATGGTGCCCGTATTAGCCATGGACAGCACCTCACCGGTGACCGCATCCAAGACCACGGCCTCGCCCATCTTGGCGCCTGAGTTATCTACAGCCTGCTCCAGTTTCTGCTGCACGTAGGTCTGCAAATCCAAGTCCAAAGTCAGCTGGACATTGGAGCCATCAATAGCCTCAACCTCATCGCGGACCGTACCCGGAATCAACTGGCCATCGGTGGAAACGTCCTCGGTGGAACGGCCATCAATACCTGTGAGCAATGAGTCTCCGGAAGCCTCAAAGCCGAACTGGCCTTGGCCATCCATGGACACCTTGCCGATGATGTTTTCAGCAATCGCACCATTCGGGTACTGGCGGATATCTTGATGGTCCGCAGCCACACCGTGGTAGGTGTTAGCAATCTCTACCGCGATGTCCGGATCAACATTGCGCACCAGCACTTCATACTGAGTATCCGCGCGCAGCTTATCCATGATCTGCTCAGAATCCACATTGGTGGTTGACGCTCCGGATTCTTCAATGACATCAGGTATACCCTCTGCCATTTCTTCCAGGCGCTGCGTCAGCCGCTCGTCGAGGAACTCATTCTGCTCTTCCTCGCTCATGCCGGACAGTTCGCCCTCATTGCTGGCTTCAATCTCTTCTTGCTCACGCAGCTCATCACGCAAACGCGTTGGTGACACGGTCAAAGAACGCGCTGCCATGGTGTAAGCAATGCGCTGGCCGTCACGGTCTACTACTTCACCGCGACGTGCGGGCTCCACATACACCCGGGTGCGCTGCGCTTCTGCGCGCGCTGCCAAGTCTGGGCCCCACACAACTTGGACCCATGCCAAACGTCCCACCAACACGACAGTGATGATCAGCAAAATGCTGATGATCAAGTTCAGACGCTTCGCCATCATCGGCTGCTGCGCAAGAACCTTCTTCACTGCTTTCTTCGCGCCCTGCCCAGCAGCCGCCGGACGTGCTGCTTCTGCTCGCTTGGCTGCAGCCTGCTGTTGCGCCGCACGTTGTGATGTTGTGCGCTGCGAAGCTGCGCGCCCCGCTCCTACTCGGCGATCACCAGCGCGCATCTTTTCCCGATCGGATGGGGTCCTGGAACGGGAGGAACCTGCGCGGTACTGGTCAGCATCATTGGTGGACCAGTCTCTCGACGCATGGGAAGAGGGCCGGCGACCCCGGCCACTGCGACTTTCTTGGCGCCCCTCATTATGTCGAGGGGTTTCTCCGTCCTCGTTTCGGCGCCGGCGACGCGGGTCACCCGAATGTGGTGGAGTCACAGTGGTGTGTCACCTGCCTTCATAATGATCGAAAGTTAAGGAATAACCCAGGGCTTTGAAAGATTGTCCCTTCAGAAGTTGAATTCTTTTATGACTGTAGCCGGATCAATCCCCGAGGTGTGGGAGGCTTATCCCTTAGTCACCAGACTGATATGGAGTATCCAGGTTTTCTCCAACAGGCAGCGGAGTATCAGAAGCTTCTTCTTCAGTTGTTGGACGGCTTTCAACCGCATCATCAGCGTTTACGTCACCGATGCGCTGCTGCTGTCCTTGTGGAACTGCGTTGAGTTCATCAGACACGCCCTCAGTATCACTTGGATCACTAGTTGCCTGGCCGGTACGCACTGGTTCGCCGTTGACATCGATGATGGCTTCGGTGCCCTGGGTTGCAGGACGGCGCTCTTCTACGGAGCCGTCTTCTTGAACCTCAACAATGCCAGGCTGAGTTGGGATACCCATGCGGGCATCAGCACCGCGACGAGCAACGTCAGCTGAAGAACGAACCTGCTCCAGATCGCGGTTGAGGGTTTCCAGCTGGTTTTCCAGCTGGGATTCCTGGTAAGTCAACTGCTGAATACGGAAAGTCTGTGAGGTAGACACACCAGAAAGCCACACGGCCAAGATGACGCCACCAACCAACAGGGCGATTGCCACAGCAGACAGGCGCGAAAAGAGAGTGACCTTCTTGATCGGCGCAACGCGACGACCGCGCTCTGTAACAACCTGACGCGAACCAAGACGGGACTTACGTGCCGGGGTAATCTGCGGGATTTCGCGACGCGTCGTGCGCGTTGGCGACACGGTACGAGTTGCCGTGCGCTGCTCACCACGAGTGGTGGTGCGCGTCTTGCGCGGCGTACGCGTTGGTGTTGCAGTACTGGTTGCCGAAGGTGTCGCGGTGTAGTTTCCGCGAGTCCTCTCAGGGCGGTCAATCACATCGGTGGATGAACCCAGTGCGCGCTTGGTGCGTGTTCCCATGGTGGTTCTCTCTGTCCTGGTTGTGGTTGAATCTGCCATTTGATTAATCCCCTATCCCAGTTCCAGGTGGAATAAATGAATGTTCGCCTGCTAGTCGTTCAAACGCACGCACCCGCACGGATGCGGCGCGTGAGTTTTCTGCAATCTCGTCTTCCGTCGCCTTTTCCGAACCACGCGTGATGGCCTTGAATTCAGCCGCGGTGCCAGGAAGATCCATTGGCAAACCGGCTGGCGTGGACGAGGTAGTGAGGTTTTTAAACGCGGACTTCACCAGCTTGTCTTCCAGTGACTGGTAGCTCATGAAGACCACGCGTCCACCAACGGCCAACGCGGTGCTAATAACAGGAATGACCTGTTCAATAGCTTCGAGTTCACCGTTGACTTCAATGCGCAGTGCTTGGAAAGTGCGCTTTGCAGGGTGGCCACCAGTGCGACGAGTAGCCGCAGGGATGGTGTTGTACAACAGCTCAACCAGACGGGCTGAGGTATCAAATGGTTGCTTATCGCGCTCTTTTAAAACCGCGGAAGCAATCTTGCCGGCGAAGCGTTCGTCGCCGTAGAACTTCAAAATATGCGCAAGTTCACCATGGGAATAGGTATTGAGGACATCCGCGGCAGTAATACCAGCGGATGGATCCATGCGCATGTCGAGCGGGGCATCGACTCTATAAGCAAAACCACGGTCAGCCTGGTCCAATTGCATGGAAGAAACGCCCAGATCAAACAGCGCGCCGGCAATGCCGTGCTCCCGTGCAATCTGGAAAATTTCTCCCTCACCATCTGCGATGGCGGAACCAACTTCATCAAAGCGCCCATTAACACCCACGAAGCGGTCAGAAAAAGGGGCAAGACGCTTGGTTGCATCAGCTAACGATGCCGCGTCACGGTCAACGCCGATAACGCGTGCTTGCGGAAATGTGTTGAGAAAGTACTCGGTGTGTCCGCCAGCACCCAAGGTGCCATCAATGATGACGGCGTTGCTGCCTGCTGCCTCAACAGCCGGTGCAATCAGCTCAGCCATGCGGGCACGCATGACGGGGACATGCCCGTGGTTGTCTTCGATATCGAAGTTAACATCTGCATTACTCACGTGCTTGTCCCCCTTTCTGCTGGCTATTGGGATACTGTCCGCACACTTTCACATTTCGACAATGTGTTCTTACTTGGGTGCTGAGATGACTCGAGTGCGTATAGGGCCCTGTCCGAGGGACGTTCTGATATCGGGGAAGTACACCAGAAAATCAACCTCGGACAGAGTCCTTACACGCACTCTTTCCAGTTCTCATTCGCCTTACAACAAGCCACCGAGGACGTCATCCGCGTCGGCTGCCGAGTAGGCGTCTTCAGTTTGCGACTGGTATTCAGCCCAAGCGGCCGCGTCCCAAATCTCAAGGAAATCAACTGAACCGATAACCACGCACTCTTTAGAAAGACTGGCGTATTCACGGTGTGCCGCCGACAGTGTGATTCGACCGCTTCCATCAGGCCTTTGCTCATCCGCGCTGGCAGCCAGGTTACGAATAAACGCACGCGCTTCCGGATTCGTTCTAGACACGGCCGCTGCTTTGCGTGCTCTTTCCGCGAATTCCTCACGGGGATACACAGCCAAGGAGTGGTCCTGCCCTTTTGTCACCATCAGCCCTCCAGCAAGCTCATCACGGAACTTCGCTGGAAGTGTCAGTCGACCTTTGTCATCAAGTTTCGGAGTGTAGGTTCCGAGAAACATCCCGGTTCCACCTTCCTTGCTTAACAACACCGGTTTCCTCTTTACGAATGTGAAGTCGTGTTCATGCTAGATTCTCACCACTTCTCACCCGCTGCGCCCCACTCTACCCCACTTTCACCCACCTATAACAGTTTTAGCCGCGTGTCACTTCAATAAAGCCATCATATTCGCAGGTCAACGCACAGAAAATCAGTGGGGGAAATTCCCCAAAACCACCTTGACACCTATCCCCCTCCACCCCTATAGCAACACCCACCACTGCAGCACCATTAACAAATTAGCTTGCTTAAGCACACACTGACCCCGCGACTCACTTGTGAACAGGCATTTTGGCACCCAAAAGGATATCTGCAGCACCAGCAAACCTTGCGGGGCGACTGGTGGGGCAAAGTGGGGACTGCGGGTGGGCGAAAGTGGGGACTTGCCTCCAGAGCCCAAAACGCCAACAGCCCGGCCCCGCTAAACGCGGACCGGGCTGTTGGTTAGTTAAAGAGCTGTAACTATTTAGCGCTCTTCGAATCGGCGGCGGAAGTTTTCCTCAAGCTTGCCGGCAGCACCATTGCTGTCAGCAGCGCCAGAACGACCTGACTTTGATTTCTTGCCCTTCTTGGAAGAACCAAGGGAGCCGGTACCTGAGCCGCGAAGCATCCAGATACCTGAACCAAACATAACCAGGAAGCCGGCAATGGATAGTAGTACGAACCATAGGCTGCTCTGCGCGAGGGCAACGCCGCCCACGAGCATGACCAAACCTACAACGACGAGCGCGATGCCGCGCAAAGTGATTGCGCCGCCGGAGCCAACAAATGAAGAGTCACTGGACACGGAGGCGCCAAACTTGGGATCCTCAGCAAGCAGCGACTTCTCGATTTCGCGAAGTGCGCGCTGCTCTTGCTCTGAAAGAGACACTGTTCCTCCAATTAGTCCGGGCTAATAATTTACGTTTTAGCAAAGTCAACAAACCGTCACCGTGTATTTCTTCCAAGTATAACCGAGGGGCTTACGCACCCGATTATCGATTCGGTGACATTATTTCTTGTTCTATCTACTACAACGCCCACACTAAGCGGTTAGTTCCCGGTTCTGCAGTTTCCTGCGTCACCTTTTACAACAGTTACCCTCACTGGATTACCCCTGCCCGACTTAAGCAGCCTGTCCGCCCATTCCATCAAAGTCATGAGTTCCGGATTCGGAGACTTCCAAGAAGCGGGCGGCCAAATCCATCAGGCCAAAGACTACGGAGTCTGCGACTTCCCGGTCCATTCCGGACGCTAGGCGAGAGCGCGTGCGGGAATAGGCGCGAAACTTCTCTGCCCACTCTTTTTCTGCCGCCCCGACTAGGGACAAACGGTCCCACGCGGAGGTGGGAAGGCGTCGACGCTTAGACACCGTCGCAGAGCCCGCAACACAGGCACCAGCGGTTCGCAGTGCCGCCTGGTAGGCCTTTTCCAAAGCCTGGTCCATGCGGCCCTTCGCGGCATCCGACTTAGCATCAGCAAGAAGAAGCGCGGCCTGAGTCAGAAAACGCTGACGCTTAGCTCCTTGCCCACCCTGTCGTTGAGCTCGTCGTGCTGTAGCGGAAATTACCTGTGCCATTGCCTTGCCTCCTTCTTCCTTCTTCCTGATTGCCATTGGAGCGGTGTTCGTTTGTGTGCCTCTTATATTAAAAGTGTGTTCGTACATTCATTCGCCAGTATAGTTCACGTGTTCGAAAGGGTAAAGGTTTTTGCAGCGCATAGAGTTTCACGTTTTCGAAAATCCGCAATCTTCTCACCGAAATAGGCACTGGAAAGAAGAACTAATTCGGGACTATCAGGGGCAATCTCCCCCACTGAAGGCAAAAGTTTTGTTAGATGGAGGATGTGTCATTAACAATCCGCCGTCTTTCACCACAAGAATTCGCGCTCAACGCCCGACCTTTGGTGGATATCTATATCAGCGCCATGGGCTATGACCCTGCGATCCGTGATGGACGGGTTTATTCATGGCAGCGTGAAATCATTCGGCCTGGATTTACCGCACTTATTGCCGAGGATGCTTCCGGAGTGTTGGCCGTTGCCTACGGTTTCATTGGCACCCCAGATTCCTGGTGGGACCGCCAACTGCGCCAAGCGCTTCAGAAACGAGGCGGGGCAACCGAAGAAGAACAGGAGATTCTTCGCAGCTACTTCGAAGTCGCAGAGATTCATGTTCTCCCCCGCATGCAAGGCCACGGACTTGGCCGGGAGTTGCTCAAACAGCTGTTATGGAACGCGCCCGGCAAGTGGGCACTATTGTCCACACCTGAGGTTCCGGGCGAATCCAACCGTGCTTTTAGCCTCTACCGTTCTATGGGTTTTACGGACTTAGTCCGTCATCATCAGTACCCCGGTGACGAACGTCCTTTTGCAATCTTGAAGACGCAGCTACCGCTTTCTTAAAGTCAGGATTGCTAAAGGTAGGCTAAAAGCCATGACTAATTCTGAGGCTTTCCACCAACTTCCTTTAGCCGACGTTCCTAAGCACGTTCGTGCTGAACTCGCCGACTTTTTGAAGGACCGCGAACCTCAGATCGCCAAAATCGGTAAGCCAGTCACCGAAGCCATTGAACATCTTGAGCGCTTCATCCTCGATGGCGGCAAGCGCATCCGCCCGCTCTATGCGTGGGCTGGTTTCGTCGCAGCGGATGGCTTGCTGGGTGATGAAGACCCACAGGCTGTGCTTCGTGCAGCCTCTTCCTTGGAGTTCATTCAGTCCTGCGCGCTCATCCACGATGACATTGTGGATGCTTCCGATACTCGCCGAGGCAACCCAACCGTGCACCGTGCAGTCGAGGCAAAGCACCGCGAACTGGGATGGACGGGTAGTTCCGAAGACTTCGGCCGCGCCGCTGCCATTTTGATTGGTGATATGTCGCTGGTGTGGGCCGAAGACATGTTCTTGGATTCCGGCATTTCTCAAGCAGCAATCCAGCGTGCCCGTGAGCCTTGGCGGGAGATGCGCACTGAGGTTATCGGCGGCCAGCTGCTTGATGTCTCTTTGGAAGCTGCTGCCATTGAATCGGTCGAGTTGTCTGATTCTGTCAACCGATTCAAGACAGCTGCTTACACCATCGAGCGCCCACTTCACCTTGGTGCAGCTATTGCTGGTGCACCGCAATCCCTCATCGAAGCATTCCGCGGATATGGCCGTGACATCGGTATTGCATTCCAGCTGCGTGATGATCAACTTGGTGTCTTTGGCGATCCGAAGATTACGGGTAAGCCAGCTGGTGACGATCTCCGTGAAGGCAAGCGCACAGTTTTGATGGCCATCGCACTACAGCGTGCCGATGACCAAGATCCTGCCGCTGCTCAGTTCTTGCGTGAAAATCTTGGCACCACCGCCGATCCGACGGTGCTGTCGAAGATGGCGCAGATGATTGAGGACTCCGGTGCGCCAGCAGAAATTGAACAGCGCATCGATGATCTCACGCAGTCGGGTTTGGCGCATCTGGCGAAAGCCAACGTCAATTCTGATGTCACTGAACTTCTTCGTTCTTTGGCCATTAAGTCCACGGCACGAGCAAAATAGGGACTTCACATGGTGAAGCAAGCAAAGACCATCAAGCTTCCTAGCGCCCTCGCCTTAGGCGTCGTGGGCGCCATCGTGCTCACCCTCGCTTCCTATTCGGGCGGAGCTACGCGTAACCGCGGCGGAATCTTAGAAGCACTCAACATCAGCTTCTTCTCAGCTGGGCACGGCCGAAACATTGGCATGACGCTGTTTTGGGTCGGCATGTTCCTTCTTATTGCCGCATGGATTTTGGCGGGCAAGTTCATTGTCTCCGCGAGCGTTCGACGCAACACGGGAGGAGTAGAAAAGTCTCCGGCAACTCATCGTTTTGCCCTTGCCGCGCGTCCCGTGCCGCCGGCGGAGGTCGATGAATCCGCGTTCGCCACCATGAAAAAGACCATGTGGGCGTGGATCCTGCCACTTCTTCTGGCAGCTCCTCTGTCCTCCCGGGACGTGTATTCCTACCTCATGCAGGGCGCGATGGTCCGCGACGGATTCGATCCTTACACCGAGGGCCCTGCGGTGAACCCCGGCCCCTTCTTGTTGGAAGTCTCCCAGGACTGGCGCAACACCACCACGCCTTATGGCCCGCTGCACTTGTGGATTGGTGATGGGGTTACTCGCCTAGTCGGCGACAACGTCACCATTGGTGTGTTTGTGTACAAGCTCATTTCAGTATTGAGCTTCGCCGCCATCGCGTGGTCTATCCCGCTTATTGCCCGCAAACTCGGCGGCGACCCAACGCTCGCGTTGTGGTTGGGTGTTGCAAACCCGGTGATGATTTTGCACCTCATCGGTGGCATGCACAATGAATCCACCATGGTCGCACTTGTCTCGGTGGGGCTTCTAGCCTGTCTGCATCACCGCTACCTCGCCGGTATCGCGTTGATTGCGGTGGCGGTGTCGCTCAAGGCCACTGCCTTTATTGCTGTTCCATTCGTGGTGTGGTTGATGATGCACCACTTTGGGCAACGCTTCAATAAGATCGCCGCTTTCATCGTCTCCGGTGCGGTCGCTGTAATTGAGACCGTCGCCGTTGTAGCTCTCTTAACCTGGGCTTCGGGCACGTCTTCAGGTTGGTTGTCTGAGATTACCGGCAATTCCAAGGTGATTAATCCCCTCGCCGGTCCGACGGTGGCAACCGATACTTTGGCGCCATTGATTACCACGCTTAATGAGGACATCACCTATAACCAGATACTGGATGTCATGCGCACCATTGCAACGGTATTTATGCTGCTGGGTCTTGTGCTGATGTGGTGGCTGTTTAGAGCCAATAGGCGCGCGGCCATGCTGGGCATTCCTGCGGCCTATCAGGTGGCATTTATGTTTAACTCGGTTACGCTTCCATGGTACTTCGCCTCAGTTGTAACTCTGCTGGGCGTCGCACGTCCACCACTGTGGACGATTCAATTCTCCGCCGGCGCGTCCGTGTTTGTCGCGCTCGCCTTCTCTGGCGACGGCAACCACCAGCTCTACACCTGGTGGTGGGTACTCGGCTCGCTGCTACTGGCGTGGTGGGCAGTGCACTGGATGTTTAACACCACTGCCACTCCCCACGCACGTGTAGAAACGACGCAAGCCGAGACAACTGTAAATTAGCTGGCTACAGGCCCATTGCCTGTGCACGGCGAATAACTTCGCGCGCAAGGTGACCTTGCAAGCCGTCGATGGGGCGGCCTGGCAGAGACTCGTCTTCGGTGAAGAAGTACTCAAGGATTTCCGCGTTGCTAAAGCCGCCATCGGAAAGCACGGTGATAGCGCCTGAAACGTACTTATTGATTGCTCCCTTGTCATTGATAAACAATGCTGGGACGTATTTCACGCCATCGCGGGTGTGCGCGATGAGCTTCTTGTCATGCAGCAGGTCATGCACGCGGGTGACCGCAATGCCTAGTTCATCTGCAACCTCAGGCAGGGTGAGCAGTTCGTCCTTGCTCAACAGGGTGTCTAAGTCTTTGTTTTGTTCCATCACGCCCCCTACTTTAGATCACTGTCACTGATCTGAGGTCACGCCCCGTTGGTTGGCAAATTTGTTTATCTATCGTACATACTAGATGCCATGGCACAGTTGGAAGTTGGAGATGTCCTAGAGCACCGGTATCGCATTGACCGGCCGATTGCTCGCGGCGGCATGTCTACTGTCTATCGCTGTGTAGATTTGCGCCTTGGCCGCGCGTTGGCCGCAAAGGTCATGCATGACCAGTACAGCCAGGATGATGTGTTCATCCACCGTTTCCGCCGCGAGGCACGTGCGATGGCGCAGCTAACCCACCCAAATCTGGTCAATGTTTATGACTTCTCGGCTGAGGGCGACCCGGTATTTCTCATTATGGAGCTTATTACCGGTGGTACTTTGCGTGAGCTCACCGCTGAGCGCGGTCCAATGCCACCGCACGCGGCGTTGGCGGTGATGCGTTCGGTGTTGGCGGGTCTGATTGCTGTCCACGATAAGGGCTTGGTGCACCGCGATATCAAGCCGGATAATGTGCTGATTAATGGTGACCACACGGTCAAGCTCGCTGACTTTGGCCTCGTGCGCGCCACCAGTTCGCAGACGGTGACCTCGAATCAGATTGTGGGCACGGTTTCTTATCTCTCCCCGGAGCAAGTCACCGGTGCGAATATTACTGCCGCATCTGACGTGTATTCGGCGGGCATCGTGTTGTTTGAGCTTCTCACCGGCACGGTCCCATTTTCCGGTGATACTCCGCTGGGGCATGCGATGAATAGGTTGGATAATGATGTGCCCAGCCCGTCTTCACGGATTGCTGGGGTGCCTCCGCTTGTCGATGCCTTAGTGGCCAGCGCCACCTCATTCGATGTCAGCGAACGCTTCGCTGATGCCCGCGAGTTCCTCGCGGCTCTTGATGATGTCGCAGCAGAGCTCAACCTTCCTACCTATCTGGTGCCTATCCCCCACAATTCGGCGGCTGCGCGAACAGCTGCTGAGCCAACCAACATGGATGGCATTGATTCCGGCAGTGTCTTTGAACCCACCGGTTTTATTGACACCTCTGAACCAGCGACCGAGGTCTTCGGCGACTCCATCGCAGATGATGCAACTACCGTGGAGCCCCGTTATGACCAACCCCGCGAGCGCCCAGATGAGCGCCCTGCGCGCGAGCCGTTGAGCTTTGAAACCCGCTTCGATGGTCCTCCGCCGGTCGCCCCTCCTGTCAAAGACCGTGCACGCGATGACCAGCACAACATTCCTGGAATGCCCAATGCAATCCCCGGCACAGCTGCTGCCGGTGCTGGCGCGGCCGGTGCAGGTGCTTCTGGTCTAGGCTTTGCAGGTGGTGCCGGTACAGCGAATGCAGCTGGTGCAGCAGGAGCTGCAGCTGCCGGCCAGAATCCTCATTACCCTGAGACGCGACTGACACCGCGCCAGATTCAGGGCCAGGGCCAGGTTCAACCCGCTCCTGGACAACAGGGGCAACCGGGTCAGGTCCAGCAGCAGGCTCATGCGCAGGCGCCGGCGACAGCGGAGAACGAGCCGATCTTAAAGCCTTTGTCGAATCGATCGCCTGTGGGATTCATCGCGTGGCTCGTGGTCGTCGGCATTGTCGTAGCTGGCGTAGGACTAGCCGGCTGGTGGTTTGGCTCCGGCTACTACGGTTCCACCCCGTGGCTGATTCGCTAAGAAGGCCTGAAAGCTAAAAGTCGGAAAACTTGGAAAACCTCAAAGGAGCAGCCACCACGTTGAATTCTGTGGTGGCTACTCCCTTGAGGTTGTGTAGCGCTTAGCCCGCGAGTTTAGCGGTTTTGGTTACGCAGCATCTCTGCAACCAAGAAGGACAGCTCCAGGGACTGACGGGTGTTCAGACGTGGGTCGCACGCCGACTCGTAGCGGCCTGGCAAGTCAATGTCCGTGATGTCATCAGCGCCACCGAGGCACTCAGTAACGTCTTCACCGGTGAACTCCAGGTGAATGCCGCCTGGGTGGGTGCCCAGTTCGCGGTGTACTTCGAAGAAGCCCTGAACCTCATCAACGACCTTGTCGAAGTGGCGGGTCTTGTAGCCATTCGAGGAGGTGAAGGTGTTGCCGTGCATTGGGTCAGACTGCCAAACCACCTTGTGGCCGGAGTTTTCCACCGCGCGCACAATGTCCGGCAGGACGGTGCGGATACGGTCATGGCCCATGCGGGTAACCATGGTCAAACGGCCAGGCTCACGGTCTGGGTCCAGCTTCTCGGCATAAGCTACTGCCTCATCAGGGGTCACACCTGGGCCAATCTTCAAACCAATTGGGTTGCCAATCAGGGATGCGAAGTTGACGTGGAAATCTTCCATTCCACGGGTGCGCTCACCAATCCATACCTGGTGCGCGGATAGATCATAGAGTTTGGTCTCGCCGCGGCTGTCCTTAGCCAGACGTAGCATGGAACGCTCGTAGTCTTTCAGCAGTGCTTCGTGCGAGCAGTAAATGGTTGCCGCGCGCAGGGTCTCATCCGAGACGCCGCAGGCATTCATGAAGTTCAGACCATTTTCAATTTCACTAGCCAGCGCTTCATAGCGCGCACCAGCGCGAGAGGTCTGCACGAATTCGCGGTTCCACTCATGGAGGCGGTACAGGTCGGCCGTGCCCGAGTTGGTCAGTGCACGAACCAAGTTCATTGCGGCAGAAGAGTTCGCGTAGGCACGAACCATACGTGCCGGATCATGGCGGCGTGCTTCATCGGTTGGCTCCACACCGTTGACGATATCGCCGCGGTAGTTCAGAAGACCGTTGCCGTCCAGATCGGAAGAACGTGGCTTTGCATACTGGCCAGCAATGCGCGCCAGCTTGACCACAGGCGTGGAAGCACCGTAGGTCAATACCACTGCCATTTGCAGCAAGGTCTTGACGTTGCCGCGGATGTGCGGCTCGGTGTTGGACTCAAAAGTCTCAGCGCAGTCGCCGCCTTGGAGCAAGAAAGCCTTGCCGTTGGCAACATCAGCCAGCTTGCTCTTTAGCTCCTCAACTTCCGGCGCCACCACGATTGGTGGAACCGACTCAAGGATCTTGCGAACGTTGTCAGCCTGGGCTTGATCCCAGTTGGGCTGCTGCTTGGCGTCTCGCTTGATGGCATCCTGAAACTTCTCCTCAATGCCTTCTGGCAATGGAGGAAGGTCAGGGAGTACGTCTTTAGGGATATCTACTGTCCAGCTCACACAAGTATTTAATCATGGATGCTAGCAGAATATGACATCTTAGAGGCTGACAATCCCCAATCGGGGCCATTCCCACCAGGCGAGACGGTGCGGAGATCGCACAGAATTCGGTGAATTAAAACACTTCAACTAGATTGCGCGGTTGCCGGCAGACAGCGGGAGCGCCTGCGCACAGGTCTTGAACTTAGCCAGGTTATGGCGGGCATCCACCAAAGCATCATGATTGCCATCAGGAATGGCTGGCAACTGCGGGCGGCCGGCAAACTCCCAATATTGGCGCAGCTCGCGCGTGTAGCGCGGGATGCTGCGCGGCAGCCCAGCCATATCGCCCCACAATTGTGCTAGGACGACATGGTCATATGCACCAACCCAGGCCCACAGCTGCGTGGGTGCCTTATCTTTAGTAAGAAACGCTAGGACCTCTTCGCGGATGGTGTCCTTGGACTTCCATACCGGATCGCGCGGGCTAGGCAGTTTGTCCAAGACGTTCTCCCTTACCCACGCATTGGCGCGAGCAGGGTCGAAGTCTGTGGACACCGCGTAATATTCACGGCCATCTTCTGCGACAATACCGATTGAGACGAGCTCAATGGTTCGGCCGTCTTCAATGAATTCAGTGTCGTAGAAATAGCGCACGATGATAAAGCTTAGTCCCTGCGAGGTTCAGACCTGAGCACAGGGGGCCGCATAACCATCTCTTGAAGCTGACGCAGGCTTGGCGGGTAGACGGTCCAACCAATGCCCGGCACTTTAGAAATTGACCACAGCATGAGTCCACCGGCACCAGAAAGAATGATGCACACAAAGGTCCAGAACCAGGTGGTGTTGACCAATCTTTCACCGTCCATGGAAATCTCCCACTGACCGACGATTTGGACGTAGTGATATCCCACAGTCAGCGCGATTGGGTGGCCCAGATAGACCGGCAAAGTATTGCGGCCAATAAAAGCAAAGAAACTAGAAACGTAAGGAATACGCGCGATTGCGACGGCCATGACCAAAGCCATCGGCAGCTGGAAGGTTTGCTCCACAAAGCGCACCAACAGCAGCACTTCCTGCGAGCCCATGTAGTCCATGCCCGGCAGATACCACGGCAGCACTACTTCCCCAGTGAACTGGTTCCATAGGTCGCGGGAGAAAAAGCCCACCGCATAAGTAATC
>JAUNRU010000096.1:0-5015 GCA_030535535.1 Corynebacterium casei
TCGGCCCCGACTGGTCAGCCGATGGCCACGACCCAATAAAACGCAGGTTCTCCGTGCGCAGCCACAATGCGCGCAGCGCCTCCGACAGCGGCTCGTCTTCAATATGCCCAGCCAAGTCAATGAAGAAGTTATAGGTACCGAATTTCTTGCGCGTTGGGCGCGATTCAATGCGCAGCATATCCACATGGCGGTAGGCGAATTCCTGCAGAATACTCGCCAAAGAACCCGGCTCGTGCGGCACCGTAAACACCACAGAGGTGCGGTCATTGCCGGTGCGCGGGGTCGGCTTTCCTGGCTTTCCCACCAGTACAAAGCGCGTGGTCGCCCCCTTGACGTCAGCAACAGAACTAGCCAACACATCCAGGCCAAAGATCTCCGCTGCACGCTCCGGTGCCGCCGCGGCATCCACTTCCCCGTGCGCAACCGCCTCCGCTGCCGCGCCATTCGATGACGCCGGCTGGAACTTCACATCCGGAATATTCTCCGCCAACCAGCCACGGACTTGCTGGTAGGCAACGGGATGGGTGGCGATCGTGGAGACATCGGCAAGCTTTAAGCCCTTTTTCACCATGATGGCAAACGCCACCTCCAAATCCACCTCGCGGTAGACCTGCAACGGCTCCCCCTCCGTAAAAGCATCAAAAGTGTTAGTCACCGCGCCATCCACAGAATTCTCAATAGCCACGCACGCAAACTCCGCGCGCCTCTCACGCACCGCCTTGAACGCCTCCGACGGCGAGTTGACCGGCAGCTTCTCAATATCATTCACAGCGCCCATCTCCCCAAAAGCAACCAGAGCTGCTTCAGTAAACGTTCCTGCAGGTCCAAGAAAAGCCACGGTTGAAGTCATGCCTTCTAATCTAAACCACTAACGTTGCTGTGTATGGATTCCAGGTTTAGCCTTAAGCAATTGGCACGCGATTTATCGTCGCTCACGCCGCAAGAACACGGCTTTACCTACATTGATATCTCGCGGCGCCCGCTTGCGGAAGGCCGGTTGTCGGGGTGGATATTATCCGCGAAAGACCTGAATGATGTCGCCGGCATGCCCACCTCACTGGGCGCCAAGCACCGCGCCTATAACGCTGAGACTTCCGATGCCACCATCGCCGCACTGGAGGAGCAAGGCGCGCTGATTGTGGGTAAATCTTCCACCCCGGAGCTTGGCCTGCGCGTAGATACAGAGCCGGTGGATATGCCGCATCCGGTGAATCCGTTGCATCCCGGCGCCACGCCTGGCGGGTCTTCCGGTGGCGCCGCGGTGCAGGTGGCGCGGGGTTTGTTGCGGGCGGCGCATGGTTCCGATGGTGGCGGTTCGCTGCGCGTTCCGGCCGCGGCCTGCGGCGTGGTGGGTTTCAAGCAGTCCGGCACGGACTTGGGCGTTTCGGGCTTTATCACCCGCACGGTTGCTGATGCCGTCTTCCTCCACGACATCACCCCGCGTCCCGCGCCTGCGCGCGTTGGTGTGCTCAAGCAGCCGCTTTTCGCGCACACTCGCGTCGACCCGCGGCATTTGCGCGCGGTGGATGAGGCCGCAGCACAGCTTTCCGCCGCGGGCTACCCGGTTGAGGAGATTGCGCCTTATCCCACCGCCGATGTGACCTTTGAGTCTTTCCGCCACATTTTCACCTCCCGCCTGGCGGGCATGGATGCCGGTGAGGGCTATTTCGAGTGGGTGCGGCAGCAGGGGTTAAAGGTTTCAGAGCGCATGCTTGCCGATGCCCTCCGCCACACCAACGGCCTCCCCCGCCTTTTGGCAGACTGCTGGCAAGTCGATGCGATTATCACCCCGATGCTGGCCTATACCCCGCCGCAGATTGGCACCTTCTTGGCGCTGGACCACGAAGAGAACTTTATGGAGCAAACGCGGTGGTCGCCGTGGGGTTCGCTGTTTAATGTTGCGCAGCTACCGGCGATTTCTATTCCGTGGACATTAACGGCTGGCGCGGGCGCTGGTTTAAGTGCCCAGGCTGCCCAAACACCCGTTGGTGTTCAAGTAGGCTCAGTGACGTTAAATGATGCGCAGCTTCTTCACCTCGCGTCTGTCCTCCACGTCTAAGGTTTCATGTCCTCATGAGCGTTTCGCAGTCCCCGCAGCGCATCCGCGCGGAGATTCTCATAGTTTTGGCCATTACTTTTGGCATCTCTGGTGTGCGCGCCATTTTGCGCCTGGTGGATTCGTTGTTGGATCCGGCGCCGTTGAATGAACAAAGCGTGACGCTCAATGCACCGCAGTCGGACTTGGCGTGGCTGGATATCGCGCTGCAGCTATGCTCCGCCGGGGTGCTGTTCGCTTATGGTTCGCTCGCTTTGTTCTTGCTCGCTGGCTCTGGAATCCGCTTGCGGCTGCCGAAGCGCAGCGATGTTGGCTGGGGTGCCGCGTTGGCCGCACTCATTGGCATTCCGGGCCTGGTCTTGTATGTCTCCGCCGTGCACTTGGGATTGTCGAAGGAAGTTATCCCCACTGCTTTTGATAATGCGTGGGTGGAAGCCCCCGCGTTGCTTTTGTGGTCTGGTGCCAATGCCTTCGGTGAAGAAATAGTGGTGGTCATGTGGTTGATGACTCGCCTCAAGCACCTGGGCTGGTCACTTCCTGTGATTATCGGGGCATCATCGCTGCTGCGCGGCTCCTACCACCTGTACCAGGGCGTATCAGCTGGGTTCGGCAACATCATCATGGGTGTTGTCTTTTGCTACTTCTACCACCGCACCGGGCGGGTATGGCCGCTAGTTATCGCGCATTTTCTCATCGATGCCGTCGCATTCGTCGGATACTCTTTGCTGGGAGATCTCTCCCTGTTTGGTCTGTAATGCTGCTTTTGCGTGCTGATCGGTTCTAGATTGCGGGGTGCGGCTTGTAGTCTTAAGCCATGACTTTTTCCGGCCGCGACCCTCACCGCGAATCCCGCCGTGCCGGCGCCAGCCGTTCGGGCAATGGACCTTCGGCTAATCAGCCAGCCAATGACCCATCGCGCTATGTATTAGGCGCCGATGGCAAGCCGTTGCGCGACCGCTACGGCCGCCCGGTCATGCGCCGCGAATCCGGCCAACGCCCAGCGCAGCGCCCACCGCGCCGCACCCCGCTCACCGATGGCCACCAAGAACCATCCGCCGGTACTTTCCGCGCGCAGCCTGACCAGACTCGTTTCGACATCGGCCCGCGCGGCAACGACCCACGCCGCGCTGCAGGTGCCGCTGGCGCAGCGGGTGCTGCCGGCGCGGCCGGGGCATATGGCGCCGGTGCTGCGCAGGGCCACCCGCGCCAGCAGATGCCATCGGAAAGCTACAATGCCCAAATCCCAGCCCCCGTGCAACGCCAGTTCCAGGGCGCCGGATATGTCGGCGAACCCGGACCCCAGCCGAATAGCCCGCATCGGAATGGCGGACGCCGCGGCGGTGCCCGCCGCAAACGCGGCAATCCCGTCAAACGATTCTTCGGGTG
This sequence comes from Corynebacterium casei, assembly GCA_030535535.1. Lineage (GTDB taxonomy): Bacteria > Actinomycetota > Actinomycetes > Mycobacteriales > Mycobacteriaceae > Corynebacterium > Corynebacterium casei_A. The sequence goes on from JAUNRU010000096.1 coordinate 3,443, forward strand.
CACCGGCTGGATTGTCATCGCCTTAGTCATTGCGCTGGTCGTGTTCGTGTTCTGGACTGATTCACGCCTCTCACGCACGGATGCCCTGCCAGTTGGCAGCTCATCGAGCGGCTCTGGCACCAACTGGTTGCTGGTCGGCTCCGACTCCCGCCAAGGGCTAAGCGAAGAAGACCAAGCCGCACTGGGCACCGGCGGCGACGTCGGTGTCGGGCGCACCGACACCATCATGGTGCTGCACATCCCGAACTCCGGCACCGCCCAATTGGTATCCATTCCGCGCGATAGCTACGTCAACGTCCCCGGCTTCGGCGAGGACAAAATCAACGCCGCCTTTACCTACGGCGGCCCGCAGTTGCTTGCCCAAACCGTGGAACAGGCTACTGGCCTGGGCATTGACCACTACGCCGAGATCGGCATGGGTGGTCTCGCCAACGTCGTCGACGCTGTCGGCGGTGTCAACATTTGCGTGGATGAGCCCATCATGGACCCACTCGCCGGCATTGACCTAGCTGCCGGATGCCAAGATCTAGAAGGCGCCGATGCGCTTGGCTACGTCCGCACCCGCGCCACCGCCATGGGTGACCTGGACCGTGTGGAACGCCAACGCGAATTCTTCGCCGCCCTGCTGGACAAAATCACCTCACCATCCACGCTGGCCAACCCATTCCGCGCAGTATCCTTGGTCAACCACACCGCGCAATCATTCATGGTCAACGAAGATGACCACGTCTGGCACCTCGCCCGCGTAGCCCTGGCGATGTCCTCCGGCGTGGAAACCCAAACCATCCCAGTCGGCGGGTTCATGGACACCGCCGTAGGCAACGTCGTGCTCTGGGACGAAGCCGGCGCCCAAGAGCTTTTCAGCTCCATGCAGTAAATCCTCGGAGCCTTCGCTCCTGCGGTTTACTGTGGTTTACCGGGATTTGTTTGGGCTTCCGGGGTTCGGAACCGGTTTTGGGATCGCTGAATTGAGCGGCATGGTAACCCATCCCGCTTGAACAGCAACCAAGCCGTGACCTGGGGTTATTAGATCAGGTCCATTGCTCCCATCGTGCTGAGGTCATGCGTGTTGCCCACGAGTTTTCCGCCTGGGGTAACAAGCTTGACTTTGCCGCGGTGTCGAATCATTCGCCCTCGACTTTTCTCGCGGCGCCTTGCCCGGGCGCCGTCGTCGTTGACACCATTGTGATAAGCACACAACGTGCTTAGGTTCGACGGATTAGTCTGCCCGCCATTCTTATGCGCGTCGATGTGGTGGACCTGGCACCTATCTGCCGGTACTTTGCAGCCCGGCCACGGGCACACAAGATTCTCCGCCATGGCCAGAATCCGTTGCTTACCTGACGCGAACCGAGCTTCGTACAGGTTCACTGGTCCGGCGGTTGGGTGGAAGAGTCCGGCGTAAATCTTGTCGCCAAGGGCACCAGAAACCGCAAGGTTAACGATCTCAGCACCAGTCATAGTCGTGCCGTCAGAGGAGCCAATGATGGATTCGTCGCCTTCGCCACGGACAATCGACGCTGACTGATCCAAACCGATGGCAATAACGGTGCGGTATTCAGGCTTCAGTACA
>JAUNRU010000097.1:0-4929 GCA_030535535.1 Corynebacterium casei
TATCCGTCTCGCGTGTATCGGTATGCAGAGCGCAGTTCTTTCTTCATAGTCTAAGCGACTTGTCCAAAACCTACGCTACCGTAGACAGGCAAAGAGTGAACTATGGTTCAGCGCACATTGATACTAGAGTGACAGGAGTGACTATTTATATTCTCTCGTCCCGTCGACTCGGCGCAAAGGCCATCACGGCAACTGCAGCAACGCTGGCTTTAGCGTGCGCAGCTCCTTCTGCCTTCGCGCAGTCCGGGACTGGTCCAGGCGCCTTTTCCTCTGAGCAGTCTTCAAACTCAGAAACATCCTCGAACGCGATTGATAACGCGGATGAGTTGTCGGCGGAAAACAGCGATAAGTCATCGACAAGTTCTTTTGGCTCTTCTGGTGCATTAGACCCACTGCTCGCCCCGCGGGGCTCTGCCCAACTGCCTGACGCTGTCGGCTCCGGCGACGGCAGCGCCAACGCCGGCTGGTTAGGCAGCGCAGTAACCGATGTCCAGTCCCTGCGCAACGGTCTGAGCAGCTTCAAAGACGAAGGCGCGTTGTTGGGAAGTGCGGCCTTGGGAAGCTCCTTGGCGGGCAGCTCCGTGGCGAAAGAGGGCAACTACTCCATCGCCAAAGAAATGAGCTCGGACGAAGACCGCGGCGCGGAAGAAACCGTCGACCACGGTCCCGAACCACTGTTGATGGACCAACGCCACGTGGAAGGCAACCTGTGGGAAGTAGATATCTGGTCCCCTGCCAACCAGACCATTGTGACCAACCTATTACTGCTACCCGAAGACCCCGCACCGGCGCCCTCCCTGGTACTCATGTCCGGCGCTGACGGTGGTGCCGGTGGCGCCAACTGGGCGAGTGAAACCGACTACGAAGAATTCTTTGCCGACAAGCACGTCAACGTGATTACCCCCATGGGCGGGGGCGCATCCATGTACGCCAACTGGCTCCACGATGATGCCTACGCCGGGCGCCAACAATGGCAAACCTACCTGGGCGAAGAAATCCCGCAGATCCTCGACGCCGAGTTCAACAGCACCGACCGCAAAGCCATCGCGGGGCTATCTATGTCCGGCGGGCCTTCATTGAATATCGCCGGCGAATACCCCGATACCTTCCAAGCCGCCGGTTCCTTCTCTGGCTTCCCCGCGTCCTCCGGGCTGCTGGGACGCTTCATGGTCAACTCCATCATCTCCGGCGGCGAGGGCTCCTCCACCAACGCCTACGGCCTATCCTCCTCCGATGCATGGCAACTCAACGACCCTTCCTACGACCCATCCCAGTTGCGAAATACCCGCGTCTTCGTGGGCACCTCCCTGGGTGTTCCTTCCGCGAACGAACTCCTCGGCGACTGGGGCGGACTCGTGGGCATTGAGGTAGTTTCCCAATACACCTCCAACTACTTCACCCGCGTCGCCGAGGAAGCCGGCGTGGAAGTAGACCGCCACCACGAGTTCTACGGCGCGCATACTTACAGCCTGTTTGAACGCCAACTCTACAAAGCGTGGGACTCCACCTTCGCCCCTGCGCTTTACGAATAAAGCAAGGCGCGATATTCCCTGCGGACATAAGAAAAGCCCATCACCGTTTCCTCACTTAGATGAGGCGGTGCTGGGCTTTGGTTTTTAAATGTCGTCGCAGCCGCGGGTGTCATGCAGTCCGCATTGCTCAATACCAATCAAGGATGAGCCCATAGAGGACAGCATGTACGGGATGCCGAAAATGAGAGCCAGGTGGCCAAACATTTCGTTATCAATGAGCCCGCCCGTGCTAGTCAAGTTATCGGTTGGCCCTGGTTCGTTGGTGTTTTGCGCGAATGCCGGTGCCGGTGCGGCAGCGCCAAATGCGAGTGCGCCTGCCATGACGATGGATGCAATCTTCTTACGCATGTTCTTCTCCTGAAGGTGATGAATGTGCTGATGAATATGCACTAGCAGCCGCGGGTGTCATGCAGTCCACACTGCTCAATTCCAATCAAGGATGAGCCCATTGAGGAAAACAGGTACGGGAAGAACGCTGACAGAAAAACTCCGTTCTGGGCTTCTCTTGCCGGGTCTTCCATAAACCCTTGAGAGCTGTTCTGCGCGGACTGTACGAATGAGTCGACGGCTGGGTTGGCCATTGCCGGCGCGGGTGCCGCGATGCCCACGGCGAGTGCACCGGCAGCAGCGATGGATACGAATTTCTTAAACATGTTCAACTCCTAGGTGTGATGTTTGCCGCTAGCAATGCTGGGTGGATAGTGGTCCGCAATGCTCAACGCCGAGCATCGATGAACCCAAGGATGAGAACAGCAAAGGGATAGTGGCGGACATGATGAACCCTCCCTGGGCTTCTCCCGCGGGGTCTTCCACAAACCGCTGGGAGCTGTTCTGCGCGGACTGTACGAATGAGTCGACAGCCGGGTTGGCCATTGCCGGTGCGGGTGCTGCGATACCAACTGCGAGCGCGGCGGCGGCAGCGATGGATGCGACTTTATTACGCATGATGTTCTCCTAGTTCCTGCCCGACGTTACTGCGGAAGAATGTCGAACCCGGCCCAGGAGGACAGGATGAACGGGGCGATGGCGGACATTCCGACGATTCCCAGCAGCACCCCAAGCGGGTCATTGGCGGCGCCTAGGCCGATGCTTTGCGCGGAGGCGATGAAATTGTTGTTGTCGCCGGTTTCCTGGGCAAGCGCAGGTGCCGGCGCGGCGACGCCGCAGGTAACAGCACTTGCAATGACTATCGATGCAATCTTCTTGCGCATGAGATTCTCCTGAAGGTTACTTGTTGCGCGAAGACATAGTTCACAGCTTGTGAATACGCCCGTGTTCGTCACGCTACCAAAGCAAAGCAGATATGTCAGTAGAAGAATCCATTTTCTTCCGACATATCTGCAATGCGCCCACCAGCATGAACACAGTTTTTGAACTGGTTTTGAACAGTGACCGCTCAGCAGATCGCCAGTAAGCGACTTGGCCTAAAGGACTGAACTTTGCATTCTGATTGCTGTCTTCTTAGGTTTGTTGCAAGCCATTAGCAGGGACGAGGCCGTGATGTGGTTCGATTACTTCAGCCCTCTCAAGAATTACGAGAGTTCACGTCAAAGGAGTCCCCTTCACATGTATTCAGTCTCGGAAGCTATCGCCCGCATTTTGGCGCCAAGAGTGGACAAATATTTTGGCATCATGGGCAATGGCAATGCATGGTTCATTGATGCGCTTGAGAGGCTCAATATCGGGATCATTCCGGTTCGCCATGAGGTGGGAACGGTTGCTGCGGCGGATGCATATCACCGGGTAACAAACGAGATTGCGGTTGCAACAACTACCTATGGACCGGGGTTTACCAACACCATCACGGCACTTGTGGAGTCCGCTAAGGCTCGTGCCCCCGTTCTTCTAGTCACTGGTTCCGCGCCGCAGGACGCTCCACGTCCCTGGGATATTGACCAGGCAGCAATGGTTGCCTCCTTCGGAGTTAAAACCTTCACCGCAACACCACACGACGCCGCGCAACAGACCCACAATGCGCTAACCCTGGCTCTTAGAAACCGCGTTCCCGTGGTTCTGGAGATTCCTTATGACTTGGGGACGCTGGAATGTATCGACCCAGAATTCGAGAACATTCTCCACGCTGCTGAAGAGCTTCCACAGCCGGAGGTTGTTTGTCCGGATATGGAGGAGGTCGAAGAAATTGCTTCACTTTTGGCTAGCGCTGCACATCCGCTCATTGTCGCGGGACGTGGCGCTAAATCGGCCGCGGCCCAGGTAATTGAATTAGCCAGCATCTTGCGCGCTGATGTCGCGACCTCGGCGCCCGCACAAGGATTGTTCAATGGCAACGGAGAATACCGCGATTTAGGGATCTGCGGTGGATTTGCATCTTCAGCCGCCGCCGCTGAGATTCAAAAGGCTGATGTTGTTTTGGTTGTCGGTGCAGGTCTTAACCCATTTACCATGGCGTTTGGCCGGGCTTTCAGCGCTGATGCCACGATCATTCAGATAGACGTGACAGCACAAGCAACGCATAGGCGCGTTAATCATTTCTTGCGCTCAAACGCGACCGAAGCAGTTAGCGCCCTCGCCGCTATGCTTCGCAAGCAGAACTTCTCCCCAACACCACGGGCTTTTGCGAATCCAAGCCCGAAAAAGCACGATAAGGGTAATCCTCTGGCTCCTGATGGCTGCCTTGATCCGCGCAGCCTTATGGATGCCATCAACAACATCGTTCCTGCCAATCGCCTAGTTGTAACCGATGGTGGACACTTCATTGGCTGGGCAAATACGTATCTTGACGTCCCCGCGGCTGACAACATGGTGCTTTTGGGCACCACAACCCAATCCATCGGCCTGGGATTCAACTCTGCTGTGGGTGTGGCAGCCGCCGCCGGCACCGACAAGATGACCGTTCTGGTTACCGGGGACGGTGGCGGATTGATGGCACTTGCCGATGCAGAGAGCTTTATCCGCGAAGCACACCGCGGCGTCATCGTTGTTGTCAATGATGCTGCCTACGGCGCCGAAATCCATCAGTACGGCACAAAAGGGATCGACAAAGCACCCATGCTGATTCCCGAAGTAGATTTTGCAGCACTCTTAGGTGCTTTCGGGGCACGGTCTAAAATCATTCACATCCTGGAGGACCTAGAGGACTTTCGCGCCTGGGTCAACAGCGATGAACCGGGAACATACGCGTTAGACTGCCGGGTTTCCCGCGATATCATCGCACCGTTCATGCAGGAGCTCTTGAAGAACTAACCAAGGCATGGGGCACTAGATTAAGTCCATCGCCCCCATCCCGCTGAGGTCATGCGTGTTGCCCACGAGCCTTCCTCCTGGGGTTAAAAGTTTGACTTTGCCGCGGTGGCGAACCATTCGCCCTCTGCTCTTTTCATGGCGCACGCCTTGTGCGCCATCGTCGTTGACGCCGTTGTGATAAGCACACAGCGTG
>JAUNRU010000098.1:0-4797 GCA_030535535.1 Corynebacterium casei
GTGCGTTCTTCCGTTGACCAGTCCATCGACATTGACCTGGCGCTGTGGGCAGCGCAGTCCTCCGATAACCCGGTGTACTACGTGCAATACGGCCATGCGCGTTTGTGCTCCATCCAGCGCAAGGCTGAAGAAGTTGGCGTGAACTCTGATTCCGCGGACTTGGCGTTGCTGACCCACGAGCGCGAGGGCGACCTCATCCGCACCCTGGGCGAGTTCCCTGCAGTGGTGGCAGAAGCTGCTGAACTGCGTGAACCACACCGTGTTGCCCGCTACGCGGAAGAGCTCGCATCGGTCTTCCACAAGTTCTATGACCAGTGCCAGATCTTGCCAAAGGCTGGGGAAGAGGCAGAGCCAATTCATGGTGCACGTCTTGCCCTGGCCCAGGCAACCCGTCAGGTCCTGGCTAATGCCCTGGGCATGGTCGGCGTTTCAGCACCGGAGAAGATGTAATTTTTATGGCTGATTTCAATGAACTACCGGCCCAGGTGTGGCCACGCAATGCCCAGCGCCAAGAAGACGGCGAAGTAACTATTGCTGGCGTGCCGCTTTCTGAAATTGCAGAAGAATACGGCACCCCAGTCATGGTCTTTGATGAAGATGATTTCCGTTCCCGCTGCCGCGATATGGCAGAGGCCTTCGGCGCACCGGAGCGCGTGCACTATGCATCGAAAGCTTTCCTGTCCAAGCGCATTGCACGCTGGGTCAACGAAGAAGGTCTTGCGCTGGACGTCGCTTCCTTGGGTGAGCTGCGCATCGCGCTAGCAGCGGACTTCCCAGCTGAGCGCATTACCGTGCACGGTAACAACAAGTCAGCAAACTTCTTGCGTGCCTGCGTTGAAGCACAGGTTGGCCATGTGGTCATTGACTCCGCGCAGGAACTGGAACTGCTGGATTTGATCGCAGCGAAGGCACAGCGTGTCCAGCCGGTTCTCATCCGCGTGACCCCAGGTGTGGATGCGCACACCCATGAGTTCATTGCTACCAGCCATGAAGACCAGAAATTCGGCATCTCCTTGGCTACCGGTGAAGCCTTCGCTGCAGCGCAGGCGTGCCTGCGCGCGGAAAACCTCACCTTGGTTGGTCTGCACTGCCATGTTGGTTCCCAGGTCTTTGATGCCGAAGGCTTTAAGCTTGCAGCAGAGCGCATCATGGGCCTCTACAGCCAGATCCACAATGAACTGGGCTACGCGCTCAAAGAGATTGATTTGGGCGGCGGCTACGGCATTCCATACACCGCGCATGAATCTCCATTGGACATCAAGGCAGTGTCCAAGGACTTGCTGGCAGCAGTTGCACACACTGCCGATGAACTCGGCATCGAACCACCAACCGTTTTGGTGGAACCAGGCCGTGCGTTGGTCGGCGCATCCGCTGTGACCGTTTACGAAGTTGGCGTGATCAAGGACGTCACCACTGGTGATTCGGCAACGCCGCAGCGTCGCTACGTGGCTGTCGATGGCGGCATGAGTGATAACATTCGCCCCGCTCTATATGGAGCGGAGTACGACGCACGCGTGATCAATCGCTATACCGATGGCGAGGAAATTCCATCCCGCGTGGTTGGTTCGCACTGTGAATCCGGCGATATCCTCATTGAAAACATCAGCCTGCCCAACGACGTCGCAGCAGGGGACTTCCTGGCCACGGCAGCAACGGGCGCTTATAGCTATTCGATGAGCTCGCGCTACAACGCTGCCTTCCGTCCAGCGGTTGTCGCAGTTCGTGCTGGAATGATCAAGCCGATGTTGCGCCGTGAGACCCTCGACGACCTGTTGTCACTCGAAGTGGACTAAACACGCACAACCAAAACACACACCATCAGCTGGGCGTAACGCAGCCCAGCAGCACCACGAATACGCCGGAGCATCACTACTGTTCCGGCGTATTTTATTCAGTTTTGACACATAAACCTCGTGTTAAGTAGGTCTGAAGCAGGGTTAGGAAAACTTATATTCTCTTAATTGTGGCAAGCTTGCCCGTCATCGGTACTGGTATTAGGCATTGGCGCACTTTTCTACCGTCTTCGTATGCCACTAAAACCAAGCCCAGGGGCTGAAATAGACCGCTTGTTCTGTATGATGGCCATGGAATGAAATTCACATCTCACAACACGTAAATTTGGGGAGTACGCATGTCTTCGAACGTCCAAGATCTCAACCGCACCGGCAAGGGTGAAGGTCAGCCAGTAGGGATTGCGCTTTTGGGCTTCGGCACCGTTGGCGCAGAAGTCTTTCGGCTACTGACCGACCATGCGGAAGATTACACTCAGCGCATTGGCGGCCCAGTTGAGGTTCGCGGTATCGCGGTCTCTGACCTGGCTAAAAAGCGTCCGGGTGTTCCGGATGAACTCATCACCGATGACGCTCGTGGGCTGATTGCTCGCGATGACGTCGACTTGGTAGTTGAGGTTATCGGCGGTATTGATTACCCACGCGAACTGGTGCTGGCAGCGCTTAACGCGGGCAAGTCCGTAGTAACCGCAAACAAGGCACTGGTTGCAGCGCACGCTGATGAGCTCGCCGCAGCTGCCGATGCCGCAGGTGTCGACCTATACTTTGAGGCTGCAGTAGCCGCAGCTATCCCAGTTGTTGGCATGCTGCGCCGCTCCCTGGCTGGTGACCACGTGCAGCGCATTTCCGGCATTGTCAACGGCACCACCAACTTCATCTTGGATGCTATGGAATCCACCGGCGCTACCTATGATGACGCACTGGCTGAGGCAACCCGCCTGGGCTACGCCGAGGCAGACCCAACCGCTGACGTGGAAGGCCACGATGCAGCATCGAAGGCCGCAATTATGGCATCGCTTGGTTTCTACACCCGCGTTAACTTTGAAGACGTGTACTGCGAGGGCATCTCTAATGTCACCTCCGAAGACATTGCTGCTGCCAACCAGGCAGGCTACACCATCAAGCTTCTTGCCATCTGTGAGCGCGTGACTCGTGAAGATGGCACCGAGGCAGTTAATGCTCGAGTCCACCCAACTTTGGTACCGAAGGAACACCCGTTGGCTACTGTTTCTGAGTCATACAATGCAATCTTTGTTGAAGCAGAAGCAGCCGGTTCTCTGATGTTCTACGGTAATGGCGCTGGCGGCTACCCAACCGCATCTGCGGTTGTTGGTGACATTGTTGGCGCAAGCCGCAACATTGTTCATGGTGGTCGTGCGCCAGAGGACAACACCTACGCAAACCTACCTATCGCTGATGCTGGGGAGGCATTGACCTGCTACCACATTGATATGCAGGTAGATGAGCGCACCGGCGTTCTGGCTGCCATCTCTTCTGAGTTCGCAGCCAACGGCGTTTCTTTGCGCACCGTCCGTCAGGAAGGCTCCGAGGACGACGCACGCCTGATCGTGGTCACCCACACCGCGCGTGAGGCAGTTCTGCGCAACATCGTGGAGACCCTGTCCAACCTCGATGTGGTCAAGGAAGTAAAGTCTGTCCTCCGTCTTGATAGCTAGTGGGCTAATCACGGCTAAGATAGTCCAATTATGAGTACTGAATTAGAAGTTGGCACCAAGGTTGTAGTCTCTGTTCCCGGTTCTTCCGCGAACTTGGGTCCAGGCTATGACACGTTGGGCATGGCAGTGTCTATTTATGACACCGTCGAAGTTGAAATCATCCCATCCGGTTTGGAGGTAGAAATCTTCGGCGAAGGCGAGGAGGACCTTCCACGTGATGGCTCGCACCTTGTGGTCAAGGCCATTCGCTCGGGCCTGAAGGCTTCCGATGTTGAGGCGCCAGGCCTGCGCATCGTATCTACCAACAACATTCCGCAGTCCCGCGGTTTGGGCTCTTCAGCTTCGGCTGCAGTAGCCGGCGTGGTTGCAGCCAACGCGTTGGCGGGTTTCCCTTTGGATGATGCACAGATTGTGCAGCTGTCTTCCGCGTTTGAGGGCCACCCTGATAACGCTGCAGCATCTGTGCTGGGTCAAGCGGTAGTTTCTTGGACCACTATCCCGGTGGATGGTCGCTCCCAACCTCAGTACAAGGCAGCACAGATCAAGGTGCACAAGGATATCCGCGCCACCGCGCTGGTTCCGAACTTCCATGCTTCCACGCAGGCTGTGCGCCGAGTGCTGCCTTCACACGTCACGCACGGCGACGCAGCATTCAACGTCTCCCGCACCGCGGTTCAGGTAGCAGCGCTGCAAAGCTACCCCGAGTTGCTGTGGGAAGGCACACGTGACCGCCTGCACCAGCCTTACCGTTCTGACGTTTTGCCGGTGACTGCAGAGTGGGTGAACCGTCTGCGCAACCGTGGTTACGCCGCCTACCTGTCCGGCGCTGGCCCAACCGTGATGGTGTTGCACACCGAACCAATCGATGAAGAAATCCTCGAGGATGCACGCTCCCAGGAACTGCGTGTCATCGAACTCGAAGTCGCAGGCCGCGTCACCGTCGAAGTTACCCAGGCTTAAGGTTCAAGCCAAAATTCTAGGCTTGAACGCCTCAGAATGGAAAAAGCTCCGTGCCGCTAGTTGGACTAAATCAGCTAGCGGCATGGAGCTTTAGTGTTTCACCCAGTGCTTGTAGACGCGGACTTTAGAGATATCGATGGTGCAATCTACTTCATCGACGGAGTTGATTGAGGCATTGAAAGCATGTGAGGCGTCCACCGGTACGGTGATGAGCTCATTGCCTACTCGCACGCTCACGCGCAGTTGTGACAAGGTGTCAGCGGTGACAGAATGCACCGTGCCGCGAATAGTGGTGGCGCCGGGGGTCTTGCCTAATGGTTCTAAGTGCAGCTGCACGTCATAAGGAGAGAAGACCACAGTGGCGTTTTCAC
>JAUNRU010000041.1:0-21141 GCA_030535535.1 Corynebacterium casei
ATGACCACGACTTTGAAGAAGACCTTGGGCACTTTGTGCTCAGCGGCGGTGGCTCGCGCACCGCGGAAGAGCTCGACGAGCTCTTTGAAGCAGCCGGACTTGGTATTCCACAACGTCGCACCATTGGCTGGGGCTTGACCCTGCACGAATTCGGCGTGTGAGGTTGCCTAAATGACTCTTGTTAACCCCGCTGATTCTGCGGAGGACCCGGTTCATGATTGGGGCCAAGGCCAAGCACCTGATAATCCAACACCACCGCGAATCCTCTTCGATCCCAATTGGACACCACGCCAGCTCAGCTTCGCACTGATTCGGGCTAACGCGAAGCGGCTTAGCGCAGCATCCCTGCTTCTCATGACCTTTGGTATTTGCAACATGCTCATGCCCACGGTGGTCGGACGCGTAGTAGACGATGTTGCAACCCCTGCCTTTGATGGGGTGAGATTCGCAGACTTCTCTTATGACCTGTACCTGTGGTTCGGTGCACTGGCTGGGCTGTATGTAGTCATGCACTTTGGTTTCCAAATAGGAAGCCGCACCGGTTGGCTAGCCGTGCAACGCTCACAATATGAGCTCTCCCAAGCAGTCATCGAACGGGTCTTGTCCCCGCGCGGATTCGCGGGCGCACAACGCGCGCCGGGCCAGCTGCTTTCTATCGCCACTGGTGATACCCAGCGCGCCAGCCAAGTCTTTTACATCATTGTTTATCCGCCCAGCCAAGTCGCTGCGCTGCTGGTCGCAGTCAACACATTGTTCATCATCAATCCCTGGTTGGGCTTGGGCATTGTTATCGGTCTGCCAATCCTGTTGGCACTGATGCATCTTGCGGCCACACCGCTGCGGGCGCGCAGTTTGAAAGAGCAGCACACCTTGGCTGATGCAGCCGGTGCCGCAGCCGACTTGGCGTCAGGCTTTAGGGTTATCTCCGGTCTTCATGCCCAGAAAACCGCCGCGGCGAATTATCGGACTTTTAGCCAGGAAGCCCTGCGCACCACCATCTCAGCCCGAAATGCCCGGGCTGCTTTCGAAGGCGTGACCACCACGGGGTCCCAGTTGGTGGCGGTGCTTGTGGCGTTGGCCGCGATTGTCATGGCGCTTAACGGCATGATTTCCGCCGGCGAGCTGATTACCGCAACCGGTGTTGCCGTCATCATGATTTCCCCGATTCAAGAACTCGTGGGAACCCTGGGTTCCATGTGGGCGATTTCCCAGGCCTCCTCGCAGCGCGTGTTGGACCTGCTCAACGATGGTTCCCACCCCGCAACAGCGGGCACCGTGGAGCTCGAAGATGATGAGAATTTCATCGCCTTTGAAGAATTAGACCTTGCCGGAAACAAGGTGGACGGGCGCATTGAGCCGGATGAATTCGTGGTGTTAAACCTGCCGCAGGAATCTGCAACGCAACTGACTGAGATTCTCACGCTCAAGCGAATGGCTGAGGAAGGAACCTTTGTCATTGGTGGATTCGATATCACCGCTATTACTCCAAAGTCCCTGCATTCACAGTTGCTGGTTCTTCCACACCACCCAGGACTGTTCGCCGGCACGGTGTTAGAAAACGTGCAGTTCAACGGCGGTAGGGAAGTAGATGCCCACGACGCCCGTGAGGCTTTAGAAGTTGCAGCGTTGGGCGAGCATGAGCTTCCCGATGGCCTCGCGGCCCGCCTTGGTGACGGTGCACTAGAACTATCCGGTGGCCAGCGTCAACGCATTGCACTGGCACGCGCAGTGGCTGCGAACCCACGCATTCTAGTCCTGGTGGAGCCCACTACGTCGGTGGATGCGGTGACGGAGGAGATCATCGCTAAGCGGCTGCGTGCCCGCCGCGAGGGACTGCTGACGGTGGTTATTAGCTCTAGCCGCGCGTTTAACGCTATTGCTGACCGCGTGATTGCCCCGGTGAAAGTGAGTGCGACATGAGCAATCAACACCTACTAAGCGTTGCTGACTCATCCCAGAACAGCTCATATTTGTGGCAGATGCTGCGTGGCCGGCGACTGGCTCTGTTGGGAGTCTTGCTGCTATTTCTTGCGGAATCCGCCACCGCGCTGGTGGTACCGCTGCTGATTGGCCGTATTGTTGACCTGCTCAATACCAATGGGAGCAATGGCACACCGGAGAGCTTTTCGCAGATGATTGCGCTGCTTATCGGCGCCGCTTTTGCCGCTGGGCTCTTTGCCTGGCTGGGCGGGGTGGGGATTGCTCGCATTACGGAGACCGTTATCGCTGAAATTCGCGAGGATTATGTTGGTGTTGCATTGCGATTGCCGCGTTCCACCGTGGAAACTGCCGGCACAGGCGATGTGGTCACGCGTGCATCCGATGACATAGCCCAAGTCTCCGGCACCCTGCCGGATGTATTGCCACGCTTCTTTGTTTCTATCTTTACCGTGGTTTTGATTGCTGGAACCATCACCAGCATTGACTGGCGCTTTCTCCTGATCTTCCTAGCCCTAGCGCCGCTGTACGTGGTCCATGTGCGCTGGTACTTGCGCACCGGCCCGCCGGTATATCAAAAACAGCGCGCGGTGGAATCAGTGCGTGGCCAGCATATTCTGGGAACCCTGGACAACCTGGATACGGTCAGTGCCCACCAGCTCGGTGCGCATCAGCTAGATCGGGTTTCTGTTTCCTCATGGGACAAGGTTCGTTGGGCAATGCGCACCCGCATTGTTCAAAACTGGTTGTTTGGCCGACTCAACATCGCCCAAGCAATTGGTATTTTCGCAGTGCTAGGACTCGGCGTGTGGCTGGCCTTTCGGGGAGAAGTCACCCCGGGTGCAGTAACTGCTGCAGCGTTGTTATTCCAGCGCATCATTGGCCCGGTTAATGGGCTGATGTATGTCATGGATGATTTCCAGGAAGCACTGTCCTCTCTGAGCCGCCTGGTTGGTGTTGTTGAAGTTCGGCAAAAGCCTGGAGACCATAACAGCAGTGACACCAACTTCGACGAAAACCAGAACCGGACGTTAGTGAGAATCCAAGACCTTGATTTTGCATATCCAAATGGATTTGAAGCACTCAAGGGCATTGATGTGGATATTGCACCCGGGGAAACCATCGCTGTGGTGGGTGCGACAGGCTCTGGAAAATCTACCCTGGCATCGTTGGTTGCCGGGGTTTATTCACCAAGCAGCGGCCTGCTTGAACGCAGTATTTCTGCCGATGAAGTCTATTCGCTTTCCCAAGAAACCCACGTCTTCATTGGTACGGTGCGCTCGAATCTGACCCTGGCAAAGCCAGAGGCCACGGAGCAAGAAATCATCGATGCCCTGCACCGGACTGGTGCCCATGGTTTTGTCATGGCCTTGCCGGAAGGCCTTGATACGGCGGTTGGCCACGGAGCCCGGAACCTGGAGCCGGCCCAATCACAGCACCTGGCGCTTGCTCGTATGAGTCTGCTTAATCCGCCGCTGATCATCTTGGATGAAGCAACGGCTGAAGCAGATAGTGCGGATGCTGAGGTCTTGGACAAGGCATCACTCGCCATTACTTCGAACAGCGCGGCCATTGTCATTGCCCACCGCTTGTCCCAAGCAGCCAGCAGCGACCGCATCCTGGTCATGGACAACGGCCGAATCATCGAATCCGGCACACACGAACAACTACTTGAAACTGAAACTAGCTACGCCCGGCTTTGGCAGGTGTGGTCTGAAGGAGCAACATCATGATTAACAATTCTTCCCGTCGTCGCGCGCTCAAGTTCGCAACCCTCTTGACCGCAGGCGCCTTGGTCATCACTGGTTGCTCAGCGGAAGACAACAGCACGACTCAAGCAACCGAGTCTTCGAGCAACGAAGCTGGTGGCGAAGACTCTGCAGCGCAGGGCGATACCCGCACGGTGACGGACTATGAAGGCAATGAAGTGGAAGTGCCATCTGATCCACAGCGTGTGGTGACTTTGCACTTCGCCGCCACTGAGGCGTTGGTGGACTTAGGGCTGGCACCTGTTGGTCAGGGTGGTTACACCGAAGGCCTGTTGCCATCAGAAAAGGCCAAGGACATCGAAAATGTTCCTCAGGTCAGTGAACGCGAAGGCATCGAACTGGAAGCAATTGCTGCTTTGGAACCTGACCTGATCCTGGTGCCGAACTATGTTGAAGCAGACGATCTTGAGCAGCTTCGAGCCATCGCGCCGTCATATATCTACATGCACGGTGGCCAAGACCGCGCCGACTGGCGGGGACGTGTTGGGCAGGTAGCGGATGCCGTGAACCAGGCGGATAAGATTCATGAGCTGGAAACCACCTTAGAAGAACGCCAGGCTGAGCTGAAGGGAAAGCACGCTGATGTGCTGGCTGACCGCCGTTTCGCCGTGATCAATTCTTACAATGAGCACGAAGTCGCCCTCAACAGCGATGCCAGCATGCTGGGCAACATCCTGGTGCCTATCGGCGTCCAGTGGTCGGATCAGATTAATGAGACCGTCGGCGATGAAGACGGTGGCGAGTTCACCGTCTCCCTTGAGGAAATTAACAACGCTGTTGGCGACGTCGACGTACTGTTCTACGGCACCAACCTCGCCCTTGAACCAACCGAAACCTTCGAAATCCTGCAGGAAGAACCGCTGTACACGAACCTCAAGGCAGTAGAAGACGGCAACGTGTACCCAATCGGCAAGATGACAGTCGCCGGCTACACCGATGCGATGTTTAGCCTGGACCTTCTCGATGAAGCCCTTACCGACCTAGCTAACAAGTAGCGGGTGCATAACCACCCGGCTGCTTCGCTCCCGGCTAGCGCTTTCCACTGGGATTTTGTTAGTGCCAATGTTGTTGATAGAGTTGGGGCCGTGCCATTGACATGCAATGTTGATGACAATCGGCGCGGGGTGGAGCAGCTCGGTAGCTCGCTGGGCTCATAACCCAGAGGTCGTAGGTTCGAATCCTGCCCCCGCTACCAATGTGAGATGATGTCCCCCTTTCCTTCGGGAGAGGGGGACATCGTCGTCTCACGGGACTTCTAGGAGAGCCCCTAATTGTTTACCAAGCGCGCCTGAATCTGGCGGTAGGCAAGGAATCCGAAGAAGACGAGTCCGAAGTAGCCGATAGAAGGGTAGACGAATCCGACGAGAGCGGCGAAAGGCAGCTTCAGGCCGCCGATGAGTGCGACGAGCGTCAGAGCGAGGCAGACAATGGTGTAGGTGCTGCGGGACTTGATGGGGAACTGGTCGGCGACAGTCCACAGCATTGGGGCGGCGGTGGAGTAGATGCCCAGCAAGGTAATGAGAGAAAATACGTAGCCGAGCCACGGGGCGATGTCGATGCCAAGCATGACCAGTGGGGTGGCTTCGTCATAGACCATCGGCAGTGTGGCGAGCAGGGCAAGCGCGCACAGGCCCATGACTCCGCCGTACAGGAATCCGGTGAGAATACTCGGGCGGACGGTTGATGGCAGCGAGCGGTCCTCACGGCCCAGGCTTGTAAGAAACGGCACGGCGATAATTAAGATTGCAGTGCTGTACAGAATGGTTCCGATAAACCAGTTCTCGCTCGCCTTGGCGGGTTGGTATGTGGTGATGTTGGCGGGGGCATCGGCAAGCGATGCGAAATTCTCAATGACTACCCACAGGGCGACGATGCCAATCACGATGACGATGAGTGGCCCAATGCGGCCGATGATTTCCACGAGGTTGCGGAAACCGAACATCAACGTAATCGCCACGACGGCCGCCATGCCGGTCGCACCAACCCAGGTGGGCATGTTCAAGACGTCCCCGAGCAGCGCACCTGCGCCGGCGAACATCGTGACCGCAATCATGAAGACGAAAACCGGAACGCAGTAGCGAAGGACTGTGCCAACTACCGGGCCACAAATGTCCGTGAACGGATCGACCTTGTTGTCCTTATTCTTCCTTCCCCATTCGGTCAGCGATGACAACAACCAGGAGAACAGCAACACCACGATGATGATGGCAACCATGCCCCACCAGCCGTGCGCGGTGAAGTACTGCAAGCTCTCTTGCCCCGTAGCGATGCCCGCGCCGATGAAAAATGAACACTGCGCGCCGGTAAACAGCAGAACATTCTTTATCCTGCTCGCGGGGGAAGTGGCACCTCCAGACAGCTGTGCGCTTGTCCTGTTCAGTGTCGATGTGCTGCTGTCCTGCATGCAATATTCCTTTAGAGATTGACAAATAGCGGCAAAAGAACACATGAAAGCTCGCGTGCGACGCTGTGCAACTGCGCCGCTCGAGCTTCGGCAGTTATGTGTCCTTAATCAAATTCACCTCTCTCATGGTTGTGGATCACTTTCCGAAAGTCATTGGTAATGCGTTGAAGATTTGTTTGACATATGTCGCACAAAGAAATGGATAGGTAGATTGAAGTTCATGATTGAGCGAAAATTGCCGGCGTTGATTTTTGGCAACGTGGTTATCGAGTCATCGTTATTGGGAGGCGAACTCCGGGTATATGGCGAAGATTGGTGTTCTTATTCCACGGGTGGGGGCCGGGCTGTCCAACTGAAGTATCCCCTCGATGAAATGCGCTCAAAGATGGATGCGAAAACGGCGCAGCAGTTTAGTGAATATCTTCTTCAGAACGTGGAAGATCAACTGGAGGCGACGTATCCAGGTGGAATCGAGCGCGCGAAGCAGGAACTGTGTCGATGGCTCCTGCGAGATGAAGACGTGTGAACGCAGGAGTAGCTGAATTAAAGCGCGGGGGACGTGCGAAGCCCGAATCTTTGGGTTTCCTGTGGGGACAAGTCACGATCGGGGGTACTCGAAGGTGCATTACATGGTTGTGAGCTATCTCAAGTAGTGGGCAATTACCTGCGGTTTTGGGATCTGCTATTGAAAATCCGCAGGTGGAAATTCGGGTGGATTGTCACGGGAGTGTAACGCTGAGGAATTTTGGGCGACGCGGGGTGTTTGCTCGTGGCATGATGGGGGAGCTCGTGCGGTGTGATGCTGCACTGGGAATTATGTGTGTGAGACGTGGAAATGAGGCAATAAGCTTATGCGCTGTATGCCGCACCTAAAAAGGGTCTTAGTGGGCTCGGCCTTTGCGGGTGCATTTTTTATTGGAGCCCCAGCTGCGGGAGCTGCTGAACTACCAAATCCGGTCATTGATTCGGCAGGATTTGTAGATCATGTTCGTGGGGAGCTGTCGAACTTCGGCGTTGAGGCCCCTGAGGTAGATACTCAGGTAACTGACGCCGTTGATGACGCGCTGCACCAGGTAGTTCCGCAGGAAATGCCGCAGGTACCGGATGTGCCTCAGGTACCTGAAATTCAAGCGCCAGCGGTGCCTGAGTCAGTAGCGCCTGAAGTTGATGTGGTAGAAGAATTCGCTACTGAGGTCTATAACCAGACTGAAGTGCTGACTAACCCGAACCCGATTGGATTGCAGGAAGCAACCCAGCCGGAGTTTAAGCCAGTGCTGGTGGACCCGAACTATGTATGGCGCAACGACATGTTCTCCAAGGTTGCCGCAGGCAAGCCTTTTGAAGAGTTCGTGCTGCACCGTGCACCGGGTTCTTACTTCGATGCACCTCGTGTGCCCGAAGAATCCAATCAGTCCATGACCAGCGGCAAGTCCTTGTACGGTCCGGGCACTCCGATCTACATCAATGATCAGACCATGTGCACCCTGACCATGGCAGGTACTGACGCTGAAGGTCGCAAGGTTGGCCTGACTGCTGGTCACTGCGCCAACGTAGGTGACTCTGTGGCATCTGCTGACTCCTGGCAGGTTGGCCCAACCGGCACCGTCGTGTCCAAGAGCGATGAACTGGATTACGCAGTCATCGAGCTGGGCTCCGATGCTGAGGTCACCAACTCCTACAACGGCGTTACCGCAACCGGTGTTGGCGGAACCGTCAACCCAGGTGATGTTGTCTGCAAACGTGGCGTTGCAACCGGCACCACCTGCGGCATGACCTTTATGAATGGCAACAACATTCAACTCAACCAGGTATGTGCCACCGTCGGTGACTCTGGTGCCCCAGTGTTCAAGGATGGCCGAATCGTTGGTTCAATCTCCGGCGGTTACCGGCCAGGCAACGTTGGTGTTTCGTGCGTGACCCCTCTACAGGGTGCGCTGCACGTTCCAACCGTTGCATCTGATTCCAAGGCAGTAGTCGCGGATATGAACCGCCGCGGCGGAGTAGGCGCAGGCTTTAAACTGGCCTAACACCACCTCAAGCACTACCTACTGTTCAATCAATAAGGAAGTCCTCGAAGCAAATGCTTCGAGGACTTCCTTATGTTTTCGTCTCCCACTAGTTTCCAAAGTCAGTCAACGTCCACCGTGAATCCGGCTGGATGAGCGTGAAATCTAGAGTGTCAGAAGTCGCCTTCAAGGTTAGAGATTGTGAACTTGTATTCGTTGGATTACAAAAATCTAGTTCTGCGGTTGTGAACCGAATCCACTTCTCTTCGCTATCGTCAGTGCCGTCACCGGATTTGAGATAGAGGTAGTTCTCAGAATCTTGCAGGCCCTGCTCCGAAATGGGGGAGTCTTCCGTTCCTAGGGCCTCATGGACGTTCTTTTGAGGAGTATATGGGCAGATAGTGGCGAATTCAGTCCACTCCGGCCCGTAAACCTCATCTAAGGAGGCGGTGGCATCGGCGGGCTCGCCAGCGATGTCACTTTCAAAAGTCTTCAAGTGGGCAAGCAGTGGACCGCTGGTGTTGCACGATGCCAACAAAAGCGCTGCAATACCGAAACCCGCAATTGCAGTGCCGGCTCGGATGAGACGAACCATACGAAAAATATTCTCCCTTGTTTGAACTGACCCAGAAGTTTTCAGCGTCTTTAGGATCCAGCGGCTAAAAGAGAATTGGTAATTGCTTGTCCTAGGCTCTTTGTGGTGCCTTGGCCACCCATGTCTGGTGTCAAACCAGCAGGATCGCTTGCGAGAACTTGTTCCATTGCATTGGTTATGGCCTCCGCAGCAGAAATTTCCCCAAGATGTTCAAGCATCATCGCCCCGGCCCAAATTTGACCAATCGGGTTCGCTATCCCCATTCCTGCAATATCAGGGGCGGAGCCGTGTACAGGTTCAAAGAGACTTGGATAAATGCCGTCCGGGTTGATATTTCCACTCGGAGCAATCCCAATTGTGCCTGTGCATGCAGGTCCCAGATCTGAGAGGATATCGCCAAAGAGGTTGCTTGCAACTACTACGTCAAACCATTGCGGATTCATCACAAACTGAGCTGTCAGGATATCGATGTGAAATTTGTCGACTTCAACATCTTTGTAGTTTTCTGCCATCGCCTCTACGCGTTCATCCCAATATGGCATTGTGATCGAGATTCCGTTGCTCTTAGTTGCTGAAGTGAGGTGGCGGCTGGGGCGCTTGTTCGCAAGTTCAAATGCGTATTTCAGAATTCTATCCACACCGGTTCGAGTCATGACCGTTTCTTGAATCACGGTTTCACGGTCAGTGCCTTCGAATATTTTTCCGCCGATGCTTGAATATTCTCCTTCGGTATTCTCTCGAACGACATAAAAATCGACGTCGCCTGGACTTCTATTTGCTAGTGGGCTTGGCACGCCTTTCATCAATTTCACAGGTCGAAGACTGACATATTGGTCAAAGTGCCGACGGAACTGAAGTAAGCTTCCCCATAGCGAAACGTGGTCTGGAACGGTCTCGGGCCAGCCGACTGCTCCAAAATAGAGCGCGTCGAACTGTCTGAGCGTAACTTGCCAATCATCCGGAAGCATTTTGCCATGCTCACTGTAATATTCTGCCGACGCGAAATTGAAATGCTCGAAATCGAGGTTCAAACCGAATATTGAAGCTGCAGCCTCTAGAACGCGGATTCCCTCAGGCATTACTTCGGTGCCAATTCCATCTCCTGGAATGACAGCGATTTTGTAGTTACTAGACATTTTTGTCCTTTCGGGCCTGGTTATTAATCGACTGGATTAGAAGGTTCTTTTCCTTGAAGAACATCGATAACTTCTTGGGCAGCGGCGAGTCCTGCGCGCTCGCGAGCTTCGGCAGTTTGTCCTGCCAAATGCGATGTCAGAATAACGTTGTCGAAATTACGCAGTTTGCTGTCTAACGACAGCGGTTCGCTATCGAATACGTCAAGCGCGGCTGCTGCGATGGTGCCGGACTCAAGAGCATCGACTAGCGCGTCTTCATCGATCAATGATCCCCGTGCCGTATTGATCAAGGCAGCAGTGGGCTTCATGGCATTGAAGCTATGCACGCCGATGAGCTTCCGTGAATGAGAATTAGCACGTGTGTGGAGCGAGACATAGTCGGAGTGATTGAGCAGGCTTTCCAACTCAACAAATTCAACGCCTGAGATATCGTCATTCGGATAGGAGGTGTGCACGAGGACTTTCATGCCGAGAGCTAGACCCAAATGAGCCAATGCGCGCCCGCTTGGGCCGAATCCGATGATGCCAAGTGTGCTTCCACTTAATTCGTGTCCAGCCTGCCGTGGCCAGTTTCCATCTTTTACTGAATTATGGACGGACACTAGATTACGTGCGGATGCGATCATCATTCCCAAAGCTAGCTCAGCCACGGAGTGGTGATTAGTTCCGGGCGCGTAGCACACTCGAATTCCTTTTTCGCGTGCAGCGGCGAGATCTATGGAGTCATAGCCGACACCACTTCGGGCGATTACTTTGAGCTCCTCGGCTGTTTCGAGGCTCTTGGCAGTTACCGGCTCACTAGCGAGAATTGCGGCAGAGACTCCACTAAGTAGTTGTTGGATTTCGGCTTCTTGCCTCTGCCCGCGGAAAGGCGCGTAGACAGGTTCGTGGCCGTGTTGACGCAATAGTTGATCAATGCTGTCTCCAGGTTTGAGATAGTCAGTTGTTATGAGAATGCGGCTCACCTTGAACCAAACACCTTTCTACTATTTATAGGTAATACGAACTGGGTTTCCATTTACAGAAAGTCTAAAGGAATTGTTTCGACATCGATTCCCCACAGCGTAGGCATCAAATACAAAGCACTAACGACAATGAGGACGAGTGCAAAGGCATTGACCCAGAATCCCGTTTTGACCATTTCTGAGATTCTGATTTTCCCGGTACCAAACATGATGGCGTTAGGGGGTGTTCCCACGGGAAGCATGAAGGCACAGTTCGCGGCCATCGCGCAAGGCACCATTAGTGCGTATGGATGAACCCCAATTGAAAGTGCAAGTGCAGCGATTACCGGAAGGATCATCGTGGCTGTTGCAGCGTTGGACGTGATTTCCGTAAGGAACAGAACCAAAGTAGTCACTAGAACCGTCACAATTATGAGGTCAGCGTTTTCAATTACCCGCAACTGCTGCCCAATCCACTCGGAAAGCCCTGTTTCGACGAAGCCGGCAGCAATTGCCAGACCGCCGCCGAAGAGTAGGAGAATTCCCCATGGGAGCTTTACAGAGTCTTTCCACTGGAGAATATTCGTAGCATCGTTACTTTTAGCTGGCAGCGTAAATAGAACTACGGTGGCGATTATGGCGATAATTCCGTCCGTAATCCCTGGAATGAAATCCTGCCAAATGAAAGATCGCGTTACCCACATGAATGCGACGGATAGAAAGACGATGAGAACAGTCTTTTCTTCGAACGACATACGGCCTAGGCCTTTTCGTTTTTCTTGTATCAGTTCTTCTCCACCGGGGAGCTCGCGGAAGCTTACTTTGTATCGAACCGAGACTAGATAGAACCAAGTACTTAGAAGGAGCGCGACAACAAGCGGCACGCCGAACATCATCCAAGTACCAAACGAGATAGTTTCGCCGAACAACTCGCCAACTGTTGCTGAAAGGATCGCGAGTGGTGGGGTTCCGATCAAAGTTCCAAGGCCACCGATTGTGGCAGCGAACCCGATTCCGAATACGATGGACTTCTCGAATTTCGGCAGGTCCGAAGAGTGCTCTTCTTCGTTAAGGGAGCTTGCGGCCTGGGTTGCCACTGCTAGACCTACTGGAATCATCATCATGGTCGCAGCGGTATTGGAGACCCACATTGATAAGAATGCAGTGGCGACCATAAACCCAAGAACTATTCGCCGAGGGCTGACACCTATCCACGAGACAATTCCTAATGAGACTCTTTGGTGGAGATTCCATTTCTCCATAGCAATTGCTAAGGAAAAACCACCGATGAACAGAAAAATGATGTCATTTCCATAAGCAGAGACAACCGTGTTGCCTTCAAGGGCTCCCGAGAGTGGTAGAAGAACCACTGGCAGCAAAGAAGTAACTGGAATTGGGATAGCTTCAGTGATCCACCAGGTTGCAACCCAAAGAGTCGAGGCTAATACTGCCTGCCCTTCTGATGATAGGTCAGCTGGATTAAAAAACAGCATTGTAAGAGCAAACAGAATTGGGCCGAGTATAAGGCCCAGTATCCGAGCAGGTGTGTAGGCGGGAGGGATAGGTTCGTCCTGGTTGTGTCGAGTTTTGGACTTCCCCTCAACTGAGGCTTTGCCACGTGATTGATGAGTTTCGGATCGCTCTACAGCACGGGTGACGTTCTGCGTTGAGCTATGGACAATCCTGTTGGATTGCGCCTCCAGTGCTGAATTAGATTGTAGCGGTCGGAAAGTCAGTAACTTTTTAATTGAATAATGGGATGCCCACATGCGCCCCCATATAGGAAAAAGATAATTTGATGCCATTGCTGAACCTTCTTCGGTCTTAGGCTTGGCGGGGTATCCTACCTTCAATGCAGTGGTATGGGATACCTGATACCGGGTTTAAGGTGGGGCAGAGGTTATGTCCTGTACCCGATTCGATGTACCTATGTCAGCGATTTCCGGAACCTAAACGTGAAATTCTGTCCACTGGCCGGAGGGGCAAAGAAGTTATGACTGAGCGGCATAGGTTGAATCCTGAGATTGAGTGGGCAGTAGCAGATTATGATGTTTCATCTGATTGTCTACTGCCCAGTCTGATTAGTCGTGGAGGGTCTTGAGAACCTTGTAGAACTCTGATTTTCCTTCGAGTCCAATTCCAGGTAGGTCTCCAGGAGCTATCCGGCTATTGATGATTTCAGCTGCATCGGTAAAGCCTCCTGTTGGTTGAAATTCACCAGGATAGGATTCATTCCCACCCAATTTGAAGGCTGAAGCAATATGCAAAGAGAATTGGTGCCCACCGTGTGGAAGACACCGGCGCGTTGACCAGCCATGTTGAGAAAGCATGTCCAAGAAGCGTCGGTATTCGGTGAGACCGTAGCTCAATGCAGGATCAACCTGGATGTAGTCGCGATCTGGACGCATGCCTCCATAGCGGATCAGATTGCGTGCGTCTTGCATTGAGAATAGGTTCTCACCGGTGGCAATAGAATGTGGGTAGATTTCGGAGAGCGTTGCATTGAGTCGGTAATCCAGAGGATCACCGACCTCCTCATACCAAAAGAGGCCATACTGTTCAATCGCTTTGCCGTACTCTAGTGCAGTTTCAAGATCGAACTTTCCGTTTACATCGACCATCAGCCTAGAGCCGTCGCCATCGACTACATTTAGAACGGCTTCGATGCGGGTCAGGTCTTCAGCAAGATCTGCACCGCCAATCTTCATTTTGACTTTTTCGTAGCCTGCGTCGAGGAATCCTCGCATTTCATCTTGCAAGTCAGTGAGAGACTTCCCAGGAACGTAGTATCCACCTGCGGCATAGACGAACACATCCTTGTCGGGCTCCTCGCCGGTGTAGTGGTCTGAAAGCCAGCGGTACAAGGGGACCTCGGCAGCTTTAGCTGCCAAGTCATGCAGTGCCATATCTGCGACACCAACTGCCACGGATCTCTCACCGTGGCCGCCCGGTTTCTCGTTGCGCATCATGATTTCCCACGCTTGTGACGGGGAGAATTCTCCGTTCTCGTCAAGCAGCGAGCCCTCAGGAGCGTTTTCCAATCGTGGCAAGATGCGTTCGTTCAAGATGGCAGTCGCGTTATAGCGACCGTTGGAGTTGAATCCGTAACCAATCAAGGGCTTACCGTCGATGATTACGTCGCTGACAAGTGCGAGGATTGTGCAGTTCATCTCCGTGAAATCAATGTATGCGTTTCGGATTGATGAGCTGATCGGGATGGTTGCTGTGTGTGCAGAGACTATCTTCATAGCTTTTCCTTTCGGACTGAATGTTATAACGGTCTTATAAGCGTCTTATAAGATGTTCGATAGCCTATACTGAGTTCTGTGACAGGGCAAGGGTTTTGTGAAAGTTTTAATGAAGGGAATCACAATGGGTGCTGGAAGTGTGCAACCTAGCAAAGGTGCTCGCGCATACGATGAGCTGCGTCGACGCATTATCTCAGGTGAGCTTGCTCCAGGGTCACGACTCTCTCAATATGAGCTTGCAGATGCTTTAAGTATGAGTATCACTCCATTACGAGAGGCCATCCGTCAGCTGGCAAGTGAAAACTGGGTCGTAATGGAAACACATCGCGATGCGCGGGTCGCGTCAATGAGTGCGGGGGAGGCTCGTGAGTTGTTGGAGGCTCGATATGCCATTGAGCCGATAGCAACTGAGCTGGCTGCGCTGCGCAGAACTAACCGGGAAATTGACAACATGAAAGCCGCCGCCGATTCGCTCTTGCCCGTTACACGGGAGTGGGGCGAAGAAGCTATCGTTGCTCATAGGGCTTTTCACCGTGCTGTATACACAGCATCCCACAATACTGTGATGATCAAGATGCTAGATGACTTGTGGGATAAAGGAGATCGTTACAGACGTATTGGCCTTGAACTTCCTGCTGGAGCAGAATCCCGGACGATTGATTTAGAGCAGCACCACAAGATTCTTGAACTAGTCACGGAAGGTGAGGGGGCGCAAGCGGCAGAACTAGTGCGCAACCATATCCGAAATAGTCTCGGAGCGTTAGTTTCAGGGACACTTCAAGATGTTGAGCGGACGTATGCTTCATTCGGGGGACATTGAAGCAACCCCGAAAAAGATTTAGGAAAGACCAAACCCCCGCCAACGCGAAGCACGATTTGTGCGAAGCAGCGTCGAGCGAGGGGTGGAGAATTTAATTTACTTACTTAGCTTGTCTAAGACCTTGTCGTGCAGCAGGCCATTGGTGGCAATGGCGGAGCCGCCAGCAGGGCCTTCGTTGCCGTCGAGGTCGGTGAAGGTGCCGCCGGCTTCAGTGACCAGCAGTGATGGTGCGGCCAGGTCCCACAGGGAGACCTCAGGTTCGGTGGCGATGTCCACAGCGCCTTCAGCAACCAGGCAGTAGTTCCAGAAGTCGCCGTAGCCGCGCAGGCGCCAGGTGGATTCGGTCAGGTTGATGAAGTTATTGAGCATGTTGCGCTCGCCCCAGCCAGACAGGGAGGAAAACGCCAGGGAGGCATCGTAAAGACGGGAGACTTCAGAGACCTTCAGTTGCTTTGGCTCACCACACCAGACGCGGAATGCGCCGGCGCCTTTCGATGCATACCAGCGGCGACGCAACGCCGGCGCCGACACGACAGAAACAACCGGAACGCCATCTTCCAAGAGCGAGATCAGCGTCGCCCAGACTGGCACGCCACGAACGTAGTTCTTGGTGCCATCAATCGGGTCAATAACCCATTGGCGGCCTTTGGTCACAGCATCGCCGCCGAATTCTTCGCCCAGCACCTCATCTTGTGGGCGGGCCTTCTTCAATTCGGCGCGCAGCTTTTTCTCACACGCCAAATCAGCGTCCGATACAGGTGTCATATCGGGCTTTTCTTTGACCGAAAGGTCGGAGGCCTCAAAGCGGTGCATGGTCACAACATCGGCGTGACCTGCTAGTTCTAGCGCTAATCCGAGGTCTTCTTTGTACTTACCCACGAAGCATGTTCTCCATTTCAGAAACTACCTGCTGGTTGCCAGCGATACACCATTCAACTCCACCGGCTTCAACTTTGGAAGTTGCACCCCCGGCAGCGTGTACTAATGCCTGGCCAGGTAGCCAATCCCAGTCTGGAACGGAGTGCTGAATCCATGCCCCCATCGTGCCATCGGCCACGGTGGACAAATCCACGGAGCCTGCGCCCAGCATGCGCACGGAGGCAAAGTTCTGTGCCACGGACTGCCATGCGCCACGGATGGCATCGTCAGCCATAAATCGTGGATGCAAGTAGGTGGCGAGGCAAATCTGAGACGCCGGAGCATCGACAAGCTGTGCAACGGCCTTATTATCCCGCGAGGTGGGGAAGTCCCTGCCGCCGAACCAGGTGTAGCCCATCGCCGGACGATGCACCGCACCCAGCACGGTGCCGTCCTCATCAGTCAATGCCAATGCAGAGCACCAGTAGTCGGAGCCGTTGGTGAAGTTATAGGTGCCATCGACCGGATCAATGACCCAGGTACGCCCCGATTTGGACTCACGCTGCGCGCCTTCCTCACCGATGATGCCGTCTTCGCCGCGGATGGCCTCCAAGACACCTGCGACGAACTTCTCTGCCGCGCGGTCTGCTTCGGTGACCACATCGGAGACGGAAGTCTTTTGCTCAGTAGAAATGCCCTGTTCACGCATGCGCCACGCCAAACGACCCGCGTTGTACACCAACGCCTGAGCGAGGTGCGCGTCCGTGTCATCGACATGGGCGACAATAAATGTCTTGGTGATAGCTGCGAGCATCTCTTCGAAAGTGGGCTGCGCTGATTCAGTCATGCACGCTATTGTTGTCGCTTTATCAGGTGATTGCGAATCGAAATACTTAGGCGCGGTAGACTCTTGTGCCATGCGACCAGATATTTCTGCAGCGATTGATGATCTTTCCGCGACTTTGACCACCATTGAAAAGGTCATGGATCCGCGCGCCCTGGAAGAACGGGTGCGTGAGCTTGAGGCACAAGCTGGTGATCCTTCGCTATGGGATGATCCAAATCACGCGCAGAAGGTTACTTCAGAGCTTTCGGCGACCCAGGGCAAGCTGCGCAAGCTGACTACGCTGCGCGGCCGTTTGGAAGATCTGCCGGTGATGTATGAGCTGGCAGAAGAGGAAGGCGATGCATCGCTTGCCGATGAAGAGCTTGACGCTGTTCGCGAAGCCATCGAATCCTTAGAAGTCACCACCATGCTCTCTGGCGAGTATGACCAGCGTGAGGCGGTTATCAACATCCGCTCTGGCGCGGGCGGCGTGGATGCCGCGGACTGGGCGGAGATGCTCATGCGCATGTACACCCGCTGGGCGGAAAAGCACGGGCACAAGGTGGATATCTATGACGTCTCCTATGCCGAAGAAGCCGGAATTAAATCCGCGACCTTCGTGGTGCACGGTGAATATATGTACGGCACCTTGTCCGTGGAACAGGGCGCGCACCGCCTAGTGCGTCTGTCGCCTTTTGATAACCAAAACCGCCGCCAGACCTCCTTCGCTGAGGTGGAAGTGCTACCCGTGGTAGAGCAGACCGACTCCATTGAGATTCCAGATTCTGAAGTCCGCGTGGATGTTTACCGTTCCTCCGGCCCAGGTGGTCAGTCTGTGAACACTACCGACTCCGCTGTGCGCCTGACACACGTGCCCACCGGCATTGTGGTGACCTGCCAGAATGAGAAGTCCCAGATTCAAAACAAGGCGTCTGCCATGCGCGTGCTGCAGGCGAAGCTGCTAGAGCGCAAACGCCAAGAAGAACGCGCCGAAATGGACGCGCTGGGTGCTGGCGGCAACGCTTCCTGGGGTAACCAGATGCGCTCCTATGTGCTGCACCCGTACCAAATGGTCAAAGACCTGCGCACCAACCACGAGGTCGGCGACCCTTCCAAGGTCTTGGGCGGCGAGATCGATGATTTCCTCGAAGCCGGCATCCGCTGGCGTATGTCTGAACAGTCTTCTGAAAGCTAGGCGTAATCGGCGTAATCGTTCGGTTCGTCCGATTACCTGATAGTTCGGTGAACTAAGCCTGTTAATTTTGGTGAGATAGTTTCCGAATGTGCCCGATGTTGCTAGTGTGATCTCCTGTGATCACCTTTGAGAATGTAACCAAGGTTTATAGCACCTCAACCAGGCCGGCCTTAAATGACGTGTCATTTAAGATCGAAGACGGGGAATTCGTGTTCCTTATCGGGCCGTCCGGCTCCGGTAAGTCGACCTTTTTGCAGTTGATGGTGCGTGAGACCAACGTGACTGCTGGCGACATCCACTTTGATAAGTTCCACGTTAACCAGCTCAAAGGTCAAGAAATTAACAAACTGCGCCAGTCCATCGGCTACGTGTTCCAGGACTTCCGCCTGCTTCCAAAGCTGGATGTTTATTCCAATGTGGCGTTCGCGCTGGAAGTGATTGGCAAAAAGAAAAGCCGTATCGAAAAGCAAGTGCCCGAGGTTCTGGAAATGGTGGGCCTGGGTTCTAAAGCCCACCGCATACCGGCGGAGCTATCCGGCGGTGAGCAGCAGCGCGTGGCTGTTGCTCGCGCCTTTGTAAACCGGCCTAAGCTGCTGCTGGCCGATGAGCCAACCGGCAACCTGGACCCGGGCACCGCGGATGAGATTATGACCTTGCTGAACAAGATTAACCGCCACGGCACTACGGTGGTGATGTCCACGCACAACGCGCGTGCTGTTAATGATGCACGTCAACGCGTTATTGAGCTGAGCAACGGCAACCTAGTGCGCGATGAAGCCAATGCAGAATACGGAGAGGCTAACTAGATATGCAGCTAAAATTTGTCCTCCGCGAGGCGTTTAAGGGTCTTGGCCGCAACCTGACCATGACCATCGCGCTGATTATTACCACCGCGATTTCTGTGGCTTTGGTGGTCGCCGGCGTGCTGGTGTCCAACATGGCGCGCGAAACCCAAGACATCTACCTCGAGCGTGTTGAGGTGATGATTCAGTTAGATGAGGAAATCTCCAACTCGGACCGGGACTGTTCTACCGAGGGCTGTCTTGAGGTCAAAGAGATTCTGGAAGCCGATGACGGCGTGGAGACGGTGACCTACCGTTCCCGCGAGGATTCCTACCAGCGCTTTGTGGAAGTATTCCAAGACACTGACCCAGTCCTGGTGGAGGAAACTTCCCCGGATGCGCTGCCTGCTGCACTGCATGTGCGCTTGGTGAATCCGACGGATACCGCTCCGATTGACGCCGTGCGTGACCTTCCACAGGTAGACACCGTGGTGGACCAGGTGGAAGAGGTGCGTTCTGCAACGGACAACCTGAATTCCATTAGGAATGCAACGTTCTTGCTGGCTTTTGTCCAAGCGATTGCCGCGATCTTCTTGATTGCGAACATGGTGCAGATTGCCGCCTTCAACCGCTCCACTGAAATTGGCATCATGCGCATGGTGGGTGCCTCCCGCTGGATCACTCAGGCACCGTTTGTGCTGGAAGCAGTAGTAGCGTCCTTCATCGGCGTCGTCCTCGCCGGCGTTGGTGTCTTCACCGCGAAGTCCACGATTATTGATTCCGCGCTGGCCTCGCTCTATCAATCGCAGCTGCTCGCGCCAATCCAAACCGCGGACATCTGGGTGGCCTGGCCACTGGTTGGCATCGCCGCAATTCTTGCCGCGGCCGTCACCGCGTCGATCACGCTGCGCGCCTACGTGCGCAAGTAGCGCACCACCGCTTCGCTGAGAATACTTCTCACGGAAGCGCCCATTGAAGAACGGACATGCATTATGTTGTCCGTTCTTTTCTTGAATAGCGGGCCTTAGTGCAGGTAGTGTTATTTGCTATGGCTAAAAAGGGCAAGAAGAACAAGAACGCGGTTGGCGCTGACGGTACACAAACGTTGGCCACCAACCGTCGTGCCCGCCATGACTTTAAGATTCTCGAGGAATTCGAGTGTGGCATTGTCTTGCTGGGCACGGAGATTAAATCATTGCGTGAAGGCAAGATCTCTCTCACTGATGCTTTCGCCACCGTTGATAACGGCGAGGTTTTCCTGCGCAATCTGCATATTCCGGAATACTCCATGGGCTCATGGACCAACCATTCGCCCAAGCGAACTCGGAAGTTGTTGCTGCACCGTCGTGAAATCGACAAAATCATGGGCCAAGTCCGTGATGGCAACAAGACGCTGATTCCGCTCAAGGTTTACCTGCGCAACGGTTACGCAAAGCTGGAGCTAGGTCTTGCACAAGGTAAGCAGGACTACGACAAGCGCGAAGACATCAAGCGCCGCGACCAAGACCGTGACATCACACGTGAGCTCGGCCGCCGCATCAAGGGGATCAACGCCTAACCGCTTGGCCGACGAAAGCTAAAAGGTTCTTTCGTCGCTTGTGGGAATGAATCGTACTGCTGTAGTGTTGTGAGAACTGTAGGAAGATGCACATCCCGCCTACATCAATGGGGTTGATTTGGTTTCGACTTCGCTCATTGAGCCAGGGGAAGCGTGCCGGTGCAGGCTAGAGACCACCGTTAAGCGTCGTAGCAACCAATAAGCGCAGAGAAGAACTCTCAGCGTGACTACGCCCTCGCTGCCTAATTACAGCGACGCGTGTCTGTCAGCCTAGGTTTTGTTCCTGACCTAGAACCTGGCATCGACTAGGGAACTTGCCGTCTGGTTGGGTCGACAGGACCAGATGGGACTTCTACTGGCGACTGGGCTCATCATCCGGAACGTGTTCGTCCGAGCCGGAGAGCCGAGCAGAGATCCCGCGCGAACTGCGCACGGAGAAGCCCTGGCAAGATGACGGAGGACCCGGGTTCAAGTCCCGGCAACTCCACTCCAGAGCACCGCTGACGCTGGTCAGCGGTGCTTTTTAATTTCTCAGATTGTGCCCGGGGATAGTTGAGGGACGACTTTGAGCACCAATGTGGCTGAATGCGAGTACGGTGAGGGTATAAAAGGTTCCACCCCGCTGATAAGAACCCCTGGGTTCTCCTGGATACAGGTAGGCGGGGTGGTCACGTTTTGTATAGGCTGAGTTCCGTTCTTTCGGCGACGGTTTGGACTGAGGAGCGTCCAGCGCCGGCGTAGGATCGGGCTTGTAGTTCCATTTCGTTGAATAAGGAAAGGAATGATGAGCATGATTGAGACAGTGAAAGTCCATGACTATGTCTCCGGAAAGGAGACAGCGCCGGGAAAGAAGGTGCTGGTAGATAGGCTGTGGCCGCGTGGGGTAAAGAAAGAGGACCTGCCGGGGCATTGGCTAAAAGAAGTGGCGCCGTCGCCGGATCTGCGCAAGTGGTTCGACCATGATGAGGACAAGTTCAAAGAGTTCGCAAAGCGCTACAAGTCTGAGCTGACCGAGGCAGACTCCAGTGGGAATGAAGACTTGGCTACGCTGCAAAAGATGGT
>JAUNRU010000041.1:21241-22638 GCA_030535535.1 Corynebacterium casei
TGACCGAGGCAGACTCCAGTGGGAATGAAGACTTGGCTACGCTGCAAAAGATGGTGGATGACGGTGATGTTTCGCTGATGTTTGCGGCCAAAGACCATAAGATCAACCATGCGGTGGTGTTGAGAGAATGGCTCGAGAGCTAATCCGCTTGTTCAATATCTAGTCCGTGTTTCGGCGCCGACTTTTCTTCGTTGTGGGGTGAATAAATTGGGGGATGGAAAATTCGCAAGGCATCTTTTACTGAATTAACTAAAACACGTTGTCTTTGCGGGTTTTAATGCTCTGGGCGGCGGTAGCGGTTGGGGACGCAATTGGTAACAATTGGGTACCGCCACTCACAACCCGGTTGCGGAGTGGCCTAAACCTCATTAGCTTGGCTGGATACGTTGTCACGAAAAGTGAGTAACGCCGACTGGCTCGAAGGAGAGCGCCATGGCCAATGACAAAAAGCATGAAACCCATGACGATCCAGAGAACTCAGAAGTAACTGGGAACTTAGGGGAGACCGGTTCTTCTGTTGAGACAAAAGACCAAGCAAGTACATCCAGAAGTACATCGTCCAGCGATAGTCATGGCGAAGACCACGACAACACTTCCACGGGCACGAAGTGGCTGGATAAGTTCCTCAGCGGCATTGAGTATGTCGGTAACAAACTGCCGGAACCATTCACTATCTTCCTAGGCCTGTTCCTCATTACAGGTATCTTGTCCACCATCTTTGCGTGGCAAAACATCACCTTCCAGGTGCCGGGCAGTGATGAGACCCAAGAGATCCACGGTCTGTTCACGGGCGAAGGCTTGACGTGGTTTACCACCACCATGGGCGAGAATTACATCGGCTTCCCGCCGCTGGTTACGGTTCTGCCAATTCTGTTGGCCGTGGGTATCGCGGAGCGCTCCGGCATGCTGTCGGCGCTGATCCGCAAGCTGTTTGGCTCAGCGCGCCCAGCGGTGCTGCCTTATGCCGTCGGTGTCATTGGCGTGACCGGCTCGGTCATGGGCGACGCGGCCTTCGTGGTCATCCCGCCGTTGGCAGCGATGGTGTTTAAGGCAGCGAACCGTCACCCAGTAGCAGGTTTGCTGGGTGGTTTCGCAGCGGTTGGTGCTGGCTATTCCACCGCGCTGGTACCAACGTCCTTGGATGCGTTGTTCGCAGGTATTTCCACGGCAGTGATGGAAACCCTGCCAGACTTTGACTTCCAGGAAGTCACGGCGGTATCCAACTACTTCTTCAACATTGCATCGTCCATTGTCTTGGGCCTGATTGCTGGCTGGATTATTGACAAGGTTCTGGAGCCACGTATGTGGGGCCAAGACATCCCGACTGAAGAAGACATCGATCCGGAAGAAGCCAAGGAACGCGGCGATCGTGACGCTGAGGGCAATGAGCTGTCCGC
>JAUNRU010000042.1:0-18029 GCA_030535535.1 Corynebacterium casei
TGCTTGCCCACACGGAAGTTAAATTATCAATACGGCCAGCATCTAAGAACTTATGGCCCGCGCCGAAGACTTCCCCGCGCTGCGAATCAGCAGTGACCAGGTTGAAAGAAGCAATGTCATAGGCTGAGACTTCCAGGATGTCAGCTAAAACCTGCGCGAAACTCACACCATCAGAGTCCAAAGCCATGATGGGCTGGACGTGAACCTGGCGGTCTGGTTCGAAGTTCTTCTCCCTGTGCAAGTGGATTGCCAAGTTAGGGATACGCACCAAAGCGCCGGTATCCACCAAACGACGCGTGCCATCTTTCAGAACCACTTGGCCAGCCAGCTTGAGCTCACGGTCAAACCAGGTGTGGATGATGGGTCCGCCATAGACTTCAACGGCCAACTGGGACCATCCGGTGTTGTGAAAATCTGGAGTTGGTTTAACCATAAAGCCAGGTGAATCCGTATGCGAGCCAATGATTCTGAAGCCCCCAGTGACATTTTCTGGCACAAACCATGCCATCACTGCCCCGCCGCGCACCATGACGTGTCCACCAGGAGTGGTTGGCCACTGCGCGGTTTCATCCACGCGGTTGAAGCCGGCTTCTTCGAGGCGCCCAGCTACGGTTTCGGCAGCGTGATAGGAGCTGGGTGATTGAGCAATGAATTCAATAAAGTCTTCAATGGTATTTTCCATACCCTCCACTGTGCCACTTCTTTGACAGCGATAAGCTTGAGACACCATGAATTCTCCCCATACTTCAACCTCTAGCTCGATCCAGAACCCAACCGGAGACCTCGACGCGGATCCCACCCACACCGCGAGCGCAGATCCGAACCCAAGCACCAGCCATGGCCGCAAGCGTCGGCCGATTGCTCTGTCGCCGTCGCGCGCCAGTGACTATAACCAATGCCCGCTGCTGTATCGTCTGCGCGCAATCGA
Source organism: Corynebacterium casei (assembly GCA_030535535.1). Classification (GTDB taxonomy): domain Bacteria; phylum Actinomycetota; class Actinomycetes; order Mycobacteriales; family Mycobacteriaceae; genus Corynebacterium; species Corynebacterium casei_A. Next base: position 929 of record JAUNRU010000042.1, read on the forward strand.
CCGCCTTCCGGAGCCTAAGACCATTGCGCAGGTCAAAGGCACTTTGGTGCACGCGGCATTGGAAAAGACGCATGAGCTTACCCGTGAGGAGCGTACTTACCCACGCGCGGTGAAGTTCCTCAAACCGGAGTGGCAGGACATGTGCGCCAAGGACGATGAGCTCATTGAGCTGGTGCCAGCTGAGCAGACCATGAGCTTTCTGGTTGAGGCGCGTGATCTGGTCAAGGGCTATTTCCAGATGGAAAACCCGCAAGGCTTTGATGCCAAGGCAGTAGAAATGTACGTGGACACGATCTTGCCCAATAAAGTGCCGGTCCGCGGGTTCATTGACCGCGTGGATGAAGCCCCGACGGGTGAAGTGCGCGTAGTGGATTACAAGACCGGTAAGAAGCCTAAGCCGCAGTATTCGCATGACGCTCAGTTCCAGATGCGCTTTTATGCCTTGGTCTATTGGCGCCTGCACGGCGTTATTCCAGCGCAGCTTCGATTGATGTACTTGAAGGTCTTTGACTCCATGTTCCTCACACCTTCGCGCGAAGAACTGGAGTATTTTGAGCGCGACTTGGGTGACTTGTGGGCCAAGATTGAGGGCGACGGCAAGCAGGGTATCTTCCGTCCGAAGAAGTCCAAGTTGTGCGGATGGTGCTCATTCCAGGACCTGTGCCCCGCTTTCGGTGGCACCCCGCCGGAATATCCCGGGTGGCCAGGTTCGACCGCAGATTAGCTTGTCGATGCTCCCCTGGCCCGAAAAACATACTCCCCATCAGCTAAGAATCCGAAACTTCGGTCCAACTGATGGGGAGCTTTTCCATGTAGCCGTCCAAGGTCTAGAACAAGTCTGACCCAGAAACATCAGGGATTAGAACAGCCCGGAAATCTGTCCGTTGCCATCAACGTCGATGTTGTTGGCGGACGGGACCTTAGGAAGTCCAGGCATGGTCATGACATCGCCGGTAAGCACCACGGTGAAGCCGGCACCGGTGCGCGGAATAATCTCGCGTACGTGCAGGGTATGACCTTCAGGAGCGCCCAATGCAGTCGGGTCATCGGAGAAGGAGTACTGCGTCTTGGAGATGACCACGGGCATGGTGTCCCAACCGTTGTCCTTGATGTACTTCAAGCCCTTCAGTGCACGCTTGGAGTATTGGATATCCTCAGCGCGGTAGATTTCCTGCGCGATGGTCTTGATGGAGGCTTCAACACCTTCAGACGGATCGTAGAGCTGCTTTGACTCGCCATCGAGATTATCCAGCAGCTTCTGCGCTAGTTTCTCAGCACCGGCACCGCCGTGCGCAAAGACCTCAGCTTCTTCATAAGCAACCTCGAAATCCTCAGCCCATTGGCGCATGAACTCACGCTCAGCATCGGTATCAGTGTGGAAGAGATTCAATGCCACAACTGGATTGATCCCGAACTTACGGATATTTTCCACGTGGCGCTCCAGGTTAGAAATGCCCTTCTTTAGCGCATCGATGTTTTCGGTCTGAAGGTCTTCCTGCGCAACACCGCCGTTGTATTTCTGGGAGCGGATGGTGGCCACTACTACAGCGCCATCGACGTTGAGCTCGCCGAAGCGTGCCTTGATGTCAACGAACTTCTCACCACCCAAGTCAGAACCGAAGCCAGCTTCGGTCAGAGCGATATCACCAAGGTTAAGAGCAGCCTTGGTTGCCAACAACGTGTTGCAGCCATGCGCAATATTGGCGAAAGGACCACCGTGGACAAAGGCTGGCGCACCGCCCAAGGTCTGAACCAGGTTCGGATTCAGCGCATCACGCATCAACGTTGTCAGAGCACCCGCTGCTTCCAGATCATTCGCAGTTACCGGTTTATCATCGAAGGTATAGCCCACTGTGATGGCTCCGAGGCGTCGCTTCAGATCCTCCAAGTCCGTAGCGAGACCCAGAATCGCCATGATCTCAGATGCTGCGGTAATGGTGAATCCAGTTTCAGCAACTGATCCATTCGCAGCACCGCCCAGGCCCGTGACCACATTGCGCAAAGAACGATCATTGACGTCCAAACAACGCTGCCAGGTCACACGGTTAGGGTTGATACCCAAGGCATTTCCCTGGTGGATGTGGTTATCAATCAACGCAGCCAAAGTGTTGGTCGCCGCTGCAATCGCATGGAAATCACCAGTGAAGTGCAGGTTGATGTCTTCCATCGGGACAATCTGCGCGTAGCCGCCACCAGCTGCGCCGCCCTTGATGCCCATGACTGGGCCCTGGGAAGGTTCGCGGATCGCAACGATGGCTCGCTTGCCCACGCGGTTCAAAGCATCAGTCAGACCGATGAGAATGGTGGACTTTCCTTCACCAGCAGGAGTTGGGGAAACGCCGGTGACCAGAACCAGCTTTCCGGGATTCTTTGCATCTGGCAGTTTGGTGATATCAACCTTGGCTTTGGTGGTGCCATAAGGAATTAGTGCTTCAGAAGGAACGCCTGCGGTGTCGGCGATTTCAGCAATTGGCTTGAGCTTGTGAGCTTGTGCAATCTCAACATCACTTGGAATTTTAGTCATGCCTTCCATCGTACGCAGGGACTTTAAGCGCGTCTGGCATCTCACTGTGACTTTGATCTAGGCCTTAGATCGCGAAAGTGCCCTCCCGAAAAGGAAGGGCACGGACCAAGGAAGAAGGTTCAACTTTCCCTCAGCTCTTATCGACGCTTTATTCGTCGATGTAGAGCTGACCGCGGAACTCTGGGTGCATCAGGTTCTGAACCGAGAGAACCTTGTCCAGGGTCTCCTCATCCATCAAGCCCTTATCTAGAACGAGGTCGCGAACGCCGCGGCCGGTTTCCAGGGATTCCTTCGCGATGAGGTCACCGTTGTGGTGGCCGATGAATGGGTTGAGGTAGGTAACAATACCGATGGAGTTAACCACGTAGTTGCGGCACACCTCTGGGTTAGCGGTGATGTCCACGATGCACTTCTCGCGCAGGGTGTCCACAGCGTTGCCCATGATACGGATGGACTGGAACAGTGCCTCACCGATAACTGGTTCCATGACGTTAAGCTGTAGCTGACCTGCCTCAGCAGCCATGGTTACGGTCTGGTCATTGCCGAAGACCTTGAAACAAACCTGGTTAACAACCTCAGGGATAACTGGGTTGACCTTACCTGGCATGATCGAAGAACCAGCCTGGCGTGGAGGAAGGTTGATTTCACCCAGACCAGCACGTGGACCGGAAGCCAGCAGGCGGAGATCGTTACAGATCTTCGACAGCTTCATGGCGGTGCGCTTGATTGAGGAGTGCAGCAGCACATAAGCGCCACAGTCAGAGGTTGCTTCGATGAGGTCACGCGCGGTCTTGATTTCCAGACCAGAGACCTCGCTCAGGGCAGCAACAACCTGGTGGCGGTAGCCAGCAGGGGTGTTAACGCCGGTACCAATAGCGGTTGCGCCGAGGTTTACCTCAAGTAGCATGCTTTGCGCGTTGCGCAGGATTGCCTGCTCTTCCTGCAGGTTATGAGCGAAAGCCTTGAACTCATCACCCAAGGTCATTGGGACAGCGTCCTGCAGCTGAGTACGGCCCATCTTCAAGATGTCCTGGAACTCATTGGCCTTCGCGGACAGCGAGTCCTGCAGCAGGTCAATGCGCTCGATGAGGTTGTTCAGGGAGAAGTACAGGCCCAGACGGAAACCGGTTGGGTATGCGTCGTTGGTGGACTGGGACATGTTCACGTCATCGTTTGGGTTAATGACGTCGTAGCTGCCCTTTTCTTCGCCCAAGTACTCCAAAGCGAGGTTGGCAATAACCTCGTTGGTGTTCATGTTGGTCGACGTACCTGCGCCACCCTGGAAGACATCCAGTGGGAACTGATCCATGCAACGGCCTTCATTCAGAACCTGGTCACATGCCCAGACAATGGCCTCTGCCTTCTTCTTTGGCAAGGTGTGCAAACGACGGTTGGCCATAGCCGACGCCTTCTTCACCATCACCATGCCGCGAATAAATTCCGGGATGGAGTTGACGGTGACATACGAGATCTGGAAGTTATCCAGTGCACGCATCGTGTGAACGCCGTAAAAGGCATCCGCTGGGACATCAAGCTTGCCCAGCAAATCCTCTTCAGTACGGGTTTTCATGTTGGTCGTCTTAACAGCCTTCTTGGTGTCGACTGCTGGACCCTTCAATCCGGATGAGTTGGTGGGCGCCTTGTGGGCTGCCTTCTCCTGAGTCTCCTTGGTGTCAGCTGCCTGAGTGGTAGCTGCTTCGGAGGACTTACCCTGAGTGGACTCGTCCTTCTTGGAGGTTTTGGCCATGTTTGTTTCGCTCCTTGTTCGGATACGCGCTTGACCACGCAGCAAAAAGCCACGGTGATGTTCTCACCGTGTTTTCACTAGACGCAATCAAGCAAAACTGAAGTGTTCAGTCACAATCGTAACCCCGTTCACAAGGCGCACGAATGAAATGGCTTTTAATACCCCTAAATGCGGGCAATCCGGAGCTCTGAAGCCAAGATTGCCTCGGCTCCCAATTTGGATAATTCGTCCATGAGCTGGTTCGCTTGATTCTTCGGCACCATAGCTCGCGCCGCGACCCAATTTTCGCGTGCGAGCGGCGAAACCGTCGGTCCGGTCAGACCTGGAGTGATGCTGGTTGCCGCATCCAGGTTGTCCTTGTGGATGTTGTAATCAATCATCAGGTAGTTGTAGGCGTTCAAGATGCCCTGAATGCGCTTGAGAACAACCTGCTCTTCCTCAGTGACATCCGTGTCGACGCGCTTGATAACCACAGCCTCAGAATCAATCAGTGGCTCACCAAAAGGTTCCAAACCTTGCTGGCGCAGCGTGTTACCAGTGGAAACAACGTCTGCAATGACGTCCGCAACGCCAAGCTTGATGGAAATCTCGACGGCACCATCAAGGCGGATAACCTCTGCATTCATGCCGCGCTCGGCTAGGTAGTCACGCACAACATTTGGGTAAGAGGTTGCAATGCGCTTGCCGTCGAGGTCTTCAACGTTCCAGCTTTGGCCCTTTGGCGCAGCGTAGCGGAAGGTGGATGAACCAAAGCCCAGTGGAAGCAGCTCTTGGACCTTCACGCGGGAATCTGCTGCGAGGTCGCGGCCAGTAATGCCGAGGTCGAGCAGGCCTTTTGCCACGTAAATAGCGATGTCTTTGGGGCGCAGGAAGAAAAACTCTACCCCGTTCGCCTCATCAACAATGTTCAAAGCTTTAGTCATGCCACGGGACTTGTAGCCGGCTTCGCTGAGAATCTTCACTGCCATCTCAGACAGCGAGCCCTTGTTCGGAACAGCAATCTTAATCATGGAAAGGTCCTTCGAATTTTATGTCGCACATTCGCGGTGAACACACTTCAGCAAGTCCGCGAATGCAGTGGTTTATTTACAGGTACTTGTAGATATCTTCCAGAGCGATGCCACGATGGTGCATCATCACCTGGGTCCAGTAAATAAGCTGCGACATTTCTTCGGCCAGTTCCTCATCGGACTGGTATTCCGACGCAATCCAGACTTCACCGGCTTCTTCAATGATTTTCTTGCCGATGAAATGGGCGCCCTTGTCTAATGCTTCAACCGTGCCAGAGCCCTCAGGGCGCTCGCTGGCCTTCTGTGCCAATTCATTAAACAAAGTCTCAAAGTTCTTCACGGTTACCTATTGTTCCATAGATAGTAATTTTCGCACGACATTGCCCGCGCTTTACCCCGAAATGCGGGCAAACCACGCGTAGACATCCTCAACCTTTGCGCCGTCCAGGTGCTTATTTCCGCTCAAATCCTTGATGTTGACCGCACCCTCAGGAATCTCCACCCCGTCGTGTTCTGGCAGCCCGATGACGTTGCATCCTGCCTTCAGCGCCGCGCGCATGCCGGTCGTGGAATCTTCAAACACCAAGGCATCAGACGGTGCTACACCGGCTCTGCGCGCTGCCTCAAGGTACATATCTGGCGCAGGTTTTCCTTCCGCCACTTCATCTCCACAGATGGTGTCAGTGAAAAAGTGCCGTCCAACGGTATCGATTGCGGAATCTGCCACGTGGCGGACGGTATTGGTGGTCACGAGCATTGGCATTTCATCGCTTTTGAGCTGCGTGAGCAGATTCTGGATGCCTGGAAATACCTCGAGGCGCTCGGCGAAAAGCTCGCGAGTCTTGTTGAAAGTCAGCGCCTGATACTTCGGAAAATCCTTTTCTTTGAGTTCAACACCGGCGGCCTCAGCGCAGATCCGCAGGGTGTTCTCAAAGGTTGAACCAACAGTGAGTTGGCGCTGTTCGGGTGTCAGGCGCTTGCCCAAAATCTCTGAAAGGAAGTAGGTAGCTTCCTCCCACAGTGGCTCCGAGTTGGTCAAGGTGCCGTCCATATCCCAGAAAATGGCGAGAGGTTTCTTCATGAATTTAGTGCTAGTACTTTTCTTGTCGTAGGAAAATCCGGGCGCGTCTTGCGCACACCTTTAATCCCCGCCCACCCGAAGAACTCGGGCAACACGAGGATAATTTCGCTGGTGCTAGTCCAGCTCTGGAAGCTCGCTCAAGGCTTCATCATCAGCGCCGGTATCAGCAGCTGCTTGAGCGATGAGCTCATTGAGTTCCTGCTTTTCTTCAGGCTCAATGATTGCGTCTTCGTTCTTGCGGTTGAATGCCTCAATCTCGTCCAAGAAAGGGACAACTGCGCCCTTGAGCTGACTGCCAGTTGGATCATCAGGGATTGCATCAAAGGCATCAAAGAGACGCTCGAGGATTGTACGAAGTGCTGGTAGTGCCTTGGGATCGAATGGCTGATCCCAAAATTCCTTCTCTTCTTCATTGAGGTAGTCACCCGTCGCGAATGACTCCAGATTGTTTAGAAACTCATCAATTTGTGGCTGATAGGTAGCGCGAATGCTCATGTGGTTATTGTCCCCTAAAACTATGAAATGCGCACGCCCAGCAGACCATCAACTGCCACAGCTACCACCGCAGCTGCCTCTGGCGTCGATGGATTCTTCGCCCAGTCATCGACAGCGAGCAATGCTCCAGCGGTATCCAGATCATTCGCTAGTCGCTCACGAAGTGAAGCTACCGCTGCTTCTGCAGCTGCCATCGCGCCATCAGCGTCGATATCAGCATTGGCATCGGCAGAGTTCTGAGCGTTGGAGACAGCCTCACGCCAAGCGTTAAGGCGGGCAACACCTGTGTTCAAGACCTCATCCGACCAGTCACGGTCATCGCGGTAGTGGTTGGTGTACAGGCCCAGGCGGATCGCAGAAGGGTCAATCCCCTGCTCCACCAACTTGTGCACGAAGACTAGGTTGCCCAAAGACTTCGACATCTTGGTGCCTTCCAGTCCAATCATGCCGGCATGGACATAGAACTGCGCCATGCGGTCAGAGCCCAAACCTGCCTCAGCGTGCGCTGCCGAGTACTCATGATGAGGGAACTTCAGGTCAGAACCGCCGCCCTGAATCAAAAACGAAGAACCCAAACGGTTGGTGGCAATCGCCGAACACTCAACGTGCCAGCCGGGGCGGCCTGCGCCGAATGGTGATTCCCAGGAAGGCTCTCCTTCGCGCGCAGCGCGCCAGAGCAAAGCATCCAAAGGATCCTTCTTGCCCGCGCGGTCAGGGTCGCCACCGCGCTCCGCAAAGAACTTCTTCATCGTGTCGCGGTCATAGTTGGACTCATAGCCGAACTGTGCGGTCGCGCCAACTGATGCATAAACGTCAGGGAAGTCCGGATCATCGACCACGTAGGCCGCGCCATTGTCCAACAGTTTCTGGGTCAGCCCGATGACTTCATCGACAGACTCAATCGCCCCGATGTAGTCCTGCGGTGGCAAAACAGACAATTGCTCCATGTCTGAGCGGAACAAATCTACCTGGTTGTCGCCCAGCTCGCGCCAATCAACACCATCACGTTCTGCGCGTTCAAATAGTGGATCATCGACGTCGGTGATGTTTTGGACGTAATGCACCTTATGCCCCTGATCCAGCAGCATTCGATAGATAACGTCAAAGGTCACATAGGTTGCGGCATGGCCAAGGTGGGTGGAGTCATAGGGCGTAATGCCGCACACGTACATCGTGGCGGTATCGCCTTCAACGTGTACTGGCTTTGTTTTCTCATCTGCAGAGTCGTACAGCTTTAGCGATGCAGCGGTGCCCGGTACGGATGGAACTGAAGGAATTGGCCAAGATTTCATGCCTGCCATCGTACCTAGCATTCGCTTAAAGGTTTAATAAGGCTGCAGCACTCCGATGGCCAGCAGAATCATGACCAAGATACCGACTGGGATGCGGTATGCCGCAAACCATTCGAAGGAGTGGTTGGAGACAAACTTCAGCAACCAAGCAATCGATGCATAACCAACAACAAAGGCAATGGATGTACCCACTAGAAGCTGCATGCCTGATGCTGCCTGACCTGCTGCCGGATCAAAGGCATCAGGAAGCGAGAAAAGGCCCGAAGCAAGAACTGCTGGGATAGCTAACAAGAAGGAGAAACGGGTTGCTACCTCACGGTCGAGTCCCAGGAACAAACCACCTGAAATGGTGCCGCCGGAGCGGGAAACGCCTGGAATAAGTGCCAGACACTGACACAGGCCCATGACAATAGCGTCTTTCATGGTCAGATCATCGAATCCCCGGTTCTTCTTACCAACGCGCTCCGCGACGATAAAGACCAACGAGAACAGGATCAGCATGGACGCAGTAATCCACAGGTTGCGCAGGGCATCACGGATCAGGTCCTTGCCCAGCAGGCCAAGAATGCCGATTGGGATGGAACCGACGATGACAAACCAGCCCATCTTCCAATCTTGCCCACGGGATTCCTTGTCCACCCAGCCCTTGAACCAGCCGGTGAGGATTTGCCAGATCATCTTGGCAAAGAAAACCACTACGGCCAGCTCAGTGCCCAGCTGGATAACGGCAGTGAAGGAAGCACCAGCATCCTGCCCCCAGAACAGCTCGGAGACGATCCTCAAGTGGCCAGAGGAGCTGACGGGAAGGAATTCGGTAAGGCCCTGGACGATGGACAAGACGATGACCTGAATCCAGGACATGTCCGTCATCTCGGTTGTAGATTGCGCAAGAGTGAGATTTTCCACGCGGGTAAGCCTACCCCGAACACGGTTCTTAGCTGGTAATTCCAGGTGATAGAATGAACCATCGTGTATTCATCCTCTGGTGCAAAAAAGTTTTTAGTCGGCGCAGTGGCGGCATCGTCGCTGGTCATCACAGCTTGTGGTTATAACCCCAATGAAGGTAGTGACACGGAGGTGCAAGGCAACGCGACCCCGGCGGCCTCACCGGAGGCAAGCAATCCTGCTGGTAGCGTCGAAGAACACGCCGAAATTAGTGATATCGATCATGTCGGCGACACACTCGCAGTCCGTTCAGGCGACACCATCACTTTTGGTTCTGCCGATTCCCTGGGCGAGCCACTGCATATCTCTCCGGAATGCGGCGATCTGACCTCTTCTGCAGGCAATTTCTTCATCGGCTGCGGTGACAAGGTCTACAAGATTGACCCTGAGAAACCTGGCGAACCGCGCATTATTCCAGTGGACGTAGAATTCCCAGTTACTGCCGCAACCGAGCTTTCCACAGGTGAGCTATTCTTGGCTTCCGACGAAGCCGCTGAGATCGTCATCTATAAAAACGGCGACGTTATTGATGATTTCAAGGTCGAGGATCCAACTGATCAGTTGTTGGCAATCCCCAACCGTGACGGCGTGGATAACGTAGTACGCACTTATGGCGCAGATACCACCATTCAGAGCTTGGACTGGGAGAACTCCCGCGAGGGTGGACGTCTTCGCGCAGGACTGGGCCTGGGTCAAGCAACGGTCGGTGAAGACGGCACCATCTTGGTCTCGGACACCGTTGGTGGCCGTTTGATGGTTTATACCTCTGAAGACGTCATCCGCCAGCACCAGTTCGGCCCAGTTGATGGCAGCCCTTGGGGTGTGAGCTGGGATGAAGAACGTCAGATTGCGTGGATTACCACCACTGACAACAACCTTGTCCACGGATTTGATATCTCCACCGGTGTGCCCGAGCTGGTCACCACCTTGGATACGGTTGCTGATGCGCAGCATATTGAAGCGCTGAACAACGGTGACTTGGTTATCGGTTCCGCATCAGGTGACGGTTTGCAAACAATTCCAGCTGCGGAGGTCAATGACGCCGTGGACAATCCTGAACAGTCCTAGAATTCAAAGCTACAAAGAAAATCCTGAAATAGTCATAAAGGCTCCGACGCTTGCTCGGAGCCTTTATGCCACCCCGGAAGGTACAAGCACTGATGAATTTTGTTAACAAGCTCGGATCAAATGCAGGCCGTTTGGCTACGGCGGCACGCCAGGGGGCATATGATGTCGCGCTAAAGACGATGTTCAAGATTGATCCTGAGCGCATTCACATCATGGCGAACCAGCTCATGGGTGGAATCAATCGCTTCTCACCTGCGTACAAGGTCTTGGCTGCAGTCTTACCGGTAAATGACCCAGTGCTGGAACAAGAAGTCTTTGGCGTGCACTTTCCTCGCCCACTCGGATTGGCTGCGGGTTTTGATAAGAACGCAGCGGCCGCTGACTCTTGGTCAGCAGTTGGCTTTGGCTACGCGGAGCTAGGCACTGTTACCGCGAAGGGACAGCCGGGCAACCCACAGCCTCGCCTGTTCCGTCTTCCCGAAGATAAGGCAATCCTGAACCGCATGGGGTTCAACAACGCTGGCGCATCTGAGGCAGCCCGCAATCTGCATAAGCGCAAGACTGACAGCATCATCGGCATCAATATCGGCAAGACCAAGCTGACTCCGGCAGAAGAGGCTGTTGATGACTACCGGCGTTCCGCCTCTCTTCTGGGCGATCTGGCAAACTTCCTGGTGGTCAATGTTTCCTCCCCTAATACCCCGGGATTGCGTGACTTGCAAGCTGTTGAGTCATTGCGCCCAATTCTCAGCGCGGTCCAGGAATCTACTTCCGTTCCTGTCCTCGTCAAGATCGCTCCGGATCTTTCCGATGAAGACGTGGATGCCGTAGCTGACCTGGCTGTTGAGTTGGGACTGGCTGGCATCGTCGCTACCAATACGACAATCTCACGTGAGGGACTCAACTCCGACGACCAATTCGTACGCGAGATGGGCGCTGGCGGCATTTCTGGTGCCCCAGTTGCGGCGCGCTCGCTTGAGGTTCTTAAGCGCCTCTACGCACGTGTTGGTGACAAGCTAGTCATCATTTCCGTGGGTGGTATTTCTACTCCTGAACAAGCCTGGGAAAGGATCACCAGTGGCGCTTCCCTGCTTCAGGGATACACCGGCCTGATTTACGGCGGACCAGACTGGATTCGGGATATTCACAAGGGAATTGCTGCCCAGATTCGCGCGCACGGACTCAGCAACATCACTGAGGCAATCGGCTCCAACTTGCACTGGAAGCGCGTCTAAAGGCTTAAACGTACAAGGGCGCTTCACCACATTCACATGGTGAAGCGCCCTTGATTTATCTAAGCCTTCGGTTCTAATGGACCTCGGTGTGTTAGGCCTTCGGCATGACAGAACGGCGCAGAATCAGTGCGCAGATAAGCGCAGCGCCGCCGTATAGAACCAAGAATGCCTGGTGCTGCACGAGGTAGATTTCTTGTGGAACAAAGCGGCTGCCGATGATAAGAAGCACGGCGACCGCAAGAGCAACCACCTGAGTCATGCTTGCTTTCTGGTCTCTTCTTACCGTGGCGAAGCCACCAACCAACAATGCCGCGATAACGATGGCTACGCGGATTGGGGTCCAAGCAAAGGGTGCGGCCCAACCGTCAGTAAACACAGCAACTAGTGCCAAAAGGAATAGCACTGCGGCCAGTGCCATGAATGAGCCGCCGACGCGAACTTGAATTGGAATGCTCACGCCGGGGTTGTCGCCAGAACGCTGAGTGGACTTAGGGGAATTCTTTGCCATAGATAGTTAGATTAACTGGTCGAACTACTTTTGTTCGTACCAACCCCACAAAATGGAGCGACCCAGCGTGTGGAAGTAGAGATTGAAGCCCAACACCGTCGGTGAAGCGTCAGGATCAATGTCAAGGGTCTCTACATCCAGCGCGTGCACCGCAAAGAGGTAGCGGTGTGGCGCGTGGCCTGCTGGTGGCTGCGGACCGTAGTATTCGCGCTGGCCGCCGTCATGCTTCAAAGAAACTACACCTTCGATACCAAGGTCGGCCGAAGAACCGGCGCCCTGTGGCAGCTCCGTGACATCAGCGGGGATGTTGAATGCTGCCCAATGCCAAAAGCCCGCACCAGTTGGTGCATCTGGATCCAGCAGGGTTACGGCCAGAGACTTTGTGCCCTCCGGAAGATGCGACCACTCCAGCTGCGGAGAGATGTTGGATGGTGCACGGAACCTCTCCTCCAGCTCATCGCCGTCGACAAAGTCTGTGGATGCGAGGGCAAAAGTTGGTGGGTTGCCCAATGCTTCGTACGGGTCTGGTCCTGGGAATCGTGGTTCGTTGTAGGTAGTCATAAATCCATTTGTACCCGACATCACAGAATTTTTCCGCGAGCTTTAGCGTCTCATCATCCTTCTGCGGCAGTTGTTGCGTAACCTTCCCGCATCTTTTCTTCCTAGGCAATTCAAAAATTAAACTAACACCGATGTGTTTTCAAAAGTCAGATTCAAGATAATTCTGGACATAAATATAGGATGACGTGGCGATTTGTCACCTGCAGTGGCTTAACGCTAGAGTTAGTCCGTGCCTAACGGAGCATTATGCCTCGTTGAAACACCCAGCCCGGGTGGCGGAATGGCAGACGCGCTAGCTTGAGGTGCTAGTGTCCTATTAACGGACGTGGGGGTTCAAGTCCCCCTCCGGGCACAGAATTTTTAGAGGTTCTGGACTGCGAAAAAGCAGTTCAGAACCTCTTTTTTACGCCTGTGTGGTCCAACTGCTGGCGGCGCCGTCATAGGCATCGTACCGGACGGCGATATGACCGAAGGTCTGGATTAGAAGGCGGCATAGGTGCAAGTAGTATTACTACCCGTGTCATCAATTGCTTCCTGGTTAAAAAGTTTCGCAGAGTTCATTTCAGGACTGTGCAAGGATGCTGTCGCCTCAATTCGCCAGTGGAGCCCAGCGCGCAAGATGGCTGTCGCCGTCGCCGTCATTGCACTAGTTGCGCTAATTCTCTTTGTCGATCTCCCTGATATCGGCGAGCTTCGTACGTGGGCAGATGGGGCCGGATCATGGTTCATCGTGCTGTTCTGGATCGGCTACGTCGTTCTCACTCTGTTTCCGCTCCCCCGAACTTTATGGACGGTCTCGGCCGGCCTGCTCTTTGGTCCAGCAACGGGACTGTTGATCGCACTGACTGCATTGACGGCATCCGCGATTATCGCGCTGCTCGTCGTTCGTGGGCTGCTGGGAGAGTGGATGCGGCCAAGGCTTAAGCACCCTGCTGTCGCCGGAATTAACGCGCGTTTAGAGCGTCGTGGATGGTTGGCTATTGCATCACTCAGGCTAGTAGCCGGTGTCCCCTTCTCTTTGCTGAATTACGCTGCCGCGCTGACATCAATTCCGGTTGGGCAATTCGCTATCGCAACAGCCGTTGGATCGATACCAACTACGGCCATCGGTGTCTTCTTTGGTGACTTGTTGACTGGGCAAACCCATCCGGGAATCGTGGTCGCAATGGTTGTGTGCGCACTGCTGGGAATCGGCGGATTAATACTCGACGCGCGCATGCCAGTTGCAGAAGCAAGTCAAGGCAAGACAGTAGACTAAATTGCATGTTAGCTGTCCACGCACGTTACCGAGGCCGCGCTACGAGGCGCGCAGAATTAGTTGAACGCTCCGCCGCCGCACTGTCCACGTTGGATGGAGTCGGTGAGTTTGAGTTCCTCGGCGTTGAAGATATTTGCGCCGATGTAGACACCGCCACAGCAGTGTGCGAGGTTGTCATGGCATTGCTTGCCGATGGCTCCTGGGCCATCTCCATTGGCGTCTCAGGCAGTGATGCTAAGAAGACTGCGACGGAGGGACTGAAACCAGCCGCACGTCCCGGTCAGGTCTATGCCACGGTAGAGCCCACTGTGGCTGCCGGCACGGGTTCGAAAGCTGCAAAGGAGAAAGCCAAGAAGGACTCCGCGAATATTGTTTCTGCATTCGCACTGTTGAGCTTCGTTCTTGGAAAGCGCACAGCCGAAGGCCGCGAAGCTACTTCCCTGGTTCGTTCAGGGCTGAATCAGAATGAGGCTGCCGAGGAATTGGGTATCTCTAAACAAGCGATGTCCCAGCGCCTCCAGGCCGCTGGCTGGGCGGCAGAGGGCGCCGGATGGCAGCTGGCAGTCAACCTCATTGCAGCGGCTGACTTGGACGCCTAAAGCCCCTACATCAGGTCGTGCTTGGAAAGCTCTGGTGTGGTCACGAAATCAACGAGCCGCTCGACTGCACCAATGAGAGTTGAATCCAGATCGCGGAAGCTGTTGACCGAGTTATAGACACGGCGCCAGCCTTCCTTGGGGTCAGACCAACCCAGGCGTTCGCACACTCCCGTTTTCCAGTCCTCGCCGTAGGGAACCTCGGGCCAAGCTTTGATTCCAACAGCCTGGGGCTTAACCGCAGCCCAGATATCAATAAAGGGGTGACCAGTGACCAGGACATGCTCGCCTACGGTCTCGGTCATGCGGGTTTCTTTCGAGCCTTTCACCAAGTGATCGGCTAAGACACCAACACGGCGGTCTTTTTGCGGCTGGAATTCTGCGAGGCGTTCTTCAAGATTGTCCAGTCCCTCGAGGTATTCAACAACAACGCCTTCGACTCTAAGGTCATGACCCCAGACCTTTTCCACGATCGCGGCATCGTGAATACCTTCTACCCAGATGCGCGATGGTGCAGCAACTTTAGCTTCGAGATTTTCCACTCTGCGTGAACCGGAGTTGGACGTAGTCTCCGTTTGTCGCGGCGCCACATAACGCTTCAGTGAGACTCGCTTGCCCTCGAGCAAGAATCCACCCTTAATGAGGTTAAATACGCGCTGTGCACCACGGCGGTCCTCCAAGCGGATCACGTCGCCATAAACGGTCTTATCAACGCCCATGACCGCACCAACGAAGTCATCGCCGAAGACTTCGACCACCATGCCAGGTTTTGCTGGCACCACCGGATATTCCACTGGCTTGCTTCGGGCATGCCCACCGAGAATATCGCCTGCATAAGGATCGCGGGAAGAAAAACTCATGCCGAGCATTTTATCGCTCTAACACTCGTCTATTAGACTGGCTCGCCATGGATATGCGCGAACAGGTGTGGTCACCACTGCAAAACACTGCCATATGGATCGGGGCGTGGCTTTATGGACACGAGCCAGCTGATGAAGCCCTATCTGCTATGACCGCACTTGGCGGCACTCAACGTCTAGTTTCTACGCCTGACTCTCCCGCTACTACTCGCCCGTTCGTTGACGCTTTATCAATCATTCGGGAAGCAACAGCGGAGGACGACTCATCTGAAGGTCCACTCCTTCGTCTCATCCTCTCGGGCCCAGGTGACCCGGCTGCTCTTCCTGCGGGAACAGCAGCTAGCTTCGCAGCAAGCTCCAATGGTCAAGGGGCCATCGTTGTTCGCGCCAAGGCCACTAACGTTAGTTCGGACGATTTCGGTGGACAGCGTCATCTGATTCTAGTTCCAGAAAGTAACGAGCGTGGGACAGATTGGTCGATTCTTGAAGAGACTCAGCCACTGCCCGCGCCGGCGTGGTTGAGTCCTGGTGACGCCGATGCGCTCCTCTCTCAAGCAACAGATGAATCTGCGTTCCTGATTGAATCAATGGGATATAAAACGGACAAGGTCCCCAACCCGCGTTTAACGGTGGGGACCTTGGCTGACTTCTATGACACTCCGGGGTTGCCCTCGAGTGTTCCGAGCCGTTCCGCAAAGCTATTTGCTCGTGCAGATCGAGTCGCTGCAGTCATTGAGACTGTCACTGACCGCATTGGCGATCACAGTCTCGATCCTCAACTCTTCCGCCTATGGCGCCATGTGCGCGCAGCACGTGTTGCCGGTGTGGACTACGCGCTGATGGACTTTGCTCGGTAGTTAAATCTTAAACTTTGGCTTTAGTCTTTCTGACCGACCAAATATCACAGCAGCCTCCGGTGCAAGGAGCACCGTTCTTGGTTGATCCCTGAACAGTTACATCACCGAGGATTCCCGGCGTGCGCCCCTGCGTGTGTTCCTCGATGAGGTCCACGATCATTGCAGCAAAGGACTTTGTTGGACCAACGGTGTACGCACGGGAGACCTGTACGCCCAGTTTGTCGGCGGCTTCTACAAGTTCAGTATCCAGATCCCAGATCACTTCCATGTGATCGGAGATGAATCCGATTGGGCACACAACCACGGCCTGTACGCCGTCTTTGGCGTGAATCTCTTCAGTATGGTCGACAATGTCTGGTTCAAGCCAAGGCGTTGCTGGATTTCCGGAGCGAGACTGCCAAACCACGTCGTACTCGCTAATGCCTACTGCTTCAGCGACTAGACGCGATGCTTCAGCAACCTGGCGGGAGTAGAGATTTGGATTGTCTTCACCGCCACCAACTTCATCGTGTGCGGTCGGAACTGAGTGCGCAGTGAATAGGACGCGCAGATTGTCCTTCTTATCCTCATCAACTGCGGCGATAGCTTCTTTCAAAGCCTTTGCGTTTTCGTTGATAAAAGAAGGGTGAGAGAAGAAGTGGCGCAGCTTCAACATCTCGATGTTTGGAAGGCCCTTTTCTTCCAAGTGCTCTCCAACATGGACGATATCTTCGTTGTATTGCCGGCACGCTGAGTATCCGCCCCACGCAGAAGTGGCGAATACTAGTGCGGAACGAACGCCGTCTTCGATCATCTGCTCAGCAGTGTCCTTGGCAAACGGATGCCAGTTGCGGTTTCCGAAGTACACCGGCATGTTGTTGCCACGAGACTTCAGTTCTTTCTTGATGTGCTCAATGATCTCGAGGTTGAGCTCATTGAGCGGGCTCTTGCCATTGAAATGGAAGTAGTGCTCACCGACTTCCACGAGACGCTCGCGCGGGATACCTCGCCCGCGGGTTACGTTTTCTAGAAATGGAACGACCTCCTCATTCTTTTCCGGGCCACCGAAAGAAAGAACGAGAAGG
>JAUNRU010000042.1:18129-22446 GCA_030535535.1 Corynebacterium casei
AAATGGAACGACCTCCTCATTCTTTTCCGGGCCACCGAAAGAAAGAACGAGAAGGGCATCATAATCACGGGGGGTTGGGGCTGAATCGCTCATGAATGAAAATTGTACCAACTAAAGTTGGATATCCAGAACCAACGTGAGGTTAGGTAGAGCACACACTTTTATGTGTGCTCAGACCCCGCTAAATTAAATCAATCGAACTGCGTAATCGGACATTCCGGACCATCGGACAGGTACTGACGCAACGGTCTGACCGGACTGTGGTGCTTCAATCATCATTCCATTGCCCTGGTAGATAGCCACGTGGTGGTTGCCGCTTGGACCGTAGAAGATAAGGTCGCCGCGCTCCATCTCCTGTGGGTTGATGCGCTTGCCCTGGTTGTACTGGTAGCCGGTAAAGTGAGGCAGGGAAATACCTGCACCAGCAAAGGCATAGAGGGTAAGGCCCGAGCAGTCGAAGCCGACCTTATTGTAGTCACCGTGGGAATCGGCAACACCTCCATCGCGGATGCCCTTGGTTGGGCCATTAGCGTCGCCGCCGCCCCAAGCATATGGAACACCGATTTGAGACTCGGCACGTGCGATTACCGCATCAATCTTGGCGGCACGGGAAGTATTGCCCAGCTCTGCCGAAGCTTCATCTTCAATGTCGCCTGGAGTTGGCAAGTCTTCAAGAATGCCGTCCAAGTCTCCTGCAACGTCATCTTCTGCAGCCGGACCTTGCTGTGGGAACAGCGCACTGCTGCCAGCGATGAGAGCCTCCGATGAGCCCTCGTTTTCAGAAGCGACATCGCCTTCAGCACCAGCCTGTGCACCATTCTCTGCGTCTACAGAGTGGGAAGGCTGAGACGCTGCAACAATTGCAGCTGCGGCGGTTACCGCTAGTCCAGCGAGCTGTGCTGCCTGTTCCCCATCAACGCTGCTGCCCTGCGCGTCGCCATTTGCGCCTTGGGCATCCTGAGAAGGAATAGAACTTGCCTGCTCTTCAGTCGTCACGGCAGATTCAGATTCTTCAGCGTTGGTCGCTGAAGGCTCAGTTACCGTCGCAGCGGTCGGACCGGCGCCTACTGGTGCAGATGCTGCGTAGCCGTTCGTAGAAGAAGATGACTCGGACTCTGACGCAGTTTCAGATTCGGAAGAAGTCGCTGTTTCGTTCTCGTCAGCAGATGGTTCGTTGGCTTCTGCCACGGTGGTGTCTTGCTCTGCTGTCTCAGATGCGGTGTCCTCGGCTACTTCCGAAGTAGCTTCTTCGGAAGTAGCCGGAGCTGGAGCCGCAGAGGTGTCTTCGGTGACGTCGTTGTTTTCAGACTCGTCTGAAGTAGGTTCCTCGCCGCGTGCCGATGAAAGCGCTTGCTGCGCTTCCTCTTGCAGAGCTACAAGCTGCTCACGCTCAGAAGCGATCTCACCGATCCGAGACTCGTTTTCCTCGAGCACACCGCGCGCATCATTTTCTGCCGAGACCGCGTTGGATTCGCGTTCGGTCGCTAGCTGTTCAGCTTTGCGGAGCTGAGATTCCTTGTTGGACTTTTCGGTGCGAACTCGTTCCAATTCGGTGACGGTGTTTTGCTGCTTTGCAGCCTGCGAGCGCAAGTAGCTCTGGCGAGTCAGCATGTCCTCGCGTGCATCACCACCGGCTGCGTTGGTGACTGATTCGGAGGTGTTGGCGCGGCGGTAGGCAGAACGAGAAATCTCATCCAGCTTTCCTTGGGCATCTTCCACCTCTAATTGAGCATCATCTAGCTCACCGCGTGCAGCTACTGTGCCACGACGGGCTTGCTCGGACAGGTTTCGAGCGTCTTGCAGATCAACCAATGCTTGGTTGGCGCGCTCTCGGAATTCTCCAATCTCGCTTTCAAGGCGAGAGATTTCTTCCTGGGCATCGGCGATGGCGCCGGCCAAGGAAGAAACAGAAACGTTGCCGTCCAGAACATCCTGGAGCTTGGAAACGACGGAAGTATTTTCTTGTGCGACCGCTGGGGTCGTCGTTGAAATCAAAGAAACGCTAAGTGTGCACGCGACAGCTGCAAGTGCTGATCGCATACGGTGTGTGCGTCTAGACGAAGTGGTGGCCACGGATTAACTCCTCACGCCACCACCTGCTGGCAATGATTCGCCGCCTTGGTCCACTGGGCAAAGTGGACCAAGGTAAGGCGCCGCTGGAGTGATTTAGGCAAAGCAATGCCCGGGAGCCCTCATTCAGACTGCTCCGGGTACAGGCTTGGCGTTAAACATGCCCATCGCACCCTGAATAAAGACCCACACTCCTGACAACAGGCGGTGGGTGCTCAGTAAAAAGCGAATAGAAAATACCGTCTCCGCGAGCTATCACTTACTGAATCTTCGTCACAAACGAAACCATACTGTCGTCACAATGATGTGCCAGCGCTTGGCGTGCTTCCCCACATGCCCGTGCTGCGTATTCATAACTGTGTCAACAATCAAGTCTCGAACCGTGACCAAAAATCATTAGATCCAACTCGTGAGTCGATGTTTGAACCATACGACACACACCAACCCCTTCGCACCTACTTTCACAAGAAACACATACGTCAAGTAACGCAACATGACTTAACAGAGGTTCATTACCAGCACTTCCGTAATCAAAACGAGACATATGTAATGTTTGTCACAAAATGAATATTGCATGCGTTTTCCACCCCGGAAAGCTTAAATGGGTGTGCTATTTGGGAAATTTAAGGAGATTGGCTGGAAATGCACAGCTCAACGCCGGCTGTCACGAAAGAAGGTTCGCGACGGCAATTGCGGGCAGGCTGAAATCGGCCGAAATAATAAAGGGCGCAGACTTTACTTACGGGTCGCGGCCTTGAATGCGACAGCAGCACTCGCGGCGGCAAATAATAGAACTGCTACGACAATGATCGGCCATGGCACGCCAAGGGGGTCAACCCCCGTATAGAACTCGTCAAGGAGTGCGACTTGATCAATTCCTTGTGGCAGTGCCGTCTGGGCAGATTCGATTGCTGCGCGTGAATAGGTGTCACTGACAGCCGAGACATTACGAGTGGTTTGCACGATAACCGTATCCAGTCCCGTTGCGTCCTGAAGTTCTTGCGCGATATCACGGGCATCGGCAAGCCGCTGCGGATGGACATCAACGACGGCGATGCCGTGTGAGTCTTGGAGTGCTGCTTCAATCGGAGCCTGGACTTCTTGATTATTAGCCAGTTCGGGATTCGAGAAAGCAACACCGTCTTCTGAAAGCTGAGCAGACAATGCGGGAATATCTGTTCCTTCAGGAATCATTTTCACCTACCCCTTATATTGTGTAATCCATATGTGGATCTCATTGCCTACTCCCCTGGTTATATCCAAGACTGAAGGTTGGAGCTGGGGTGACGCGCCGAAGATTGGCAAAATGTGCAAACAGTACGAGCGTTCTGTTACAATGAACGGCGTTCGACTAGATACCTCACTATGATGGAAGGGTGAACCCTCGGTTCGCCTCATTGAAGTTTGACTTAGAACCCCATGACTCAAGCGGTTTGAAGGCAGCGAGTGGTGAGGAAAAACGAATATTTAGTTCAATACAACAAGGATTGGAGCTCCCTGTGACTGAAAGCTTGAACTCCTTTAACGCCGAGAAGACTCTTGACGTAAAGGGCAAGGAATACACTTACTACGATCTTACCGCCGTTGAAGGCCTCGAGAAGCTTCCATACTCTCTCAAGGTTCTGGCTGAGAACTTGCTTCGTACCGAAGACGGTAAGAACGTAACCAAGGACCACATCAACGCACTTGCTAACTGGGATCCACAGGCTGAGCCTGACACAGAGATTCAGTTCACCCCAGCTCGTGTTCTTATGCAGGACTTTACTGGCGTTCCTTGTGTTGTTGACTTGGCAACCATGCGTGAGGCAGTTTCTGCTCTGGGTGGCACCCCAGACCAGGTTAACCCTCTGAACCCAGCTGAGATGGTTATTGACCACTCCGTTATTACTGAGGCATTCGGCTCCGCTGATGCACTTCAGAAAAACGTTGAGATTGAGTACCAGCGCAACGAAGAGCGTTACCAGTTCCTTCGCTGGGGTGCTGAGAACTTCTCCAACTTCAAGGTTGTGCCTCCAGGAACCGGTATTGTCCACCAGGTAAACATTGAGTACCTGTCCCGCGTTGTCTTCGACAACGATGGCGTTGCATACCCAGATACCTGTATTGGTACTGACTCCCACACCACCATGGAAAACGGCCTGGGTATCCTGGGCTGGGGCGTTGGCGGCATTGAGGCTGAGGCAGCAATGCTTGGCCAGCCTGTCTCCATGCTCATCCCTAAGGTTGTTGGCTTCAAGCTGACCGGCG
>JAUNRU010000043.1:0-22229 GCA_030535535.1 Corynebacterium casei
GCCGAGGCCATCGCCAACGACTAGCGAATAACCGCTAACCACAACCAGCTTTTGAGCGGGCGAGAAGAAATTCCGCCCGCTCGTTCAAGGTTTTAAACCGGATACCCAATCCGAAACCTTTGACTTAACATTCTAATCTTTGAGCCATTTTAGACCTGACAATGTCACCTGACATATAGGTCAAACGGTACTAAAGTATAACCCCGACTACCCCCACTCGGCAATTCATTTTGACGCGGAGAACTGACACATACTAGCCAACTCTCCCCCGCCAACAAAGACATTCCCACCATTAAACATGCAGATAGAGAACGCTACCAACCAAACCCCCTCCGGCGGCGCAATTCAAATTCTCTGCGATAAGCGATCTCTGCAAAGTTCACATTGCGAAACTTCTTGTTAAAAACATTGTCATGTTCGATTGACGGGACATATCGGGACTGACACAATCAATTTCATTGGTGATGGGGTTCACAACATGAACTTCATGGACATGTTCCCCCTCCCGGTCTTGTTGGCCATTACACACTTAGGAGAGAAAATGGCAAGTACGTTCGCAGATACAGAAAGCCCTGATACGGGCCGAAAACTTCCTCCCCTTACGGAGGGTCCGTATCGTAAACGCCTATTCTATGTCGCACTCATCGCGACATTTGGCGGGCTACTTTTCGGCTATGACACGGGTGTTATCAACGGTGCACTGACACCAATGACCCGAGAGCTAGGACTAACACCGTTTACTGAAGGTGTAGTCACCTCGTCGCTTCTCTTCGGCGCAGCCGTAGGTGCGATGATTCTTGGCCGAGTCTCAGATAAATGGGGCCGTCGTAAGACAATCATTCTGCTGGCTGTTGGATTCTTCGTCGGCGCATTGGTTTGTGTGTTCACGCCAAACTTCGAAATCATGGTCCTTGGTCGTATCATTCTAGGCCTTGCCGTTGGTGGCGCTTCCACCGTTGTTCCGGTTTACCTAGCAGAGCTTGCACCATTTGAAATTCGCGGCTCCCTCGCAGGACGCAACGAATTGATGATTGTGGTTGGCCAGCTGGCAGCATTCATCATCAATGCAATTATCGGCAACGTCTGGGGTCACCATGAAGGGGTATGGCGCTACATGCTCGCCATTGCAGCTGTTCCAGCAATCTGTCTCTTCTTCGGTATGCTTCGCGTTCCCGAATCGCCACGCTGGCTAGTGGAACAAGGCCGAATTGATGAGGCTCGCGAGGTTCTGGAAACCGTTCGCCCACTTGACCGCGCCCGTGCCGAGATTGCTGAAGTTGAGCTCATGGCGAAGGAAGACGAAGAGATCTCCGAAAAGGCCATGAGCTTCAAGGAAATCCTGACCAATAAGTGGCTCGTCCGCATCCTGATTGTTGGTATCGGCTTGGGTGTCGCACAGCAGCTCACCGGCATTAACTCGATTATGTACTACGGTCAGATTGTTCTGGTTGAGTCTGGTTTCTCTGAGAACGCCGCTTTGATTGCGAATATCGCGCCAGGTGTCATTGCCGTGGTCGGCGCATTCATCGCACTGTGGATGATGGACCGCGTGAACCGCCGCACCACCCTGATTACTGGCTACACCTTGACCACAGTCTCCCACGTGCTCATCGGCATCTCCTCATTCATGTTCCCAGTCGGAGATCCACTGCGCCCCTACGTCATTCTGACACTCGTGGTCATCTTCGTAGGCTCCATGCAGACCTTCCTCAACGTCGCCACCTGGGTCATGTTGTCCGAAATCTTCCCTCTGGCAATGCGAGGTGCCGCAATCGGTATCTCCGTGTTCTTCCTCTGGATTACAAACGCATTCCTCGGACTTTTCTTCCCTACCCTGATGGAAGCAGTCGGCCTGACCGGAACATTCTTCCTCTTCGCCGGCGTTGGCGTCATCGCACTGATATTTATCTACGCGATGGTTCCAGAAACCCGCGGCCGCACCCTGGAAGAGATTGATGAAGACGTCACCACCGGCGTCATCTTCGACAAGGACGTACGCAAAGGCAAGGTGACCAAGCACTAGTTACCGCACAGACCCCCATAGTCACGAACTTCTGCCCCGGAATGAGAGCTGTCATTTCGGGGCAGAAGTGTTTGTACTGGCCGGTCGCTACCAAACCTTTCCACCAAATTTCAGTATAAATTTCTCTCTTTACGCGCAAGATTAGGTTCACCTACGGTGGAGGATGCAATCAGGCACAGAGGATCAATAATGTGGAAACAGCCGTTGCAGATGCTAAAAAGTCGTGATTGAACTGCAACAAGAGACTCGATACAGCCGGCCACAGCTAATATCTTTGAGGGCCAGGTTTTCTTTCAGGGCAAAATAATGCCTTGACGCACAAGCGGTACGCATAAAATTGTCCTTCCGGTTTCTGTTTGAACCGGAAGGACAATTCTTCTCTTGTAGCTAGGGCAGAATTAAAGCTCGCGATCGTAGGTCGTTAAAGCATCGACAGGCTTAATGTTTACCCACTGCCCGTATGCGGCGCTCTCGAGGGCAGCATCGGCAATCTCTGCGGCGGCCCAACCATCACCGACGGATGGGGCATATTGCTTGTTCTCGAGGATGGAGCGAAGAAAGAGGTATGCCTCAATGGTCTTGAGGTTGTCGAAGCCCATGCCAGTGCCGGCACCCGGTTGGAAACGAGCGAACTCGCCGAAGGCCGGACCAGCCATGATGGTGCGGTAGCCATCGGTGGAATCAGCAAGTTCAAGCTCGTTGAGACGGTGGAAGTTCCAACGCAATGACCCCTTTGAGCCGTAGACTTCCACGATGTATTCCGCGCGTGGACCAACCGCGACGCGGCTGGATTCAAAGACGCCCAGTGCACCGGATTCGAAGCGCCCGAGCACCGCGGTGAAGTCTTCGGTTTCTACCTCGCCCTTCGGAGCATCATCCGAGCCTTGTGAGAAGTGGCTGGCGGCGCCGCTGGTCGGCAGTGGACGCTGCTGAATGAAGATGCCGTTGGTCGCGGTGACGGAGTCAAGTTTTCCGACGATGAACTGTGCCAGGTCGAAACCGTGCGACATCAAGTCACCCAGAACGCCGGAGCCAGCCAGTTCCTTCTTGAAGCGCCAGGTCAAAGCACCCAGTGGGTCAGCAGAATAATCAGCCTTGAAGCTAACGCGCACGTTGGTGATGGTGCCAATCTCCCCGGCGCGCACCAGACGGCGAGCTTCAGCAATGGCGGGAACGTGGCGGTAGTTGAAGCCCACTGAGGTGACCAGACCGGCTGCGGCGGCGCCGGTAGCGATTTCTTGGGATTCAGTAGCGCTGCGGCCCATAGGCTTTTCAATCCAGAATGGCTTGCCCGCTTCGATCGCAGCCAATGCGATTTCATTGTGTAGGAAGTTCGGTGAACAGATGGAGACAGCATCGATCTCTGGGTTAGCGAGCAGTTCCTTGTAGTCACTGACGGTGTTTTGGAATCCCAGTGCTTCGGAGGCGTAGGTGCGTCCGCCCTCATCAGGATCGGCGGCGGTGTGCAGGTTTACCTTGACTGGCAGTTCCGCGAAGTGCTGGGCAACAGACAGGTAGGAGCGCGCGTGCAGGCGGCCCATCCAGCCGAGTGAGATGACACCAATGTTGAGGGTGCGGCGTTGCGTAGTCATGTTTTCTCCGGTTTCTTGTGATTCTTTTGGTTTGGTGTTTTAAGCAGCACATGCCCGATCGCTTAGTGGTTTCTAAGTGATCGGGCAGGTAATCGCTGTGTGCCTTGCTTGTCTTTTCCTAGAGGGATGCCTCTAGAGCCTTGTTGGCAGCAATGAGGACTTCGGCGGCAGCGTTGACGCCTTCTTCCCTACCGAGTTCCACATCTTCATGTTCAATGTTGACCAACATGTCTGGGTCGACGCGGTGTAGCGCGCGGAGGAACTCAGTCCAGTACTCAACATCATGTCCCTTGCCCAGTGCAACGAAGTCCCAGGCGGAGTTCTTTGGCCATTCATTTGCCCATTCATCGCCGCCCAAATTGGTTCGTTCTTCTGATGGATCGAGGCGGCGGAAGCTGTTATCCAGCACGCCGTTGAGCTGAGCCCATTGCTTGTTGATACGAACATCTTTCGCCGCCGCGTGGAAGATGAGCTCACCCAGATGGTCAATGACTGCCACGGGATCCATCTGCTGCCAGAACAAGTGCGATGCATCTAGTTCCACTCCCACGTTGGTGGCCTTGGTCAGCTCAATGAGCTTGTGAACATCAGCAGAGTTGAACACGATATTTTGTGGGTGCAGCTCCAATGCAACTTTGACGGCGTGGTCCGCGGCCAAGCGGTCAGTTTCACGCCAGAACTTTGCGGCGACGTCCCACTGGTAATCCAACACATCCAGTGCCGCGGAATTCCACGCGTTAACAACCCAGTTGACCTGCTGCGCGCCTGGCTCACCACCTGGCAGACCGGACATGGTGACCACGCGGGTCTGCCCAATACGTTCTGCCAATCGGATGGAACGGCGGACATCTTCCGCATGCTTGTCCCCGATTGCCTTGTTTGGGTGCAGCGGGTTGCCGTTGCAGTTCAAGCCATAGATATCAACGCCGGTGCCCTCAAACTGGCCGAGGAACTCATCACGCGCATCATCGGATTCCAATATGTCATCAATGGTAGGAATGTGCTGTGCTGGCAGGAAGCCACCGGTGTTGAGCTCAATGCCTGTCAGTCCAGCAGCTTTGATTGCCTGCAGTGCTTCGGGCAGGGTGCGGTCGTGGAAGATCGCGTTGTAAAGTCCAAGTTTCATGAAGTATTTCCCTTAATTCTCTTAGGCGTTGACTGGTGCGTGGACCTGAGCGTTTTTCTGCACCGGTACTTCCACGGTGCTGCCGCCGGCGGCTGCGGACTGCGAGATGGCATCGATAAGCTGCATGTTGTGCAAGCCTTCATCCAGCGTTGCGCAACGAGGCAGGCTGTCTGCTTCAGAGATTCCTGCGACCTCTTCGAGGAAGGAACGTGCCTGGAACACAAAGCCTTCGTTCTGACCGACGCCGACACCTGGGGCATCCATGGCTAGACCGCCGCGCCAGTAAGGGTGGTTTGGGCCGAGCGTGATGGTGCGGTAGCCGCCCTCCTGCGAAATCTCATTGGAGCTAGCCGGGGTGAAGATGTGGAACTCGCCTGGCTTGCGGAAGTCAAAGAGCACCGAGCCCTTCTCACAGAACACCTCAAAGCCAAGGGTGTTGGGGTGGCCCTGGGAGATTCGGGAAACCTGGATGGTTCCGGTTCCACCGCCGGCAAAGCTGCCGGAGAAGGACGCCACGTCATCATTTTCCACTGGCTCGAACTCATCAGAGACCGCGCCGCCCTCATGGCCAACAACCGCGCCGAGTGGCTTTGGGCGCTGCGTGATGACGGTGGATAGCTGCCCACCACGTACCTCAGAGAAGTCCGAACCGGCCACGAATTCCGCCAGGTAGGTTAAGTGGCTGCCGACATCGGCCAAAGCACCGGAGCCGTTAGGACCCTTGTAGCGCCAGCTGATTGGCGCCATTGGGTTGGAGCCATAGTCCGTCCAGTAGTGGCCAGAGAAGTGCAGTACCTTACCCAGCTCACCTGAGAGCACCAGGTCACGGATGTGCGCCACAGCTGGTGAACGGCGGTAAGTCAGACCAATGCGTGCGATGACACCCTTGGACTCGGCTTCCTCCGCCGCACGAATCATGGCCTCGGCATCCTCGATGGTGTCTGACAATGGCTTCTCACACAGCACATGCTTGCCGGATGCAAGGAGAGCCTCCACGATTTCACGGTGCAGGAAGTTTGCCACCACGACGCTGACTACGTCGATGTCATCAGCTTCCGCAATCGCCTGCCACGAGGTGTCGAAGCGCTCAAAGCCAAAACGTGCTGCGGTGGACTCTGCCAGATCTGCATTGGCATCCGCGATGGATACCAGACGGACCTTGGGCAAGGTGCTGTCATAGGTGGCCGGTGCGGTCAGGTACCCCGCCGCGTGTGCCTTCCCAGCCATACCCGCGCCGATGACGGCGACCCGGATTTCTTGCAAGTTGTTTGGGTTGTTGTTTTGCTCAGCCATGCTGACTCCTTCACTAGAAGTGTGTGGTGCTTTAACTTGCCCCTATAATGTGATCCAGAACCCTTATTTGGAGCGTTCCAACAAAACTATATTTGAAAGTATGTCCTGTCAATAGATCATGGGTAGAATTGTGAAAATGAGCAGAACGAGGCCCACAATTTATGACGTTGCCAAGGAAGCCGGCGTCTCAAAATCACTGGTTTCCTTAGTTCTCCGCGGCTCCCCCAGCGTTAGCGCTCGGTCCACCGCGGCCGTCAATGACGCGATTAAAAAGCTGGGCTACCAGCCCAATCGCGCCGCATCAGACTTAGCCGCCAAGCGCCGCAATCTAGTTGCAGTGCTTATTGATGACTACTCAAACCCCTGGTTCATTGACATGCTTCAATCCCTCAGTGAGATCCTCACCCCGCGGGGGTACAGGATGTCTGTTATTGACTCCTTAACGTCTGGTTCAGATACCGATCCCATCACGCATGCACTAACCATGCGCCCCGATGGAATCATCATCGCCCAAGACATTGCAGAGAAATCACTGCCTGAGAACATGCCGCCTTTTGTCGTGGCCGGCACCCGATTCACTCCCCTTGAAAGCGATACGCAGTTTGCCACCCACGCTGTGTCGAATGATGACTTCTTAGGTGCCAAACTTGCCACAAAACATCTCATTGGACTGGGACATAAACACATTGCACACATCAACGTTCACAGCGGCGCTGGGCAGAAACGTTTAGCTAGCTATATCGCGTCGATGAAAGAACACGACCTAGTGCCACTAGCCAATGAAACTCCCGGGCCTGCAACGGAGCATTATGGCTATACCCAAGCTTTGTTACTTCTGGAATCACATCCTGAAATCACGGCTTTCTTTGCTTCCAATGACATCACTGCCATCGGCGTTCTAGGGGCGGCACGTGAGCGCGGCCTTCGTGTGCCAGAAGACTTGTCAGTTGTTGGATACGACAACACTCCCCTAGCGCAGTCACGATTAGTTTCCCTAACCACCATCGACGATAACAGTATTGGTGTGGGCCACAACGCCGCATATCTGCTCTTAAACAAGCTCGGCGCAAAAAAGTCCTACCCCGGCGTCGAGCACACGTTGGTACCGCAACTGGTTGAACGCAGTACCACTGCGGCACCGCGGCTCAACTAAATCTTCGGACTAACTCGCGGTTCAAATACGAATGCTTCGTCCCTCAGCTGCGCTTTCGACCACAGCATCCAAGACTTTAAGAACCTCGACTCCTTGCTGGGCAGGAACCGGACCAGATGTCTTGGTTTCTATCGCGCGAGCAAGCTCATCGTAGAAATTGGTGTAATCACCTTGCGCTGAACGTACAGTTTCTACTCCATCAGCAGTGCGCAGCTGACCCCACCTGTCGTGGGATTCATAGCCCCACGCATCACGTTTTCCTGCAGGGCGTTGCCCTTTCTTGATGGCTTCGGTTTGCACATCACGAAAATCGGAGACATACGCACCATGTTCGCCAACTAGGCGAATCTCACGCGATACCAGCCAATCTACCTTGCTCGCAGAAATCGTGGATACAGCACCCGAACCATGCTCAATGATGATGCGAAAGCTCTTATCTGTGAGTCCTTCGGCACTTTCGATAAAACTGAGATGAGCAGTTACTTCACGTACAGGTCCCATCAACATCAATGCCTGATCAACCACATGGGATCCTAAATCCCGGAGCAGACCTCCTTGAGGCCCCAGCTCCAAAGAATCCCGCTCATTGAGATCAAAACGCAAGTCCAGACCGTGCAACTGCCCAAGCGAATGCCTGATTTTCATGGCTGTGACGATGTCTGTGTCATAGCGACGATTGTGAAAAACGTTGAGGAGAACCCCGGCCTTCTCGGCGGCATCGACAAGCTCTTGCGCTGCCTGTGCATTTGGGGCGAAGGGCTTATCTGCCACCACTGCCACCCCTGCGTCGATTGCTTCTAAAACCAGTTCCCGGCGCGTTTCAGGTGGAGTGGAAACAACCACCGCGTCAACGCCAAGATTCACTAATGCCTCCAATGAATCAACGGTCGGAAGCCCAGGGAAATCTTCTTCGACCTTTGCTTTCGAGGCTTCAGAACGTGCCACCACACCCACTAATTCACAATGCGGGGAGGCTTCAATATAGGGCGCGTGAAAATATCGCCCACCGGTTCCATAACCAACTAATCCAATACGGATATTCATAGGTTTTCACTTACTTTCTTGTCACTTTTAATCTTGGGGTATTTCGGTTGTTTGGTTTCTAAGGCACTAGCGCCGGAACTTGGTGGCAGCATCGCAGCGCCCAAGAGAGGCAATATGAATAGCGCGGCTGCGAGGGGAAACGCCCACGCGAAAGTCGGCGCAAGCGAAATAGCGATGACGCCGACGGCAATGCCGAGAGACATACCCAGCTGGTGCAGCGTTGCCGATAGGACATTGGCGTTATTGGTTTGCTCAGGTTCGATATCCACGAACTGCAGAGTGTTGTAGGCGCTAAACCCTAACGAGCGCAGCGCTCCGGAGACAAACAACAAGACGCCGATGACTGCCAGCGGTGTTTCCGCCGTGACGAACAGAAATGATGCTAGAACGATGGCACCAGCGGCATTAGAGAAAATCAGCACTGGTTTGAAGGCGAACCTGTGGATGATTGGCGTGGTAAAAGGCTTAATCGCGACGTTTCCTGCGAAAAGCGCCACGACCATCGCGCCGGCCATGGTCGCTGACCAGCCAAAAGACAGTTGGAATAACAACGTGAACATGAAAGGCACGGCAGTAATAACCAGCCGGTAGATGCTTCCCGATGCATTACCAACCCGAAAGCTCTGGATACGCAGCACTGTGACATCGAAAAGCCGCCCCGGGGTGCGCAGCCACCAGGTGATGAACCCCGTGGTGATAGCGGCAATGGCAACCAGCGCCAGGGCATACAGCCCGCGGTGGTCTACTTCGGTTGTGAGAAGTTCTGCGCAGATAGTTAGCGCGACCATGATGATGGCAACGCCGATAAACCCCACCGCATCGAAACGCCCTGTGGAAACCTTTGTGTCTTTAGGCAGGATGAACGCTCCCGCGATAAGAGCGATTATTCCAAGTGGCACGTTGATGAAGAAGATCCATCGCCAGCCCATGGTGTCAGTAATCAAACCACCCAGCACCGGTGCAATAACTGGTGCGACAAGCGCAGGCCAAGTTAAAAATGCGATGGCATCGAGTAAGTCTTTGGGATCTGTTCCGCGGATAACGGCCAATCGCCCAACCGGCACAAGAAGCGCACCACCGAGGCCTTGCAGAACACGTGCCGCAATGAGCAGGCCTAGGTTAGGAGCCAGTGCGCAGACAAGCGATGCGACAGTGAATACAAGAAGTGCCAGCAGAAATACTGGGCGCACGCCGAAGCGATCTGATAGCCAGCCGGCCGCGGGGATGCCAACGGCTGCCGCTACTAGGTAGGCCACCAGCACGAGGCTGACATCGCCTGCACCCACACCAAATTCGCTTGCGATGGCAGGAATCGCCGTGGTCAAGATTGTGCCGTCGAGGATCTCTAGAAACAGTGCCCCGGCCGCGAGCAAGGCAATAGAGACGCTAAATGACCGTGTCTGAGCCATAAGCGTGCTCCTTTCGTGGAAATGAAATGCATAACGACTCGGGAGTCCATGAAATTTCTAGAGGATTCCCGAGCCGGATCTGGTGTTAGCGTCTAGCCTGTTAACGCCTAGGCTGTTAGCACTTAAGCGTTGTCGACCAATTCCTTGATCTTTTGCAGCTGGTAGCGCGAAACATCAAGGAAGGCCTCATCTTCGGCAAAGACATTGGATACCAAGAGGGCATCCTCGCGGTCTAGGTAGCCGGTGGTCCGAAGCAACTTAAACAGCTCGTTAAAATCAACGTCACCATCACCGATCTTGAGATGCTGGTGCACGCGGACTGCATTTCCCGGTGGGTTGGTGATGTAGCGCAGACCGTGGGATTTGTGATGGTCGAAGGAATCTGACAAATACACAGCGCCGAGACGATCGCCGACTGAGGTGAGAATCTTTTCTGGTTGGTCTCCCATATGGAAGGTATGCGGCGCAACGTAGACAAAGCCCACTTGCTTGGAATTCAAGCCGCGGATTACGCGCCACGCTTCAACGCCGTCTTCGACAAAATCATCAGGGTGCGGATCGATGTTGAACTTGATGCCCTCGCGCTCCAAGATGGGAAGGAGTTCTTCCATGGAGCGGTAGAAAGCGTCTTCTGATTCCTCAGGGCGTTCGGGTCGGCCCGAGAATTCCGTGTTCAGGGTGTCTACTTCTAGATCTACTGCAAGCTCAATGATGCGCTTGAGATTGCGCACCGCAGCTACCCGCAGGTTTTCATCAGGCCAGGACAAACGGTGCACCGGCAAGATGGCTGGAATTTTGACGCCCGCGTCCTTGGCGCGCTTTTTAAGCGCTTGCACCAGATCATCGTCAGCCTTGGGGTGGCGGAAGAACGGACCAAAGTCCACATGCGGAGTGATCTGCATGTACTCATAGCCCAAGCGTGCGGTGACATCTGGAAATTCCAGCAAGTCATAATCGTGATGCAAAGGCGTTGGGTCAAAAGCAATGCGAACCATAAGGGATTCTCCTTCTTAAACAGAAATCTTTGAAAATTTATGCGTAGAAATCAGGGCGTGATTCTGCTTCGACTGGAACAACGCCACCTTCGTTCAATGCCTTGACGCCTGCCTCGCAGGACAATGCCACCAAGTAACCATCGAATGCATTGGGGCCAGCCACCAATGTACCCTCATGAACTGCATCGACCCAGGACTGAATCTGGCGGTCATATGCCGTTGCGAAACGAGTGGTGAAGTCCTCATGATCCTTCACGGAGAACTGACCAGCACTCCAGCGCTGCAGGCCTGCTGGCTGACCTATTCGGGCCAGTCCCTTTTCAAAGACTGCTTCGGTTGCAACCTGGTAGCCGAATTGAACATTCACGTTCATTTCCACGTCTACCAGCACGCCATTTTCCAGTTCCATTATGACCAGAATTGGCTCTTTCAGTCCCGCATGCGCCAAGGAGTTTGTCTTAGGGTACTTAACTTCCACACTGACCACACGAGAGCCTGCGAGCCATGGAATGACATCAAACTCATGCACCACGGAGTCAGTGATCAACATGTCCTGGGTGTAGTTCTCCCCCACGGTTGGGTTGCGGTGCACGCCGCGAAGCATGAGTAGCTCGCCGGCATCTTCCGACTCCACCAGCTTGCGCAACTCGTTGTACTCCGGGTCGAAGCGGCGCATGAAACCAATCTGAATGTGTGGCTTGTCCAGCTTCTGCTCAAGCTCCACGATGCGAAGAGAAGACTCAGAATCAGGGGTCAACGGCTTTTCACACAGAATGGGTAGGCCGGCTTCCAGCGCTGGAACAAGGACCGGCTCGTGGAATTGGCCAGGAACGGCAATCAGAACGGCGTCGACTGCATCGGCAGCAATGGCGTCTTCAATCTTAGAGAAGGTGTTCGCACCTGGTGCATTTTCAGCTGCCTTGGCAGCACGGCCTGCATCTGGTTCAACGATGGCGGAAATGTGAGCACCGGAGGTGCGGTTGTTAATGCGATCGATGTGGTCCGCACCCATTGCTCCGGCACCAACGACGCCGACGCGAAGACTCTTAGTCATAATGATTTCCTTAAAAATTTGAGGTTGGTGGATTTTCGTTTACTTGATGCGGGCGAAGTGCGTGCAGCCGAAGATGTGCTTACGGGTGCGCTCAGCAATTGGGAATGGGTAGTCCACATCGCAGCCATACATATCCTGCTCAACGATGGCGAAAATATCGGAGTCAATCTTCGAAACAGCTTCAATGATTGGCGCCAGGTCAGGAACACCATGCGGTGGTTCGACCATGATGCCTTGAGCAACGGCATCGGCAAATGGCACGTCATTTTTCAAAATATCGAAAAGCAATGATGGATCGACCTGCTTCAAGTGCAGGTAGCCAATGCGCTCTGGATGGTCCTCGATGAGCTTGACGTTATCGCCGCCGTAGTAAGCAAAGTGGCCGGTGTCCAGGCACAGGTTGGTGTAGCGCGGGTCGGTTTCCTCCAAGAAGCGCACGACTTCGCGGGTGGTGCCGATATGGCTGTCAGCGTGGGAGTGGAATTGCTGCTTCATGCCGAATTCTTCCAGCAGGGCCTTGCCCAAGCGGTCGTGGCCGGCAGCGAGCTTAGCCCACTTTTCATCGTCGAGCGTGCGTGATTCCAATACCTCACTAGTGGCGTCGGAGCGCCACAGGTCAGGGATGACGACTAGGTGCTCAGCGCCCAGCTTGGAAGCAAGACCTGCGACATCGAGTGCTTGGTCCCAGGCGCGCTTCCACTGTTCTTCACCCTTGTGGAAACCGGTGAATACGGTACCGGCAGAAAGCTTGAGATTACGCTTGCCCAGTTCGTCTTCCAGCTGGTGTGGGTCGGTGGGCAGGTAGCCGTATGGGCCCAGCTCGATCCAGGTGTAGCCAGCTTTGACTACTTCATCCAGGAAGCGGTCCCACGGGACCTGCTTCGGGTCATCGGGGAACCAGACGCCCCAGGAATCAGGTGCGGTTCCGATGCGCAGGCCAGGGTTTTCACCGGCGACGGAGGCGGCTTTGGTATCAGAAGGTACAGAGGTGGTCATTGTTGTTCCTTACTTTGTGGTCAGGCGGATTAGCCAAGAAGCGGGCGCTGGAAGGCTTGTTGCTTGAGATATTCCTCGCGGGCGGTGTTGGTCGATTCCAAGGTCGCGGTTTCAGAAACCGGGACATCCCACCAGCCGGCGCCATCAGGTGCGTAGATGAGCGGGTCGGAGTTGATGTGGATGAAGGTGGACTTGTCAGAAGCTTTGGCGGTAGCCATGGCCTTCTTCAGGTCTTCGATGGAGTTCTCCCCGGGCTCGACTTCGATGACATCAAGGCCGTAGCTGCGGGCATTCATGGCCAAGTCAACGGGCAAAATCTGCTCGCCTTGGAAGTTCTTTTGTTCTTCGTCGTACTCGCGGTACCAGGTACCAAAGCGCTGCGAACCAACGGTTTCGGACAGGTGGCCGATGGAAGCATAGCCGTGGTTTTGGATAAGTACGATAATCACCTTGATGCCTTCGGCAACTGCGGTAACCAGCTCCGAGTTGAGCATCAAGTAGGAGCCATCACCAACCATGATGACTACGTCGCGGTCATCGCCCACCGCATCGAGGCCACGCTTAGCGCCGATACCACCAGCGATTTCATAGCCCATGCACGAGAAGGCATATTCCACGTGGTAGCCGAGTGGATCGCGCACGCGCCATAGCTTTTGCAGATCCCCTGGCAAAGAACCAGCTGCCTGGATGATGACGTCTTCTGGTGCAGTGGATTCCTGTACCGCACCGATGATCTCTGGCTGTCCAGGAAGAGCCAGCTTCGAGGGTGCAAAAGCCTTGTCCACATCGGCATCCCAGGAAGCTTTCGCTTCTGCGATGGAACGCGCATATTCTTCGGTGATGCGGAATCCTTGCAAGGCATCGATAAGCTCTGTGATGGCCTCGCGTGCATCGGCGATGACTGGAAGCTGCGAACCGTGCTTGTAGGCATCGAAAGACGCGACGTTGATGTTGACGAACTTCACGTCTGGGTTTTGGAACGCGGTGCGTGAAGCGGTGGTGAAGTCACTGTAGCGAGTACCAATGCCGATGATGACATCCGCGTCACCAGCAATGCGGTTGGCAGCCAGGGTACCGGTGGCACCCACGCCGCCGAGGTTTTGTGCGTGGTCCCAATCCAGAACGCCGCCGCCGGCCTGCGAGGTACCAACCGGGATTCCGGTTTGTTCCACTAGAGCCTGAAGCTGCTGTTCAGCTGCGGAGTAAAGCACGCCGCCGCCAGCGATGATCATTGGATTCTTGGCATTGCGGATGACCTCCACCGCGCGGGCCAACGCTTCACGCTCGGGGCGTGGGCGGCGAATATGCCATTCGCGGTCTTGCAGGAATTCCAGTGGAACTTCAAAGGTCTCTGCCTGCACGTCTTCCGGCAAGGCGATAGTCACAGCACCTGTTTCAGCAGGATCCGTGAGCACGCGCATTGCGGACAGTGCGATAGAAAAGAGCTGCTCCGGGCGCTGCACGCGGTCGAAGAACTTCGATACCGGGCGGAAAGCATCATTAACGGTCAGCCCAATATCCCAGGGCTGCTCTAGTTGCTGCAGCACTGGATCTGCCACGCGGGTGGCAAAAGTATCACTGGGCAGCAACAGTGCTGGCAAGCGATTGGTGGTAGCCAACGCCGCGCCGGTGAGCAAGTTGGTGGCACCAGGGCCGACAGAGGCTGCCGATGCATACGTGCCCAAACGGCGGTGCATGCGCGCATAGCCCACGGACTGGTGAACCATCGCTTGTTCATTGCGCGCCTGGTAGTACGGCATGAGCTCAGGCTCATCCACGTTGTACTGCTTGAGCGCCTGGCCGATGCCGGCAACATTGCCATGGCCGAAGATGCCGAACATGCCGGCGATGGTGCGCTCACGGTGCTCACCGTCAACGGTCCACTGGTGGCCGAGGAACTCAACCAGTGCCTGGCTGACCGTCATTGTTTTTGTAGCAGCCATTTATTTAGCCTTCCCGGTGTTCATAAGGCAGGCGGTTATCAAATTCCTGCCCTTCCCATTGCTCACGAACCCATGCGTGTGCAGGGTCGTCATTGATCAACCAGATACGTTCTGGATCTGGACCAGCCATGACGTTGAGGTAGTACAAGTCATAGCCAGGGGCTGCGACGGCTGGGCCGTGGTAGCCATAAGGAACAAGCGCGACATCACCGGTATAAACCATGGCGTTGATATCAATATCGCCTGCTGGTGATGAGTAGGTAGAAAACATTCCGAATGCGCCATCTGTGGCATCAGGGTTACCGCCGACACGTGATGGTGCGCTTTCGAAGTAGTAGATCTCCTCCAGCTTGGACTCATGTCCCGGCTTGTACTCATCGTGCTTGTGCGGTGGATAGGAGCTCCAGTTCTCACCAGGAGTGATTACTTCGCACACAATCAACCGTGCTGCATCGAGTGCTTCTGGGGTGCCAAAGTTGTGCACTTGGCGGCTGGAACGGCCTGCGCCGCGCAGCTCCACCGGCGTGCCCGCTGGTGGAATATACTTCCACTCTTTTGGCTCTTTAGTTGGTGCTTCTGCCACCGCAACGCGGCCTTCACCAGATAGCGTTGCAGCAGTGTTGGTTGGAAGATAGAGCACATCCGTTGGCCCATCAAACACTGACTTGCGGCCGTTGAGCGTGGTCACTTCCTCATCGCGGGAATCTTGGCTGTGCGAACATGGACTGTGTGCAACTTGGAAGTGCCCGGCTAGCGGGATGAAGATCCTCTCCACGCCAAGATCGTCCAGGGATAGAGTCTCGCCAGCGGAAAGCTCCGCGACTCGGATTCCGGTGTACTGCCATCCTGGGGTGGTTGAGTCGACAACGGTTTGCCACCCTTGCCTGGCCAGATCGCCCTTTTTATGAAACCAACGTTCATCAGTGCTCATTTTCTCTCCTGCTCACTTACCTACGTGTGCTTGTACAGTTTGTGCGTCGAGCTTCCAACTAGTCGTTTTGTGGGAAACCAAGGTTGATGCCACCGTGGGTTGCTGGGTCGAGCCAGCGGCTGGTGACAGCCTTTTCCCTGGTAAAGAACTCAAAGCCCTGGGTTCCATATGCCTTGGCGTCACCGAACAGGGAGTTCTTCCAGCCTCCAAAGGAATGGTATGCAACTGGCACTGGGATTGGGACATTAATTCCAATCATGCCCACTTCGATCTCATGCTGGAAGCGTCGTGCAGCGCCACCGTCATTGGTGAAGATTGCGGTGCCGTTGCCGAACTCACCGGAGTTAATCAGTGCGATTGCGTCATCGAAGCTGGCCACGCGAACAACCGACAAGACCGGGCCGAAGATTTCTTCCTTGTAGGCACGGGAGCTGGTTGGGATGTCATCGATCAAAGTTGGGCCGAAGAAGAAGCCCTCTTCGTGGCCGTCAACACTGCAGCTGCGGCCGTCCACCACAATCTTTGCGCCATCGGCTTCAGCAATATCGACATAACCGGAAACGCGCTCGCGGTGTGCTTCAGAAATCAGTGGGCCCAAGTGTGGCTCACCGTTTTCATCACCAGCACCATTGCCCACGCGCAAGGTAGCAATGCGTTCCTTGATCTTGGCAATGAGTTCATCGGCGATGGAGTCAATGGCCAGAACAGTAGATACTGCCATGCAACGCTCGCCGGCGGCGCCGTAGCCTGCGTTGATCGCCTGGTCAGCAACCAAGTCCAAGTCAGCATCCGGAAGAACCAACATGTGGTTGTTCGCGCCACCGAGGGACTGCACGCGCTTGCCGTTCTTCGCGGAGGTTTCATAGATGTACTTCGCAATCGGGGTGGAGCCCACGAAGGAAATAGCGGAGACTTCTGGGCTATTGAGTAGGCCATCCACGGCAAGCTTGTCACCCTGCAAGACGTTGAATACACCATCTGGCAAGCCAGCTTCGGTCCACAGATTAGCCATCCACAGTGCTGCGGATGGGTCCTTTTCCGAAGGCTTCAAAATGACTGCGTTACCGGCAGCAATAGCGATTGGGAAGAACCACATTGGCACCATCGCTGGGAAGTTGAATGGGCTGATAATGCCCACCACACCCAGTGGCTGCTTGATGGAGTAGACATCAATGCCGGTAGAGACGTTTTCATTGAATCCACCCTTGGTCAGATGTGGGAAACCGGTGGCCAGTTCTACTACTTCTTGGCCGCGCATGATCTCACCCATGGCATCGGAAAGCACCTTGCCGTGCTCAGCGGTGATGATTTCTGCCAGCTCACCGCGGCGCTCATTGAGCAGCTCGCGAAACTTAAAAATTACGGCTTGGCGCTTTGCAATCGACATCCCGCCCCACACCTTGGAAGCCTTCGCTGCGGAAGCAATGGTGGCATCAATTTCTTCTTGGTTCGCCAGAACAACCTGGCCGGTGACTTCACCGGTGGCTGGATTGTACACAGCGGCGGTGTTGCCGGAGTTGGATGGAGCTTCTTGTCCATCAATCCAGTGGTTAATGAGCTTTTCAGACATGTTTTCCTTCTTCGTTTCTTAGTTGTGAACCATGTTTGCCGCGATGTCTACAGCGGCAGCGACGTCATCATCGTGTGGATAAAGCAGGGTGCGGCCAACCGTCAGGCCGCGAACACCCGGAAGTGCCAGAGCGTTTTGCCAGGAGGCATAGGTGGCATCTGGGTCACCGCCGTTGTCACCGCCCAGCAGCAAAGTCGGCAGCGTGGTAGATTCCATAACGCGTTCCATATCATCTACCACCGGCAGTTTCATCCAGGTATAAGCCGAATCATTACCCAGGCCAGCTGCGATACCAATGGATTGGATAACCGCATCAGTGCTTAAGTCATTGACTACTTTGCCGTCGACCCAGTTGCTCATGAAAGGCTCCAGCATGATGGGAAGCTTCGCCGCAGCGGCCTCGTTGACAGCCTTGGCGGTTGCTTCCAGTGTCGGCGCAGTGCCGGCATCAGCGAGGTTGATACGCACCAAGGTCTTGGCAAAGTCGACGCCGCGTTCCACCATGGAGGCCACGTCATAGCCGGTGTAGCGGTCATCCATTTCAAAAGAGGCGCCGCGCAAACCGCCGCGGTTCATGGAACCGACAACAATCTTGTTATCCAAAAGGCCCAGTGCGGCGAGGTCATCAATGATATCTGGGGTGCCCAGTACACCATCAACGCCGGGACGCGACAGGGCGATTGCCATGCGTTCTAGCAGTTCATAGCGGTTTGCCATGGCGGTCGGATTATCACCGACGGCCAGTGCACCGCGCGCAGGGTGGTCTGCCGCGACGATGAATAGTTTGCCGTCATCGCCAAGTAATTCGCGTTTGG
Organism: Corynebacterium casei; assembly: GCA_030535535.1. GTDB lineage: Bacteria > Actinomycetota > Actinomycetes > Mycobacteriales > Mycobacteriaceae > Corynebacterium > Corynebacterium casei_A. The sequence continues at coordinate 17,945 of JAUNRU010000043.1, forward strand.
TGCGGCTGTGGAAAGCGGCGGATACTTGGTCCGGTTTCTCGGCGCGTATCCGGCGCAGAGCTTCAAAGCTCTCTGGGGAGATTTGTGGTGGAGTCATTTTAGACTTTCTGGTTGAGGGCCGCTTCAACTTCTTCGGTGGTTGGCATCGCGGTGCTGCACTCCAAACGCCCAGCTACAACAGAGCCGGCAGCGTTGGCGAAGCGCAGGACTTTCTCCAGCGGCCAATCAGATAACAGGCCGTGGCACAGCGCACCACCAAAGGCATCACCAGCGCCAAGACCGTTAATAACATCGACCCATACCGGTGGCACTTCGACGGTTTCATTTTCGGTCATGGCCAGCACACCCTTCGGGCCTTGCTTGACGATGGCCAGCTTCACGCCGCGTTCCAACAGCGCCCGTCCGGCGCGCTCTGGTTCGGTTTCACCAATGGCGACTTCGCACTCTTCCTTGTTGCCGACGGCAACGGTGGCGTGCTCCAGTGCCCACTGCGCTTGCTCGGTCGCTTCCTCCTTGGTGTCCCAGAACATGTCGCGGTAGTCCAGGTCCAAGATGGTGTGGCTGCGGCGTGCACGCGTATTCAGGATTTCCTGATGTGCACCGCGGCTTGGCTCTTCGCTCAAGCCGGTCAGGGTGAACCACAAAATCTCTGCATCACGCACATCGTCGAGGCTCACGTCAGATGATTCGATGCACATATCCGGCGCCTTTGGCTCGCGGTAGAAGTACAGTGGGAAATCATCTGGCGGGAAAATCTCGCACAGCGTCAAAGGTGTTTTAAATGTCGGATCAGCATGAACATACTGGTTGTCCACGCCGAGACGGTCCAGTTCGGCTAATAGGTACTTACCCAGTGGGTCATCGCCCACCCGCGAAAGCAGCGCCGAATTGCGACCGTGTCGTGCTGCAGCAACGGAAACATTGGCAGCGGAACCGCCCAGGTATTTACCAAAAGATTGGACGTCTTCTAGGCCAACGCCGCTTTGCAGTGGATAAATGTCCACGCCCAAGCGGCCGATAGCTAGAACCTCATGAGCACTAGTCAAATTCGCCATAGGACTCTGCAACCCCTCACTCAAAATTATTGGAATGTGGCGACCCTCACGGCCGCATGTCCTGACAATAGCACATTTAAAATTGGTGGCAAGGTTTTTCCGGAAAGAATCCACCGCACTTCAAAACCTCACACATAACCGCAGGTAAATCGCTTCAAGCTCTCACCTCCCCACCCAGACAACCCCGAATCTCGCGCATAAAATGCTCGCAAAGAATCCCGCCAGAACTACACGATCCAACGAACAAAGTAGGTTTGTTAGCTATCAAATGACGCCAAATGTCAGTAAAATACTGCGCGATTACGCTTTCGAGTGATAGGGTCAAAACACATAACTGCAAGACAAACCGCCCGGGAGGGTGAATAATCCCCCGCAGGCACAACAGACAAACTGGACTTATCCTCGTGCCAGTAATATTGTTCAATTGTCCTAACACATTCACCGAGGATTGATAGACGAGTTAGTGAAGGAAACCTCCATGACATCCAGCGAACCGGTCTGGCCGGCCGAGCTATTCAAAGACCTTGACCGCAATGGCCCAATTCCGCTCTACTTCCAAGTTGCCCAAAGGTTAGAAGACGGCATTCGTGACGGCGTGCTGCCGCCGGGCGCCAGGTTGGAAAATGAGATTTCTTTGGCCAAGCGCCTGAGCGTTTCGCGCCCGACGGTGCGCCGCGCTATCCAGGAAGTCGTGGACAAGGGCCTGCTCGTGCGCCGCCGTGGTGTGGGTACGCAAGTTGTACAAAGCCATGTGACCCGGCCTGTGGAGCTGACCAGTTTCTACAATGACTTGAAAAATGCCAAGCTAGATCCAAAGACGCAGGCACTCGAGCACCGGTTGATGGCGGCGAACTCTTCTATCGCGGAAAAGCTCGGCGTCTCTGTGGGTGATGAAGTTCTGTTTATCCGTCGTGTGCGCTCCACCGGTGATACCCCGGTAGCAATCCTGGAAAACCACCTTCCACCAGCATTTAATGACATCACGCTGGAAGAGTTGGAAGGCGGCGGCATGTATGACGCGCTTCGTCAGCGTGGCGTGAACCTGAAGATTGCGAACCAGCGAATCGGCGCGCGCCGCGCGGTTGGTGATGAAAGCCGTCTCTTGGGCGTTGATGACGGCGGGCCGCTGCTTACGGTAGAGCGCGTTGCATTAGATAACTCCGGGCAGGTCATTGAGTTGGGCAACCACTGCTACCGCCCTGATATGTACGATTTCGAAACCACGCTGGTCGCACGCTAGTCGCAGGCCAATTGAAAAGTAAGAAAGACCTGGCATCCGATGGAGGACGGATGCCAGGTCTTTCTGTGTCGCTGGTGCCTTGGAGCAGCACCAGCAAGTTTTAATTAGTCACGCTATCGACCGTGAGCTATTTGGATGTGCTTAGTGCGGGAGTAGTCCTGCAGCGCGTAGAGCGATAGGTCGCGGCCGTAGCCGGAGCCCTTGAATCCGCCCCATGGAGCTTAGTTCGCAAGAACCAGGTGGGAGTTAACCCAGACAGTGCCGGCGTCGATCTTGCGTGGGACATCGATGGAGCGTGCAGCGTCCGTGGTCCACACTGAAGCGCTCAGACCGTATGGGGTATCGTTGGCGCGCTCGATTGCTTCTTCTTCAGACTCGAAGGTTTCCACAGTGATAACTAGGCCAAAGATTTCTTCCTGGGCAGCCTCGGTGCCAGGTAGAACGTTGGTCAGCACAGTTGGCTGAATGAAGAATCCTTCACGGTCAGCCGCCGAGCCGCCCAGTGCGGCAGCTGCACCTTCGTTTTGTGCGCGCTCGAGGAATCCCTTGACACGCTCAAAGTGCTGCTCGGAGACCAGTGGGCCCTGCTCAATGTGCTCGCCTTCGGCTGGATCTCCAACCGTGAGGGTGCCAATCTGGGCAACGAGTTTCTCCACCAGTTCGGCTTCTACGTCCTTGTCCACGAGGATCCTGGTTCCGGCGCCGCACTCCTGGCCGGAGTTCCAGAAGCCAGCTTCGCGCACGCCCTCGGCAACCGCGTCTAGGTCCGCGTCTTTGAACACTACGACGGGTGCTTTACCGCCGAGTTCCAGGTGCACGCGCTTGAGGGTGCCGGAAGCAGCGGAAGCAACCGCGCGGCCACTACCAACGCTGCCGGTCATAGCAACCATGGCGATCTTCTCGTGATGAGACAGTGCCTCACCCACCTCGCGGTCGAGACCGGTAACCACGTTGAATACACCGCGCGGAAGAACCCCGGCGATGAGCTCTGCGAGCTTCAGTACTGACAGTGGCGTCTGCTCTGCCGGCTTAAGAACCAGAGTGTTGCCAGCGGCAAGGATCGGAGCAATCTTCCAAGCACCCATGAGCAGCGGGTAGTTCCACGGCACGATAGCGCCGATAACACCCAATGGCTCGCGAAGAATAAATGAGATGTGGTCCTCAACGTAGTCACCAGCACCAGCTTCAGTGAAAGCACGCGCAGCACCCCCAGAAAAGCGGAAGATATCCACGGTGCCATCGACGTCATCACGCGCAACTTCCAAAGGCTTGCCTGCGTTATGAGCTTCTAGACGCGCCAACAGATCAGCGTTTTCTTCCACCACATTCGCGATAGCCAGCATGGCCTCGGAGCGTTCCTTTGGGGTGATGTTGCCCCACTGCTGGAATACATCATGAGCTGCATTGACAGCAACATCGACATCAGCAGTCGAACCGCGTGGGACCCGCCCGATGACCTGACCATTAGCGGGATTGACCACCTCAGAAAATTCTTCACCAACAGACTCCACGAAGGCACCATCAATGAAGTGCTGCAATGGCGGGAATTCTTGCTCTGTAATAAAAGGGGCTACGGCAACACGTGTATTGGACATGTCACTCCTAGCCATTCAGCGGTCATGATGTGGATAACCACAACGGATTTACTGTTGTCTAGAACACCACAAATTGTGATCACAAATCGCACAAAGGGTTTATTCAATTTTTAAAAAGTTTGTGAGCCACCTTGCTTCAATGCATTTTTGTGAACACACATCACAAGGTGGGTTTGTTGTCCGCCTTCGTGTTCCCTCCATCCCCTTTCTGAAATGAGGTGCTGACGTGCGAATTAGCATCGAAAAGCTCGAAGCTTTATGCCGCCATGCCGCCCGACAAGCTGGCGCTGTTGCATCGACCGCCGCTCTGCTCGCCCAGGCCACTGCCCGCGCTGAATCGCAAGGAAAAACTTCCGTCGGTCTAACGCATTTCTTTGATTACAACCATGGGCTAG
>JAUNRU010000044.1:0-22177 GCA_030535535.1 Corynebacterium casei
AGGGTTCTTCCCGCTAATCAAGCTTGAAGTAAATATGGCGGTGTAGCGAACACCCCGGATTAAACAGCTGTCCACATTGTGGGCAGCTGTATTTATGTTTTCAGGGTTCTGCCTTGCCCAGAAACCAAAGCATATCAATACAACATCCACCAATTCTATCAAACATATCTACAACACTAAAACCTACACATACAACACAAACCTTTCCAGTCGATTCACTGCAGCGCCCGCCACCCCCGCTAACCACCCCGCCACAACGCTTGATACAGCATTTGTGCAGGATTTTTCCTATAATTACGTTCGTTTGATATAACAAAATATAGATTGGAAAGTTCGACCCGAAGGCAACTTTTTCGATTCGAAGTATTCCACCCTTCTCCCCTTTTCGAACATAGGAATGCTATGACCCTAATTTCCAAGCGGATTTCCGCTGCTGCCCTAAGCCTTGCCCTTGGATTTACCATCGCCGGCGCACCCATGATCGCCCCAGACGCTTCAGCTCAAATCGCTCAGGATTCCGTTTCGAGCGTTGATTTGAATGCGAACGCCTCCCTAACGATCAATAAGCGCCTTGGCGAGCCGGATTCCGAAGCTGACCCCGGAAATGCTCCCGGCACTCCCCTCCAAAACATCGAATTTCGGATCGAAAGAATCACATTCGACAACGAGCTGAATACGCTTGCGGGATGGAATGACCTAATGGCGCTTCAAGAAAATGCTGCCGCGCTTGACGCTTTGATCGCAGCGCCTGAAAATACTGGCGGTAAAACCACGGTTGAAACAATTACTACAGGCACCGATGGCAGTGTCTTAACCAATCTTGATGTTGGTGTCTACTTGGTCACTGAGCTTCAGAACGGTAACTACACCGTCGCAAAGCCCTTTTTGGTCACTTTACCGTTTACCGATTCGGACGGTACTTGGAACTATGATCAAGTTGTAGCTCCTAAGAACCAGGAGGTAAGCGTTTCCAAGGACGTCACCGACGCTGGGGCTACTATCGGTTCAACCATCAACTACACCGCCCGCGCTTCTGTTCCAGCTGGCAATTTGGATCGCTTTGTCATCATCGATGACCTACCTTCCGAGCTAGCCGCTCCACAAGCTGACGCCGTCGATGTTTCATCCCCAGAAGGTACACAACTGACAGAGGGCACCGATTACGCGTTGACCATTAGTGGTCAGGAAGTTCGGATGGAGTTTCTCGAAGGCGGGCTGACTAACCTTGAAGGTCTTCGCGTCAATGATGCTGGGCTCGAAGTAATTGTCACTTTCCCTGCACAGATTGTAGATCTTCCCGGAAACGGCATCATCCGCAACGATATTGAGGTTCTTCTCCCTAACAGCGGTCGAGTAACCACGGATCCTAATGATCCGACCAACCCCGGTGAGTCAGAATACGGAGCAGAAACGCACCTAGGCGCACTAACAATCAACAAGCTTAATGATTCTGGTACCCCCATCACGACTGATGCAGCCAAGTTTGAGCTGTGGCGCTGCCAGGAACAAGATCAGGTTCTAACGCTTACTGACGGACCGCTTTTTGCTTCAAACAGCCCAGCGATTGATGGTGATCCAGTTTCCCACCGCATCTCGGAGTTCGAGACAGTTGATGGCACCATTACTGCCCATGGTGTTCAGGTTATTAATAGGGTTAATAATGCGGCTCCTACCACCGGTGATAGCGACAAGCTCTGCGTAATTGAGACCGAAGCACCTGATGGCTATGTCATCAATCCAGAGCCACAAGAAGTCACGTTTAACACCGAGACAATGGATGATGACTTTGACATGGTCGCCAATGTCACCAACTACGAAGACACGATCGTGGGACAGCTGCCCGCTACCGGCGGTAAAGGAACATTAGCCCTGATCGCAGCGGGTGTTCTTGCTGCTATCGCCGGCGGATTTGCTGCCCTTCGTGGAAACCGCGCTCGCAACAGTTAAGAACACATGCCAGGGAGTGCAGGTGATGTTGATTCGGCAATCTGCGCTAACCAATTCACTTTAGTCCTCAAGAAGGTCATCATGCCTCATGCAAAGTTTATGCGGTGCATAGCAACGATTTTGACCTTGGTTCTAGTTACTTTGGTTGCGGCACCTGCCACCTCCCAGGCACAAACTTCTAGCCCTTACGATCCCTTAGCTGAGCATCTAGAAGATGCCTTGTCCTATGGATACGGCGGATTATTAGACCTTCGATTGCTAAATCAGCACTTAACCATTGGAGACGATGACCGCACTTTGACTACCGCTGAGCTCAATGGCGTGAACCAGCTATGGGAGGTTTTAGAAGACGACATCAATAATGCCGAACCCACGACATCTGAAATTGATGTAGGACTTTTAGAACTAATCAATATCAACCTTGGGCAGGTTTCGCTTCCGCTGCTTGGAGATGGCGGCCTCCTCCAGTTTATTATCGATGATGCTCAAGTTGGTGCATTGAACGAGTTCGCGCATGCCCCTACACCTACCCATGCGATTGGTGCGGTGGGCGCAGTGAATGATTCCGGTGGACTGGAACTTACTCAGCCGGGTGAAGGCGCCAATGCAACGATCAACATCTTGAGCTTGCTTGATCTTCAAAGTACCTTGATTGCGGATACGATCATCGATGAAGCTCGTCTGTCTTTAGGCGCGGTTAGCGCCGGAGCTATTAAACCCAGTCAAAACCTCAATGACTCGCCCGCGCTAAATTGCGCTGCAAACTACACCGAATTTGATTACTCAGAGCTTAATCCGGACCAGGATCTCTTCGGCTCTGAAGAGATCCTGGAGCAAGAAAATGGCCGAATCTGTAGCTCATATCAAATCGCTGATGCTGAGCTCGTCCTGAGCTCTCCCCTGGTGGGAGGGCTGGTATCTGATTTGGGATCTACACTTAGGGCTCTCTTGGCCGGAATTGAAGGCACTCTTAATGGGCTTTTAGGCGACGGCGGACTATTGGACGTGCTCGGCCCAATTCTAGATCCAATTCTTTCGGTTACTGCGCAAGCCAATATCGATGAAGACACCATCATTGATTCTCTGCTTATCGAGCCTTTAACTTCGTCAGATGGTCTAGTGACAATCGATCTCGCCTCCGATGAGACCGGCTCTGGCTTAATCAAGGTTGACCTTGAAAAGCTACACGCCAATGGTCTAAATCAATTAGAGCCAAATACTTCCTTGCTCACAGGCGAGCAACTGGCAAGAATAACGGATTCTATTACCAACCTTTTAACCGCCAGCGCTGTAGAAGAACCAAACGGGCTCAACGCCAAACTAGGTCACATTATTCGCGGACATGACCAACAAGGCGGACTGTATGCCACGGAAGTTGAACTCGCAGTGTGCGTCCTCGGATTGCTCGGCCTCTGCACCCTCCAAGTCGAACTGACCTCAACTCTTGGAGGACTACTCACGGGAGCACAAGGAACAAATAGTCGCGCAGTCTATGAAGCAAATCCTTATGACTATTATTATCGATCCGGAGCTCTGGGGTTAATTCTCGGCCCAGTTGTTTCCACGTTGTTAAGCACAGTGGGTGGAATCGTTGAAGGAATACTTTTTGGAACTGATGATAATCCAGGAGGTTTACTCAGCGGACTGCTCGGGGATCTCCAAACAGCTGTTGTCAGTCCATTACTTAATTCCTTAAGTCCCGTGCTTACGCAAGTCCTTGATCCAGTTGCGAATATCATTGTGAACCGGCAAAAGTTGGTAGAAGTCGAGCACGGTGCGGTCTTCTCGGTGTCAGCGCTGGAACTAAATATTTTAGATCTGGGAACACCTGAAAGTGACGTTTTACATTTACCGCTTGCTACAGCCGCAGTCATGGCGCAACATTGGCAGCCCCGGGAGATTCAGGTAAACGTCGCTAAGCAAGGCGATGGCCGCAACTTGCACACCGGTGATTATAGCTATCTACTTCAATGTTTCGATGGTGATACACCGATCTTCGAGTCAGAGCTCATAGAGTATCCAACCGCAAACGTTGGCGAGGGCTTTGAATACTCAGATAGTTCGGGAGAGCTAAGTCTTACCGGGGCTTCTGGTTTTACTACTGCTGTTCAACTGCCGGATGGAGCGACATGCCAGTTAAGCGCCAACCCTTCGCTTTCTACAGAAAAGTTCGCAGCACTTCGTCCAACAGGCACAACGCCGTCCAGAACTCCTTATACGTACTTCCTTCATACCAATGAACAGGGATTGCACGTCTCAACGGGAGAATCATCCTGGGAAGCTTTGCCTGACCTTGAAAGCCTCGATACCGAGGTTGTTGAGGATGCCTGGAAGCAGCACGCAATCACCATGTCAATATCTGCACAGGCTGAGGAGATTCTTTTCAATGTTGTGCATTCTTACGATATTGATACCCGAAATATCGAGGTCACGGCGGCCACGGATGGGCCAGATCCAGCAGATCCATACGTCTTTGAATACTCAATCGACGGAGGGGCAACCTGGCATTTGGTGGAGAATAACCTCATTGAGGATGTTCTTTTTATCGACGGAGTAACTTTGGAGCCAATTCAAGTTCTGGTCCGGGAGCAACTCCCTGAACCGGTCCCTGATGTGTACTGGGTACTAAGAGAACCAGAAACCCCTTTGCAGAGTGTTTCAGAGAATAGCTACTCCACAACGGAAAGCTTTAATGCGGGCTATGGACTAGACGAGGATTCCCCCACGACACCAAACCTGCAATTGATTGCTAACAATGGCGTGCCTATTTCCTATGATTTCTCAGCGTCCCTTCCCGACACCGGGCGAAAGACGCTGGCATGGATCATCAGCCTCGGGCTCTTATGCGCACTGGGCGCGATCATCATGCAAGTGCGAGGTAGGAAGAAATAATTGTCTAAGCACCAGCAAATTACCAAGCGCAATAATTCGGGTCGTGGCTCTCGCGCAATTTCAATAATCCTGTTGATAGTCAGCGTGCTCCTTTTGGCATACCCCGTAATAGCAACACTGTTGACGGATTACAACAACAGTGAGACTGCACGCCGGTATACAGAAGAAAATGTGGAATCGGTGCCACAAGAAACCATGACTCAACTAATGAGCAACGCGGAAGAATATAACGCTGAGTTATGGGCCTCCGAGCACCCTGTGCGACGCGAGGACCCAGAAAATGCAAGATATCAAGGCTATAAGAAGCAGCTTCTTGCGTCAGAACACTCGTCCACGATGGCACGTATCCAAATTCCAGATGTAGGAATCGACCTTCCCGTTTACCACGGAACCTCAGATGACGTCTTGTATCGGGGAGCCGGGCACATGTACAACTCGGATCTCCCTATCGGCGGCACGAGCCATACCTCCGTTATCACCGCGCATACGGGAATGGTAAATGCGAGTATGTTCGACAATCTCAGCGAGCTTAAAGAGGGTGAGGCCGTCTATATCACTGTGCTTGGTGAAACCCTTCGCTACCGGATGACCGGCTCTGAAGTAGTAGAACCCACAGACTACGATGCGGTGACATACGAAGATGGCGTAGATAAACTCATTTTGATCACCTGTACTCCTTACGGAATCAATTCGGACAGGTTGCTGGTAACAGCAGTAAGAGACGAGCTACCCATCGAGGAAGGCGAAATACCGGAAGGTTGGAAACTTCAGCTGTCATGGTGGATGAAGCTAGCGTTGGCATGCATTGTGCTCATCATCGCCACCTCAGTGGCTTCAAACATCCGTTGGCGAAAGAAACTCGATAATACAAGCTCCCAAACCGCACCAAACTCAGACGCCTAAAGTTGAAAGTAAATATGGCGGTGTAGCGAACACCCCGGATTAAATAGCTCTCCACATTGTGAGCAGCTATTTGTGCTTCCGGCATACTCTGAAAACCCCATTTCGTAGCCACATGCCCCACACATCACGGCTGGTGATTCCAGGTCCATCGCTCCAAAGCTGTGGTCAGTCATCTCAGCATGGCACTCATAGCATGCCCAATACTTATCGCATGTAGCACACTTATTCGCAATCACGTCTACCGCGGAATGATAGTGCGCACAGCGCCCCTCTTCATCGAGAACGTCTCCGTAAATTGTGGCCATAGCGCCCAGCTTAGACTTCTCTCGCCTTCTCGCCTTAGCTTTACGCGAACTAGGAGTCCGTGGGGGTCGCGGCATAATGCAGTAGAGCCTGAAACTGCCGCGGATAGCTAAGCCGATATACCGGCGGCATGGTGGGATCTGATTCCATGGTGCGCGCAAGGTCCCTGCGCGAGCGCCACGTTTTAATCCACCACAAGAAGATGGAATCTTTGCTCAGCAAGGACAACCGGAAAGATTCACGGTTGCCGTTGCAGCAGGTTTGCCCCAAGAAAGAACGGGACATGGTTCGTTTAAATAGGCGGCTAAATGACACCCATGGCGAGTAATCCAAATACAAGATGACATCTGTTTCTGGGTAGACAATGTCCGTTACTTTGGACCCACAAGACGCCATCACCCACGCTTGAGATTTCATCTGTTCCAGCACACGTTCGCGCTGTTCTTCGGGGGAAAATAAGGTCCACGGGGATTGCTCCGCGGGCATCCACAAAACATCATTGTCAAAGTCAATAGCATGCAGTTTCTTCAGCCACGCCCATTCACGAGCTGCGGTGGATTTACCTGCACCCGTCACGCCTTGGATTACAATCCGGCGTGCGTCTAAAACATCCATGGTTGAGGCACGTGACATGACAAAGACCTTCCCGAAAGCTGAGCCAGAAGCAAAGAGGAATAACCCTACCGTCTTGCTTGCCTCTTCCGCTACTGAATAAATAGTGCTACAGTCATCGGCGTATTTGTTGTCAAAGAACAGGATTAAGACGTGAAGATTGCACGCCGCACCGCATAACCACTGCTGAAGCGCGCGCAAGCGAAGCATGCCTTCAGCAGGAAGTCCCACTTCTACTGCACACTAAGGCGCTGCTTTCATGTCTACCTTTTTAAATAATTCGTTTTCTCACGTCACCTTCAACAAAGTTTCCCTCACCTGGCCTAACGGTACCCCGTGCTTGCGTGATATTTCAGGCACATTGTCTGCTCAATTGACTGGACTCATTGGCGATAATGGCTCGGGTAAATCAACATTGCTCAAACTAATCTTGGGTGAGCACTCCCCTACGGCCGGCAATATTGAAGTGCCTGACAACATTGGGTACTTGCCCCAGGACTTAGGATTGAAAACCTCTGCGACTATCGCTGATGTTTTCGGCATTACAGAAATTCTCAGCGCTATCGAGTCAGTCGAGTCCGGCGAGTACAGCGAAGAGTTGCTTGCTGTCATCGGTGATGACTGGGATGTGGAAGAACACGTCCAGCAGTACATTGGCACCCTCAATGTGCGCCGTACTATTGGCACGCTTTCGGGCGGTGAGGCCGTTTCTGTTGCCCTCGGCGCGGTCTTTGCACAGCAGCCAGACCTAGTCTTGCTGGATGAGCCGACTAATAATCTAGATGCCGAAGCCAAGCACAAACTGATTTCAATGCTGAGCTCGTCTTCTATTCCTGCCATCGTGGTCAGCCATGATCGTGACTTGCTGGCGCATGTGAACGAGATTGCCGAGCTTTTTAATGGCCAGCTCCGCCAGTTCAGTGGAAACTACCAGGACTACCGTGGTGCTATTGAGCAGGAACAACAAACCGCACAGCAGAAAGTTCGTGATACCAAGTCCACCTTGAAAAAGGAGAAAGATGAGCGTGCGGCACTAGCAACGCAGATTGCTCATGATGCCGCCAAGGGCAAGAAGAACATTGCCAACCGGCGCAAAAGTCGCTTAGCTTTAGGCAATGACAAAGCGCGTGCGCAAAACACTGCTGCGAAGCAAACACATAAACATGCGCAAGGAATAGCGGATGCCGCGCTCGATCTCGATTCAGCGCAGCGTCGGGTTCGTAAGGATTCCCAGATCTATGTCTCTTTGCCGCCCACCCAACTTGCCGCCGGTACAAAAGTCTTGCAGCTGCAGCTACCCCCTAATGCTGAAGGCAGAACTGAGTTCATCATGGCTGGTCCGGAGTACCTTCGTATCGCTGGTGCGAATGGTTCAGGAAAGACCACGCTCATCAATCACATCTTCGCCGCCAGTCAAGACTGCGCTACTAATCAGGAATCCACATCAACAGCGGATAGCGATTCTGCCGTGGATTATGTGATCGGCAACGTTGGGTTCATCCGCCAACGCATTGAATTCGCTCCTGAGCTCACCGTGATGGAAACTGTGGCGAAGCGCCTGCCAGAATTTACTACGCAGGAGATTCGTGACCAGCTCGCCCAGCTGCTGTTCCACAATGACATGGTTAATCAAAAGATGAGCAGCCTCTCTGGTGGTGAGCGCTTCCGCGTTGAGTTTGCCTGTAATGCGTTGGCGGCACCGCAGCTGCTCATTTTGGACGAGCCTACAAACAACCTGGATATTTCAACCACTCAGTGGCTGGTAGATGCCCTATCCAGCTATAACGGCGCGGTCGTTGTGGTCAGCCACGATGACGCGTTCTGCGACGACATCGGGATTGATTACACCATTACATTAGGTAGTTTCTCCGAATCAGACCCAGAAAATTCGGCCGATGAATTGGCTGAAGAAACCGTAGACTCAAGTCAGAACTAGGCCACTTATTTTCAAGCTTGGAAGGTTTCATATCATGACCATCAACGCAACCACCTATGTTGGCTTTCGTGGCAACGCCCGTGAAGCACTCACCTTCTACCGCGAGGTTTTCGGCGGTGACTTTCAAATTGTGGAGTGGCCGGATAATGAAGAGCATCTGATTATGCATGGCCACCTGACCACCGCTGCCGGTTGGGACCTGATGTGCGCCGATAATCCTGAGCTCGGTGAAGATGACTCCGCGAACCAACGCATGAACATTGTCATCTGGGGTGATGATGCTGAAACAATGACCGCCCAATTTGAAGCGCTTTCTGAAGGCGCAGAAGTCCACATGCCCCTGGTGGAACAGGAATGGGGCGCTAAATTCGGCGGCCTCAAAGATAAGTTCGGTGTGGATTGGGGCTTCAACGTAGAGTCTCCGCAATCCACCGAGTAGGACTCCGGATGGAATACCGCGTAGGACTCTTTTAAGACAAGGTCTCAATAGACGTATTCAAAGCCCGAAATTACCACTGGTGGTTCTGGGCTTTAATTCAAAGCTTCATAATAGTCCGGATTTGGTCACCGGAGGCGCAGTTTTGATGGCCGGTGGTGGCGCCCCGACGTGGGTGAATAAGAAGTTCAATCAGGATTATCTGGCCAATACCCCACTGTATTGGGTGGTTGGTGAACGCGACGATGGATCTACTTCTATTGATGGTTTTGATGCCCTGAGCGCGGCACGTAAGGGCTCCGAATGGTACCGCGAGCAGGACTTTAATCAGGCCACGCTGAACGTCATTCAAAACCATGATCACTACAGCTTGCCCACCATCGACGTCTTAAAAGACACTTTGCAGCAGCTGTTGTCTGATTCTGAAACTGCCTAGTCCGGGCTCTTCGCTTATTCGTCGAGGTGCCCAGACCGTATAACGGCAACGGCAAGACTGAGACGTGAATCGACGCCGAAGACAGCGATGAGGTTTGAGACTTGTTTCTTCACCGTGGATTCTGAGTAGTTCAACGCTTCTGCGATGGCTGTATTTGATTTTCCATTACACAGGTGCCGCAGCACCCTTTTCTCGGGCCCGGTGAGTGAGAGCCCCGCCGCCGGCGGGTTGATGCTGGGCGGTTTACCGCACATTTTTTCTTCAGGGAGGTGCCCCACCAACCGTTTCAGAGCGTAGGGCGATACGGACATACCGCCTTCGACTGCATCACGAACGGCGGAGATGATTGTTTGTGGCCGTGAGCTTTTTACAATGTATCCGGCTCCACCTGCCGCAAGGACTTCGAGCATTGTGTCATCAGTATCCAGCGCGGTGACGGCTACGAACACCGGCGGGTCTTCCATCTTGCGTATTTCCCGCAGCAGCGTGACTCCGTCCATTTCAGGCATGTGGATATCAGCCAGGACAAGGTCGACTTTAACGGTGTCGAGCAGCGCCAATGCCTCGGTGCCGTCACTGGCTTCGGCTACCACGCGAATGTCACTGGTCGAAGAGAAGTAGGTCCGCAGCGCGGACAACATGATGGGTTCATCATCAACGATCATGACCCAGATTGAGGAAGTATTATTTTTACGCATCATCAAAACCTTATCGGCACCAGGGAAATCTGGAAGGGCGCTTACAATTGAACGGCCCCCTGAGGCTGGTCAGCAGCACAAAAAGTGGTGTCAAGATGGCTTGGTTTTCTTCTTGTAGCACCATCGCGGCCGGGGTTGCAGGGCTTGCCGATGCAACCGGTGCTCCCGCTACCGACATCGTCACAACCACCAGGCCCGCTACGATTCGACCACGCCACGAAGTTTTCACCCGATTCCCACTTTCGCTAATGAAGGACAAGCTCGTTGCCATTCATTCTTCCTTTAATGCAGCCGAATACACCAGATCTATCAGGAATTGGGTACGAAAGTGACCACCCTATCGGGGGTTAGTTCATTATCGTTTGGTGTTATTCGGTGTCATAGGGGATTTCGAGTTCAGACTTCCATTCATCTGAGCTGGTGAGGATGGTGAGGTTTCCGCCGATTCCTTCCATCAAGGTGGACAATGCTGGTATGCCCATTCCGGAGGATAGTGATTCATTGTTGTGTTGTGGGCGAATTACGTTGGTAATACTCATGTGGATATGCGAGCCGGTGTCGTGGAAGGAAAGCGCGACTGTGGAATGTGGTTCTGCATACTTAACAATGTTGGTGGATAGCTCGCCGAATACTTCCCGAAGGACCTTGAGATGACCAGGATTGATAGTGACTTTCGGAATACTGCCCGTGAGCATTACGGTAAATCCGTGGGATTTTAGATGGCTTGTTGTTTTCCGGAGCTGGTCGGATACAGAAAGCGCCGGCTCATTGGATCGCGGACTATCTTCAGTGCTCAGCGTACGTAGAAGATGGCGTACTTCTTTCATCGACAAGCGAGCTTGCTCTGAAAGATCTACTAGTTCTTTTCTCGTTTCTGGGGCTAGGCCGGGCTGAAGACTCATCGCTTCCAGGCGCATTATCAATGAGGTCAGGGATGATGCAACGGAGTCGTGCAGCATCTTGCCCATGGTTTCCCGGCGCGTTTTCACGTCGGTATCCCATTGTTCTTGCAAGTTCTTTTGCTGCCATCCGGATCGGTATGACACATATCCGGCAATTACAGACAGTAAAACGACAATTCCCCATACGATCGCTTCTACCCAACTTAAAGGTATAAATTCGCCATTTGCCCACTCGATCAATCCCACGTACCAAATAATGATGGTGCCTACGACAGTGGCAACCGTGTAGCCTTTCGCAGCGAAAAGCATGATGAGTACCAAGACCATGAGCGACAGCGCAGGAACACCAATGACAGAGTGGCCCATTATGAAAACGAACAATGCCACGGATGCGACCCATGCTGTACGTGGGTACCACGGCATTAAAAATAGGCATGCCACCGTCGCGATTGAAGCAAACACAATCCACGGCTTTGAAAACGGCTCTGGCGAGGAGAAATAGCTCGCAACGAAGACAATGATGCCAAAAAGCCCCGGCCACAATGATGCCGGCGGCACGAACTTCACAAGCGTCCTGCGTATATCCATCAACATCTACGGCCCCTTCTAGCGATACCTAGCACTGGGATAGTATGCCTCATACTGCGCTAGTCGCTCCATACAGCTCATCTATGATTCCTTGTTTGTCGCCGTTACTTTGATTTTGGGCGCCACTGAACATTGGACCGCCTTTGGCTTGACGGTCTTAGGCTTTCTCGTTGCAGGCAGTGTCATTTCCCGGCGCAATAGCCCCTCAAAACTCCAGCGTCCGCTCATTAACCAGCTCGCCATAATCTCACTAGGTTTTGCAGCCGTCTCGGCGTTCACCACCTTATTCTCCGTTGCTGAAAATCTCGGATTCAAGACGATGTTCTTGGTGTTTTACGCAACGAGCCTTCTGATTTTCGGCAGTGGCTTCTTCATAGATTCGCGTACTAAACAACGCTAATCTCGGCGACTTTACTTCACTGCTTGGCATTTCCGAGAAGCATCCACCATCGTGTTCTGTGTGACTTTCGGATTCGCTTTCTACGGACCGAGCTCCTAAGTATTCGGGCTATTGAAACCGCAGCGCGTCTCACATTCAACTGGAAGTAGTTTCCTTAGACTTGGTAACTATGATTCCTGTTCTCATTGATTGTGACACCGGTATTGATGATGCCTTGGCGCTGTTGTATTTGGCGGCGCTGCACCAAAAGGGCGAGGTTAACCTCGTTGGCGCGACAACCACTGCCGGCAACGTTGATGTCACGCAGACAGCAATCAATACCCGGTGGGTGCTTGATCAGTGCGGGCTGGGCCACATACCTGTTCTCCCCGGTCAGCCGGTGCCGCTGAAGGTTCCATTGACCACCACGCCAGAAACACATGGTGAGTTTGGGTTGGGATATATCAATCCAGGTCCCCAACACATCAGCCAGCACCTAAACCAGCAACACAGCCCGAGCAACTGGCAGGATTTGTGGCGTGATGCGATGAGCCAGCATGCTGATTTGCGTTTGATTGTCACGGGCCCGGCAACCAACCTTGCTACTTTTGGGCCAACACCGCGCACCACGCTCATGGGCGGTACTTACTTATATCCAGGCAATACAACGCCCACTGCGGAGTGGAATACGTGGGTGGATCCACACGCGGCAAAGACCGCGTTCGCACAGGCCACAGAACCTATCACGGTGTGTTCTTTGGGTGTGACAGAGCGCCTCACCTTGAATCCGGATTCGTTGCAGTTGCTTATCGATGCCCTCTCCGACGCCCCCATCGCCTCATACCTGCCCGAGATGCTGCGGTTTTATTTTGAGTTTCACGAAAGCCAAGGCGAGGGCTATCTGGCGCAGATTCATGATCTGCTCACCGTCATGATTGCGCTGGGCAAAGCCCCTTTCACTACCCGTGAGGTCACCGTGGATGTCGAGGCCGATTCGGAGCTCATGCGCGGCACCACCGTTGCTGATATGCGCGGGCATTGGGGACGAGAGCCCAACGCATTGCTTGTCGATGACGCCGATGTCACCGCCGCCCACGCAGAACTCCTTCGCGCAGCGCGTAATGACTCAAAAGGTCAGTAAAAAGTCAACCCCTTTTGACAAAGCCGGTACGAAAGTACCGTCTTTGCCAATCCCCCTTTAAATGAAGCATTGAACATGCCAGACTGGCACGGATGCTAATTCTCGAGAGAGGTAACCATGTATTCTCAGAAATCTGAACATTCTTCAAGCCTGAAACAGATCAGGCTATTTGGTTGGGCAAGCGCGATCGTCGCACTGGCTTTGGGCTACCTTTTCTGGATAGTTTCTCAGCACTGGTGGACACCATCGTTGGTCATCTTTGGCATACTCTTCCTCGCCATCTGCATTGGCAATTGCTATGCCGCGGCTAAGCACAAGGCCTACGATCTGTATTTTGCCGCCATACTTTCCTTGGCCGCGCCGGCCATCGTGATCTTCTTTGCTTTTGGGTTCTTCTTCTCCGGCCCTCCTGCTTAAGAAATAGATCCGCGCTATTTCTGCACTAGGCTCCGCCGGCGCTATACTCTGAAATCGATTCGCGTTCGAGGTGACATAGGACGTGAACGTTTCAGTCGTTTTATGATTTTCTAGGGGAAAATTCCGCATGTCACGATCCTCCACGCACAAAGTTTTAGTTGCCGTTGGTGCCGCACTTATCGCCGCAACCTGGCTTTATCTAGTTCTTGTTCGCCCTACGGACTGGGAATCTGTGGGTGGATCCACCGAAGCATTGATCACCCTGGGCGGTTATGTTGGCGGTACCTTGGCGCTGCTAGCGGGTGTTTTGCCTACGCTACCGGCACGTACCGTTGCGATTATCCCGGTGGCGTTGATTCTTAACATTCTTATCGGCCAGGTAGTCGGTTCCATTGGTATCCCTTTGTACTTGGACGCAGTCGGCACTATTTTGGTGGCAGCGCTAGCTGGATCGCGCGCTGGTTTAGCAACCGGTGCTTTAAGTTCCGTGGTGTGGGCGTTGTTTAATCCCTTGGCATTACCTTTCGCGGCCGGTTCCGCGCTGACGGGTTGGTTAGCTGGTGTGGCGATCCATAAGGGAGCTTTCCGCAATATTTTCATCGCGTTTGCCTCTGGTGCAGTGCTTGGTTTGATCACAGGTGCTATCGCCGCCCCTGTTGCCGCATTCGTTTACGGCGGTACAGCCGGTGTGGGTACCGGTGCTTTGGTTAGCCTCTTCCGCGAAATGGGTAATTCGCTCCTGGGCTCGGTCACACTGCAATCCTTCATTTCTGACCCGCTGGATAAGGGCCTCATCATGGTGATCGTCTTCGCCGTTATTGCAGCATTGCCAAAGAAAACTCGGCGCGCTTTGTCGCCCAACCGAAGTGAAGTAAGCCTCAGCCACTAATGAATCCACTGACCTGGATTGTCACTGCGGCAAGCTCATGGATTGTGGTGCTCGGCCTTAATGAATTAGCGGTGAGTGCCGCTGTCGCGGTGCTCGCGCAGCTCATAGCGATGGTGCGCTTGCGTAATTTCTCCGTGCTGGCGGCGACTATTGCGTTGAGCATCCCGGTGGGTTTATCCATGGTGGTAATCCACGTCCCGTTTGGCAGAAATGACTGGTCAACAGCACTGGAGCTCAGTGTTCGTTTTATTGCGTTGATGTCAGCGTTTCTCACAGCAGCTAGTGCAATCGCAGTGTCAGAGCTGGTGAAATCCTTAAGCCACATGCCACGGGTGGCGTACATTGTGGGCTCTGCTGTGCAGCTTCTTCCACAGGGCCGTGACACATTGGCGTCCGTTAGATACGCCAATCATCTGCGTGCGCTGAGCACGCATGAGCACAATACTCGCGGCCCACTGAAGACAGTGAAATTTGTGGTTCTGCCGCTGATTACGCGACTTCTTTCAGCCGGGGCGGCACGCGCTATTCCTTTGGAAGTTTCCGGTTTGGAGCGCGCCGGTCGGCGGACCGTATTGAATCCAGTGAAAGATACTGGCGTGGAAAAAGCTCTTCGGTGGTTAATGCCAATTGTGGCATTGGTGGTGGTTGTGTGGCTATAAAGCAAATTGTTGGTCAGTCTGGCGCGGGGCTTACCAGGCAGTTAACAGCATTGTATGAAAGTACTGCTGGCGCGGTCATGCTGACATCAGATCCGCGGGCACATATTACGTATCTGCGCCCCACGGTAGAAGAAGAGTTAGCTTTTGGTCTTGAACAGCGCGGGGTTGAGGTAGATGAAATGCGCAGGCGCATTTCTGCGATTGCTCGAGCCTTGAACTTGGACGATCTTCTTGACCGTGCGCCGAATCAACTTTCTGGCGGGCAGACTAGACGTTTAGCTTTAGGGACGGTGTTAATTCTTGATGCTCCGCTGGTGCTTCTCGATGACCCCTTTGCCGGCCTCGACCCCACTTCCCGCGATGCGGTATCTCGTTACATTCACACCCTCGCCGCTGACGTGGTGGTTGCTGGCCACCAGGCGTGGCTTGGGAATGTTGATACGCAATATTTAGGACAACAGCCGGTTCTTAAACTGCCAGAGCCAGTGAATCAAACCAGCCTGGAAGATCAGTCTGACTTTCAGTTCCCGGATGTTATAGGCCGGAATGGATCCGCCACGCGGCGCTGGTGGCAGTTTCGGAAATTACACACGAACCAGTTTGAGATAGGTCCGCTGACTCTTTCAGTTCCGCCCGGTGGCGTGTTGTGGTTGCGTGGCGCGAATGGCACCGGCAAAACTACTTTGATGAAAGCGCTAGTAGAGCGTGACTCTCGGATTGGGTTGATGCTGCAGGATCCGATTCACCAAGTCATTGATTCGCGGGTGGAGCAGATGGTTCCGGATGCACAGCTGCGTGCGCAGTTCGACTTGGACGGCGAGGAGCACCCATTGGATTTGTCGCAGCGTGCACTGCGGCTGGCGCAGTTCGCCTCGGTCATCGGCGCAGACAATGGACAAAAGGTGGAAGTGTTGTGTGCAGATGAGCCGGATGTCGGATTAGATATCACCGGCCGCAGTGCATTACATGCAGGTTTTGCTTCTCACCTACAACGCGGTGGCGGAATCGTTCTGGCTTGCCATGATGAAAACTTCATTGAAGAGCTACGCATCTACGCCCACGTGGAGTTACAGGAAATTACACCACGGTCTCCTCACGCAGGCAGGTAGGCTCAACCTCGTGAGCGAATGCCGCGGCTGCCGGGGTTTTAAGTTCTACCTTCCAAGCGTCACTGCAACGCCCACGTGAATGTGTTCCATTGAGAAGGAGAAAACATGTCCGATCAGATCGCGCCAATTACTGGTAAAGACACAATTGCCCGCTGGCTTGCCCACCCCACCGGCGGCCCGATCATCCGTGAGTTCCTTGGTGCAATGAGCCAGGGTGAAGATGTCACCGATAAAATCCAAAATCTTCCACTGAACTCCTTGGTTGAGCTCAGCCAAGGAAAGTTCACCCAGGAAGCAGCAGACGAATTAGTACGCCAAGCCAATGGTGGCGTCATTCCAGAAGAGTCCAGCTCTGCCGCATCCGCAGACCGGTTTACCGGAAAGACGGTCATTGTCACAGGAGCTGCATCCGGAATCGGCAAGGCCACTGCTGAACAAATCATCGCCGAAGGTGGCCGAGTAATCGCCGTCGATGTCACCGCAGATCGACTTGAAGCACTAGCGCAAGCATCACCCGAAGGCACCATTGTCACTGTTACTGGTGACATCACCAACGACGCCGATATCGAATCAATCGTAAAGGCAGCGGGCGACCGCATCGATGGTCTTGCCAATGTCGCCGGCATCATGGACGGAATGATGCCACTTCACGAAGTTGATAATGACTCCTGGGAACGCGTCATGGCAGTCAACGTCACCGGCACATTCAAGCTCAGCCGCGCAGTTGTTGCCGCAATGCTCGAAACAGGTGGCGGCTCCGTGGTCAACGTGGCATCGGAAGCCTCCCTGCGCGGCAATGCCGCTGGCACCGCCTACACCGCATCAAAGCATGCCGTAGTCGGGCTAACCAAGAGCGCCGCTTTCCTATACGGCCCCAACAACATCCGCACTAACGCGGTTGCTCCTGGCCCAACCGCAACTGGAATTGCAGGTGATTTCAAGTCTGAGTTCGGGCAAAAGCGCCTCGGGCCATTCATGGCTTTGATCCCACCGGTCACCACCGCCGAAGTACTGGCCAAATCCATCACGTGGCTACTGAGCGATGACTCCGTAAACATCAACGGCCAAATCCTCGCCTCCGACGGCGGCTGGTCGGCGCAGTAGCCTAGATTTTAAAACTGGCTAAGCAAAAGAAATTGCTCCGAAACATAGTCTGAGAAAATGTTTCGGAGCAAAATTTTGTGCCCGAGGTGGGACTTGAACCCACACGTCCTAAAAGAACACTGGCACCTGAAGCCAGCGCGTCTGCCAATTCCGCCACCCGGGCTGGGTGAAGAACATGAAACCTAACGGCTCATATCGACTAGATAACGATAGCACGCAATATCACACTAATACCAAAACGGCTGTTCAGTACCTAAAAACAATCTAGGATTTTCCCAACAAAACTATCCAATTGGCGCGCGCGAGCTACTGGTTTACGTCTATGGTTGCCTATAATAAAGAGGGTTTCATTAAGAACGCAGACAGAAAGGAGGCGCCGCTTTCATGGAACTATTAGAAAAACTAGCTCGCTTAGATTCCGCCATGCAGCGGGGCCTCGACAACGGAATGGCATTTGTCTTCGGAGGCAAAGTCGTTCCAGCCGAAATTGAAGAGCTGCTCAAACAAGAAGCACATGACAATGTCGTGCGCGGTGATGATGAGCTACTGTACTGCCCAAATGTTTACTCTGTCGGCGTGAGCTCCAAAGATCTAGAAAACCTTTCCCGCAATCGCTCAGTTCCGGCTGACCTTGCTGACCAAATCTCACGGTTCATCCGTAACAGCGGCTGGCAACTTGCCGGCCCAGTTGTGGTTCGAATAGGTGAGGAATCATCACTACGCACCGGTCAGCTTCGGGTTTCCTCTTTCATTACGCACGAACCAGAAGAAGAAATCGGCTTTGACGCGATTTTTCACGACGCCAACGAAGACGAAGACACCGAGTCTTCGGATTCACAAGCCCAGGAGGATTCCATGACTAACCCAGATTCCAATTATCCGGCTGAGGAAGCAGCAACCACCTCATTCGTACGCCAGGAAGCCTCACAGGAGCAGGCCAGAACGCACGGTCCTGCTGTTAACCTACTGCTGCAGGACGGTTCTTCGCGTACCTACCACGTGCAAGAAGGCTCCAACATTATTGGACGCAGCAATGATGCTCATCTGCGCCTGCCAGATACCGGGGTTTCCCGCCAGCATGCGGAAATCACCTGGGATGGAAAAGACGCGGTCCTCGCCGACCTGCAATCCACCAACGGCACCACCGTCAATGAGACTCCAATTGAAAATTGGCTCCTTGCAGACGGTGACATCATTACTATGGGTCATTCGCAGATCGAAGTGCGTATCACCGGCCTTGAGGATTAATTAGGCACCAGTGACCTAAAACCACTGTGTATTGAAAGTCGGAACATATTCAGCACGAACTTTTATGTTTCACCGAGAACGAAAACCGGTTATGCTTTTCCGCTACGGAACTAGT
This sequence comes from Corynebacterium casei, assembly GCA_030535535.1. Classification (GTDB taxonomy): domain Bacteria; phylum Actinomycetota; class Actinomycetes; order Mycobacteriales; family Mycobacteriaceae; genus Corynebacterium; species Corynebacterium casei_A. Next base: position 18,715 of record JAUNRU010000044.1, read on the forward strand.
GCCAGCACTACTGAATTAGTTGGCATGCCTGACTAAGCTAGTTTCAGACGTTTTATTAAGGAGGCCCCCATGGATTCAGTCATTATGTCCGGACTGAGAATCGGACTGCTGATTCTCCTGTGGCTGTTTATTCTGGTGGCCTTGAACGCAATGCGCCGTGACGCCAACAAGGCGGCCGGCTCTTACCAGGCATTGAAGGCTGAGCCTGCTGCCCCACGCGTGAAGGGGCGCACGGTATCAGCGCGCGAAATCAAAATTATTGACGGTCCTTTAGCAGGCTCCCATATGGCGCTATCTGGTCTGGAAGACTTCACCTTGGGCCGTGCCCAGGACTGTGATTTTGTGTTGGGAGATGACTACGCGTCATCACGTCACGCTCGCTTGTTCCGCCGTGGCAGCCAGTGGTTTGTAGAAGACCTGGAATCCCGCAATGGCACTTTTGTTGGTGGTAGCCGCATTGACCAGCCTGAACACGTAGGCGTTAACACTGATATTAAACTGGGTCGCTCGACTGTAAGGCTGGTGGCGTAAATATGCTGAAACTGAACTTTACTGCCGCCTCCGACCGAGGTCTGGTGCGTGGAAATAACGAGGACTCTGCTTATGCGGGTCCATATCTTCTTGCATTGGCTGACGGCATGGGCGGTCACGCTGCTGGTGAAGTCGCATCCCAGTTGATGATTACCCACCTTATGGGTCTGGATAAGAACCCGGGCGACAACGACATGCTGGCGCTGTTGGGTACCGTATCCACCGAAGCAAACTGGTCCATTTCTGAGCACATCAAGCAGCACCCGGAAACCGACGGCATGGGCACCACCCTGACATCCATGATGTTCAACGGTTCTCAGTTCGCTGTGTGCCATGCCGGTGACTCACGTGGTTACTTGCTCCGCGAGAATAAATTGCAGCAGGTCACCAAAGATGACACGTACGTGCAGTCACTTGTTGATGAAGGCAAGCTGGACCCCGAAGATGTCACCTCGCACCCGCAAAAGTCTTTGATTTTGAAGGCATACAACGGCCGCGATGTTGAGCCGACGCTCTTTTTGTTTGATGCCCAGCCGGGTGACCGCATCCTGTTGTGCTCCGATGGACTCTCGGATCCGGTAACTGCTTCAACCATCGAGACTGCTCTTGCTGCCGGCCCCATCGAGGAAGTCGCGTCACGCTTAGTAGAGCTCGCGCTGCGTTCCGGTGGCCCGGACAATGTCACCATTGTTTTGGCTGATGTTGTCGAAGCTACTGAGGAAGAAATCGCTGCCGCTAAAGAGCAGGGTATTTCTAATCCGGCAGATGCAGATACCTCAAAGTTCGCTGCAACTGGTGGCATTTCTGAGGAACAAGCAGCAGCTGAGAAGGCTGCTTCCATCAATCCGCAGGCTATTTTGGTTGGTGCAATCGCTGGTGAAGTTCCGGAACCAACTCATCCGGACTCAGCAGCATCCCGCGCGGCTGCGCTTAACCGCCGCCCGCAGGTCATTGAACCGTACTCCGGTCCAACCACCGCGAAGGGCGCTCCGCGTGCCACGCTGTCCCCCACCGGTGGAAACCCAACTAACCCAGTCAATGGTGATTCTGGTGCTGCCGGTAGCGCCGACGGAAGTTCTGAAGGCGCCACCGACCCAGCTGATGAGGAGCCCCGCAGACCTCGCCGCCGGTTCTTTGGATGGCCATTTATTGTGTCCATCATTGTCATCATCGCGCTGGTAGCCGGCGTTTGGTTCGTGGGTAAGAACTACCTCAACAACAACTACTACGTTGCTGTCGCCGACGCTGCTACCGCTGACGCAGATGCTGGAGCGGAAGAAGCGACTGCTGTGGAGGATGAGTCTTCCACGCCGAGTGAATCTACGGATGCCTCGGATGCGCCGGAGGGGTCTGAAGCAGCTGAGCCTGCAGGAGAGTCTGAATCTGCGGATGCTGAGGCGGCTGAGGTGCCGGCAGGCCAAGAGATCACCATCAAGCAGGGTGTTGACGTGGAGTTGTTCGGTAGGTCGCTGAACCAGCCATACCAGGTTGCTTGTCTGAGGGAAGACGGTGCGCTGCAGTTGGCTGGTGCTTCTTGCCCATCGGGTACCCAGGCTTTTACCTTGAGTGACTTGCCGCCATCAGAGCGCAGTGCCGTTGGGAACCTCGAAGCAGGTTCTTATGATGAGGTGCAATCACAGCTGACCAAACTGTCCGAACGTGCACTGCCCAAGTGCCGTGAATCTACAACCGACAAGGACAAGTTCCGGTCGACCCCGGGGATTGACTGCCGGGAGGTGAACTAAATGCTCAAAGAGTTCCACAGTCGTTGGACTGAACTCTCCCTGCTGATCATGGCAGCAGCTGTCTTCACCATCACTTTGGTCAGCCTCGAATTTTCCCAAGGCAATGCGCTGACCACTGAAGTGTTGTGGATCATCGCTGGTTTCCTCGGCGTGCTCCTGGGTGCACACATTGTGTTGTGCTTCCTGGCGCCGCATTCAGATCAGCTCATGCTGCCAATCGTCGCAGTACTCAACGGAATTGGTCTGTTGATGTTGGCACGAATTGATCTGGCACAGGGCTGGTCCTTGGCGTCGCGGCAGGTCATGTGGACAATTGTTGGCCTGGTGCTGTTTGCTGCCGTTTTGGCGATCGTGCGTGACCACAGGGTGTTTACGCGGTACTCCTACATTCTTGGCATTGTCGGAATCGTTTTGCTGGCCCTGCCACTGGTGTGGCCACAACCGCCAGACGCTGAAGCACGTATCTGGATTTGGCTTGGACCATTTTCCATCCAGCCAGGTGAGTTCTCTAAAATCTTGCTGCTGCTCTTCTTCGCCATGCTGCTCGTGCAAAAGCGCTCCCTGTTCACCGTCGCGGGCTACCGCTTCCTAGGCTTATCCCTGCCACGTCTGCGTGACCTTGCCCCAATTCTTATTGTCTGGGCAATCGCGATTGTCATCATGGGTATTTCTAATGACTTCGGTCCAGCGCTGCTGCTGTTTTCCACGGTGTTGGGCATGCTCTACATGGCCACTGGCCGTGTGTCCTGGTTAGTCATTGGTGTCATCCTCGTGGCCATTGGCGCCACTGCTATTTGGACGGTGTCCACCAAAATTCAGGAGCGTTTCTCCAATTTCTTAGATCCGCTCGCTAATTATGATGACTCCGGCTACCAGCTCTCCCAGGCACTATTTGGTATGTCCACCGGCGGTATTACCGGTTCCGGGCTAGGCAACGGATATCCAGAATTGGTGCCGGTGGCACATTCTGACTTCATCCTCGCCGCCATCGGTGAGGAATTCGGTTTGATCGGCCTATCCGCCGTGCTTGTACTATTCGCCATGCTGGTCTCCCGCGGTTTCAACGCCGCGATGAACGTGCGTGATTCCTACGGCAAACTCGTAGCCGGCGGCCTTTCCTTAACCATTGCCGTTCAAATCTTTGTGGTCACCGGCGGTATCTCTGCCCTGCTGCCAATGACTGGTCT
>JAUNRU010000045.1:0-21764 GCA_030535535.1 Corynebacterium casei
TCAAAAGCTGGTTGTGGTTAGCGGTTATTCGCTAGTCGTTGGCGATGGCCTCGGCGAGAACCAGGTCTTCCCAAGGCATGCCGGTGAACTTGAAGACGACGGGAGATTCGCGGTTGAGCTGGGCGTCTCCACGTACTACCTCGGCGAAGGTGAGGATGGAGTCCTTATCTAAGGAGCCTTCATCGACGGCGAGGACGATGTCGCCGGCTTCGCGGAAGGCAGCGCCTTCTTCTTCCATGATGACCTGCGCACGGGCCATGAGTTCACCTGGTAGCTCGCGGGCATCAGGGGTGTGGGAACCAACGGCAACGATGATGGCATCGTCGCGTACGTCCTCATTATTAATGACTGGCTGCGTGGATGTGGTGGTGGTCAGGATGAGTTCTGCGTTCTTGACTGCATTGGCAGCATTCTCGCTGCCGGCTTCAACCCAGTTGCTAAGGTCCTCCGGCTGGGTGCGGCTGATGAAAGTAATGTTGGTATCGCGGACATCCTCGCAGATGGACTTCACAGTCTTGGCGTGGGAGCGGCCCTGTGCGCCGACGCCGACGATGACTACGTTGAGTGGTTTAGAAGACTCGGTGATCAGGTGTGATACCGCGGCGAGAGAAACAGCTGGGGTGCGCAGATTGGTCAGGGCGATGCCGTCGATGGTGGCGGTTGGTTGCATGGTGGAGCCATCGAAAAGCACATAAATGCCATTGACGCTAGGAATGCTTGGGTCGGCATCCTCACCCGGAATGGCAATGAGCTTGATGCCAAATGCGGTCGGGGAGTTCGATGGCATTAACAAGAAATTCCCATTAGCCACGGCATTGCTAGTACGCGGGAGATCAGTGCTTGGATCGAAGCCCTGTTGAAGAAACTTACGAAGGGCTTCAACTGCTTGCTTGGGGTTCAGAGCTGATTCGACGTGAGCGGCGTCAATATATTTCGGTGTCATGTGGATGCCTCCTGGTATGTGACTTGTTTTCACCCCACTTTATTGAACTCGCTCATCGAATGTGGCGGATTGAGCTAACCCCAGCTATGCCTTCTGTGGAAATGGAAAACCCCCGCATTATCCTCCTTATTCAAGAGGAAAGCGGAGGTTAGAACAGCTGCGCCTTAGCCTGGACGGTGCTGTTTATTTCTGGGCGTCGACTTCAGGGTTGGCTGGCGTTTCTTCATCACCCCATTTTCCGGTCTCATAATCAAAGCCGATTTCGTTGCCGTCTTCGTCTGTCCGTTGATACCACTCGGTGAGTTCCTCAGATTGGGAATCAAACTTTGAACCTGCACCACGGCCCTCTGGAGCTGGGGAGACAGAGAATTCGAAATCGTCTCCATGTTCTTCTAGACCTCTGACCACAGCATTTCGAACAGCGTTGCTTGCGTAGTTGCGGCGAATAGCTGCGGGATCTGTATGAAGATCCTTAATGAAGCCGATAGTCATGAAAATCAGAACAACCGAGAACGGCAATGCAATGAGGATGGTGAGGTTCTGAAGGGCTGTTAGCGTAGTTGAACCACCAGCTAAGAGCATGACGATGGCGATACCGACCATGCACAGTCCCCAGAAAACAACCACGAGCTTATTTGGAGCGGGATTACCGCGAGAAGACATGGTTCCCATGACCAAGGAAGCAGAGTCCGCGGAAGTTACAAAGAAGATGCTGAGAACTATCACCAGAATTATCGGGGTGATTGAGTTCAAAGGCAGTTGGTCAAATAATGCGAAGAGGACTTGCTCGTTGTCTGCCGTGCCATCAAACAGTGCAAGGCCCTCGTTATGGAAATTGATTGCAGCCCCACCGAAAATAGTGAAAGCTAGAATCAAAATAACCGTAGGTGCCGCAATCGTGGCCAGCGCGAATTCACGGATGGATCGACCCCGAGAGATACGGGCAATGAACATGCCCACAAACGGTGTCCAGGCAATCCACCAAGCCCAGTAGAACGCTGTCCATCCGCCTTGAAAGTCCAGAGTTTCTTGTCCCCACGACAAAGATTTACCCATCATTGGGATGTATTCATCGATGTATGTGGCCATTCCCGATGGAATGAGGTTGAGCAGGAAGAGGCTTGGCCCGAAGATGAAGACGAAAGCGACTAGCCCCAGGGTAAGACTGATGTTGATATTAGAGAGATAACGGATTCCTCGGGCAACTCCGGAGACAGCGCTGATGATAAATGCTGCACCGAGGACACCGATGATTATGATGACAACGTTATTCGCGAGTTCACCAGCGCCGGAAATGATCTGAACGCCGCGGGTAATTTGCAACGCCGAAAGTCCCAATGTTGCTGCGGTGCCGAACAGGGTAGCAATGATGGCCATCATATCGATGATCCGCCCGACAATTTTTTGATGAGGATCCGAACCTATTAAAGACCTGAAAGTCGAGCTCATTAGCGACGGGCGGCCGCGCCGAAATGTGGAATATGCAAGTGCTCCGCCAACGAGGGCGTACAGTCCCCAAATTGCAAGACCCCAGTGAAAGTGTGACTGAGCCAGAGCCTGGTGCAGAGCTTCTGGAGTTGCTGGTTCCGCAGTGTGAGGCGGCGGTGATAGGAAGTACGCCAAAGGCTCGGAGGGGCCAAAGAAGAAGATGCCTACGCCGATACCTGCGCCGAACATCATAGCTATCCACGAGAATCGGGAGAATTCAGGCTTTTCGTCATCCTTGCCAAGTGGAATATTTCCAAACCGTGAGAATGCAAGGTAGAGCATTACGAACAGGCCCAAGCCCATAACTAGATTGAGTAGCCAAGCGACATTGTTCATAGCCCAGGCGTAGGCAGTTGAAGATACTGAGGCGACTGACTCGGGACTCGAAATTCCCCATGCGATGAAAGCGACAATGAAGATCGCTGTTACGGAGAAAACAATCTTGTCAATTCCAAAAGTGTTCCTTTGCTCTTCGACGCTGATACCCGGCACGAGACCAGGGTGAAGGTCGTGCGGGTAAAGGCCGAGTACAGCAGAACTGCGCTTTTTTAAAAGGTTATCGGTTGACGAGCGTTCTTCAGGTTCTTCCTGATCCGCCCTATCGTTGAATGTAGTAGACAAAGTTACTCCTTTGTACCTGTTTGGTTGATTGCATCGTTTCCGGTCATCCGGAGATCCACCACGTTGATGCAGGCGTGATGGTGAAGGTTGATTAATTAGGCTTAGTCCAGTGGATAGAAATCTAGACTGTCGAAGAATTTTCCTGCCTCATAAATCAGGTGCTCCGTTTAACTCGCCTCGGCGGACAGAACACGACCGTTGACCACAATGTGATTCAGGGCTTGGAATCGCTCCTTGATTTCGACTTCGATTGAGGCGGCGGAATTGTTAAACATTGGTGAACCATGCTGACCCTCATGCCAATTTAATCGTGCGAACTTGCATTTTCCGCGTGAGGCAAAGGATCGGAGGGGTTCACGTTGGTCTCGGGAACGATGTTAATGCCCATGTACTTTGAACGGAAAAGTGAGGGGTAGATTGAGGAGGTATTCTAGGCACAAACTGGAACAAGTCGTGGTTTTACAGTGCCCGCGTCATTTAAGTCTATGCTACGACCACGAGGCGCTTCTTGTTCATCCTAGGTGGTGGCGACGGGTGTGCCCGTGATGAACTCTCGATTGAACACCTTGAGAGCTTCGCGAGATGGCTCACCAGAAAAAGTTTTATTGATGATCTTCACATCACGGTTTTTAAACGCGTATGCCAGAGAATTTAGACCAAGATCCGAGAGCAAAGAGCGCTCTTTTCAGGTAATGCGGCCTATAGAATCGTCGCCAGTGGATGTGGTGAATGGTCAAGTTCATTTGAGTGGTGTTTCTCCCTTTAGGAACTCACAACGAACATCATTTCTTATGGACAAGACATCCAAGCTAAAAGGGTGACTACTATTCGGGGCAATCACACTTAAGAAATCTAAAATCTCTTATGCAACAGTACGGCCGTCAACAAAGACCTTCTTGGGCATAGGCCTATGCAAAGCCCATTCAAATTGGATGGGCTTTTCGCCTCTGTGGGAGACATAGTCAATCTTGCCTAGGAAAGCATAGGCAGCTGCTGTACCCACCTCATTGTCGTTGTGAAACCGCGTCGCCATGACAATGCTATTTCCGCGCTCTTTGTGGTGGATGTAGCGCTGACCAGACGGACTTGCCAGCGTGGTGCGGTTTTGAGATTCCCAATGCAAAAGCTCCGGAGAGATCGGATAGTCGCGGTAGTCGGTCGCCGCGCTGGTGCCTGCTCGCTTTTTAAAGGTCACGAGGAAAAGGTCAGTGCGCAGCTTTTCGATGTATCGTACGCCCTCGCGCGGCAATGAAATCATGTCTTTCAAAGGTTTGTCTTCTAAAGCACCGATGAGCTCCGCCAAGGAGTAATCCGCATGAGACTGCAAGATACTTACCCCAGAAGCCTGCGGAATAACGCGGGAAGCACTAATGCCGTATTCCATAATCTGGCGTAGTTCTTCGCGCACGGCAGGGAAGCCGCGCATGAGATTCACGGCATCGGCGAACCCTGCCGGAAGAAGATTTTGCGGTTGGTTCGCCCAGAAAGACAGCACGAGCATCCGCGCATAGGAGCGCAGTTCTTCATCGAATAAATCAGGGTCAGGTCCTACCGGATCTAATACACGCAAGTAGTTTTCTGCCCGCGCGCGGTCGTTGATGTGCAGCATGGTGCGCAGCCTTTTCAGCAGAAACTCTTCCGTAGTGCGGTCTTGTTCTGGAACTGGAACAAACGCTTCGGGGGCATCGATATTTTCTGTCTCGCGCACCAGCCGTGTCCAGGAATATTGATTGGAGCTGCGGGTTTTATATAGGTCTGAAATTGGGATGCCGGACTCGGCGAGAAACTCTGAGAGATCCGTGGTGTTAATATCCGCTGCCAGTGCTTTGATTTTCTTCAAAGAACTGCTGGCGGCATTGCGGATATTTTTCAATACCTGTTCTTGGGTTACGCGGTCCAAGCTGATGTTGGACCCAGCAGGCATGGAGCGAAAGCCTGCTTGGATTTCCTGGATGAGGTGAGTGCCACGCTTTTTGGTGAGTGCTTGGTAGCGCTCGGTGAAATCGAATTGGTTATTTTGCTGGCCGATGAAATCTAAAACCACGCAGGCATCTTTGCCGTGGGAAAGCCTCAACCCACGGCCGAGCTGTTGGATAAATAGCACCGGCGATTGCGAAGGACGCAGCAGCAACAAGGTGTTGAGCTCAGGGATATCCACGCCTTCGTTGAAAAGATCGACGGAGAAGATCGCCTTGATGACCCCGCTGCGCAAATCCGCGATGGCCTGTTGGCGCTGCGGTAGGGAAGTACCGCCGTGGACAGCGCGAGCAGGTAGCCCAAAAGTATTAAATTGTGCGGCCATGTATTCGGCATGCGCGATGGAAACACAAAAGCCCAAGGCTTTGAGCTGCGAGATATCTAAAACGCGCTTTTGAATCTCGTTGATAATAAATTTGGTGCGCTTTTCACCGGCATGCACATAAAGATCGCTCAGCTCCGCGGTGTCGTATGCCTTCTGCGTACGATTCCACGTCAGACCGCTAAGGTCCGTGCCGTCCGCAATGCCGTAGTAGTGCATCGGCGTAAGTAACTGCAGGTGCAAAGCATCCCACAGGCGCAATTCGTGTGCGACGCGGTAGTCAAAGAATTTCTGCACATTCTCGCCATCGGACCGCTCCGGGGTAGCGGTTAACCCGAGCAGTTCTACGGGCTCAAGATGATCTAATAGACGCCGGTAGGTCGCAGCTTCAGCGTGGTGGAACTCATCGATCACGACAAAATCAAAGTGCTTCGCTGGTAATCTATCCAGCACCGACTGCTTGAGCGATTGCACGCTGGCGAAGACAAAATCCCACTCGTGCGGGCGTTGACCACCCACCAAGAGCTCGCCGAAACCAGGATCGGATAAAACTTCGCGGTACGTTCTTTGCGCCTGCTTCAAAATCCTTTCCTGGTGCGCGACAAAGAGCAGCCGCGGGCGACGTCTCAGTCCTTCGCTGATATTACGATAATCCAGCGCCGCCACCACGGTCTTTCCTGTACCTGTGGCCGCTACCAGTAGATTGCGGTGCCGGTCTTTGACATTGCGCTCTGCATCGAGTGCTTCGAGCATTTCCTGTTGGTATGGATAAGGCTCCACGCGCAGCCCGGATAGTTCTAAACGTTCGTTTTCGCGACCGCCGCCACGTGCTTCGACAAGGCTTTTGTCTAAACGGGAAAAATCACGGTCGGGTTTAAATTCCACGAAGTGGTTATCGTGCCAGTAGGAATCGAAAGTCTTGATGAACTTATCGATGATTTCCGGGGTCGCAGGGCTCGAGCCACGCACATTCCATTCCCAGCCATCAATCAATGCTGAGCGAGAGAGGTTGGAACTGCCGATAAAGGCAGTATCGAAACCAGAATTGCGGCGAAATAACCAGGCTTTGGCGTGTAGCCGCGTGCTTTTGTGCTCGTAGCTAACACGAACCTTCGCGCCATAGCGTTCAACCAGTGCTTTTACCGCAGCTGCTTCGGTAGCGCCGCAGTAGGTAGATGTAATCACCCGCAGAGGAATCCCATGGTCGCGTAAAAATTCAAGCTGGTCATTGAGTACCGAGATGCCGGAATTTTTCACAAATGCGCACAACAGATCCACCGAATCAGCGGTTTTAATCTCCCGAGCTAACTCCCTAGACAGGTTGGTATCGCCAATGGCGTTAGTAAATAAGGCGCTGGAGTGGAAAGGAACCTCGGGCAGGGCGGGGGCTGCAGCTAACTCGGTATCGAAGATGGCATAGAGCAGCTCTTCAGAATCAATGACCTCATCGTTGCCCAAAACCTTGGTGATGGAATTGATAAGCGCTAGCCGCTCCGCTGGGCTATTGAGCTCACCAAGGCGCCTTTCTAAAACGCGTGAGATACCCCGCGACACGGCAACTTGGTAGCGGTGCGCGTTAACTTCATCGTGTTCATCGATAAGCCGAATGCCGGCAGTCGGGTGCGCGCTCTTCGTGTGTGTTAGTCTCTCGCGAACCCGCGCGGTAACTGGGGTTTCATAGACTCCGAAAGGCAAGACGGAATCATCATGGTTGCTGCTCATAGACGATCCACCACCATGTTCACCGCGGGGATATCGGCTGGTGCCCACCGCAACGCTAGGGCTTCTTCTTTTTTCACCCACCGGGTTTCATCGTGGTCAACCAGCTGCGGAGTGCCGTCGAGGATCTCGCAGTAGTAGGTGGTTAATTCAATGGTGGCAAAGTCATACTCGTGCGTTGTGGTGGTGATTTTTTCGCCCACATGCGCGCGAAGAGATAATTCTTCGGAAATCTCCCGGGCAAGAGCTTGCTTAGCGCTCTCGCCAGCTTCGATCTTGCCGCCGGGAAATTCCCAGTACCCAGCCAAAGATGTGCCGGGGGCTTTGCGGCAGGCCAACACCTTGCTTCCACGGCAAAAGACGGCGGCCACAACGCGAATGACTTTACTCATTCCTCCATTATGGACCACCGCCTGGAGTTAGCTGTGATTGAAAGTGCTCTAGAAGGGCACCCCGCAGCGGAAAATAACGTTGGCGAACGGGGTGGTGTCGCCGGTGCGGATGATGAGCTTGGCATCGAAAAGCGATGCCTTGAGCTCTTCGTGGCTGATTTTGGTGATAGCGGAATCAGCAAGCTTGCCGGTTTCTTGAACCAAAGCGATGAATTCGGTGGGGCTTTCTTCGGCGATGGTGGCGCCTTCGACAACTAGCTCAGCCATAACTGCGCGCATGACATCTTCCATCGTGGGCAAACCAAATGTAACGGTCAGGTCCACCGTGGCGACGTCTTCCGGCAGGGGCAGACCGGCGTCGGCAAAAACTACCGCATCGGTGTGACCCAAGTAAGACAATGCCTCGTTGAGCTGCGGGTTAATGAGTCCGCGTTTAAGCATTGTCTACCTCCGGAAGTGAGTCATTAGCGGTTGGATATGACGCCTGCGCGCCGTTGCCTAGGGTGGAAGCGGCACCAACACGGGCGGCGAATGTTGCAGCTTGTACAAGGTCATCGCCTTCGAGCAGGCGTGCACACAGTGCGCCGGCAAAAGCGTCACCAGCACCCGTAGTATCAACCGCGGTGACCTTCGGCGTCGGAATGCCCACCTGTTCATCACCAGTTGCTACCAATGCGCCACTAGCGCCGAGGGTGAGAACAACGGAGGCAAAGCCGGCATCGATAAGCGCTTGTGCGAGATCCTTTGGCGCATCCGATGCAGCCTTCTGCCCAAGCTGCTCCAGAATCAGTCCAGCCTCATGCTCGTTGGCCAGCAACGGATCGGCGGCGAGCAAAGCCTGCTTATCCACCTCAACCACCGGCGCCAAGTTGATAATGACCCGGCCCGTGGCCTCCTGCACGGCGGCAGCGAAACCGTCGGACGGAATCTCACCCTGCAACAGCACAATATCGGCATGTGCGATCGGCTCACGTCGACTCACAACGAAGGCAGAATCGACGTGCGCGTTCGCGCCGGGAATAACCACAATCGTGTTCTCCCCATCATCCGAAACAGTAATGATGGCAAGACCTGTGGTGTCATCCACCTCGGCCACAGCGGACAAATCTACGCCGGATTCTTTCAAGTGCTTCAACGCCGGCTCAACATACGGATCCTGGCCAACCGCGCCCACAAACTTGACGTTCGCGCCAAGATAAGCCGCAGCAACAGCCTGGTTTGCGCCCTTGCCGCCCGCGGTAATTCCGCCACCCGAACCCAGCAAAGTCTCACCAGGGTTAGGGTGGCGTTGCACACGCGCGGTTAGGTCAGCGTTGATAGAACCGACAACAGTAAGTGTTCCCATTTATTTGAACTCAGCTACGTTTTCGTTGGTGACAGTGACAACCTCAACTGGAACTTCTTCTTCAGGGGTTTCGCCATCGAGGATAGCGGCAGCCTGTTCAACTGCGCGTGCGCCCAGCTCATCTGGCTGCTGCGCGATGGTTCCTTCCATCTTGCCGTCCTCAACAGCGGTCAGACCGTCAGCAGTGCCGTCGAAGCCGAAGACTTTAACTTCTTCACCCGCGCGGGCGCCCAGAGCCTCAATAGCGCCGAGTGCCATCTCATCATTTTCGGCGAAGATAGCCTTGATGTTTGGGTTAGCTTGCAGCAGGTTGGTGGTCACGTTAAGGCCCTCGGTGCGGTCGAAGTTAGCGGTCTGCTTACCCACAACCTTGATGTTCGGGAATGCTGCGATGCCTTCTTCGAAGCCCTGGCCGCGGTCGCGGGATGCGGAAGAACCAGCGATGCCCTGCAAAACAAGGATTTCGCCTTCCTCGCCGATTGCTGCAGCCAGAGCCTCTGCTGCCTGCTTGCCGCCGGCAACGTTATCGGATGCGACGAAACTTGCTACCTCACCGGAGTTGGAGGAGCGGTCCACTGCGATAACTGGGATGTCAGCGTTGTTCAAAGACTGCACTGCGGAGCCCACTGCGTCCGAGTCGGTGGGGTTCACAATGACGACATCCGCGCCGGAGGTTTCAGCGTTGCGCAGCTGGTCAGTCTGGGTTGCAGCGTCATCCGATGCATCCTGGATGTCCAGCTCAATGCCGAGTTCGTCTGCCTTAGCCTGCGCGCCGTCGCGCAACTCAACGAAGAATGGGTTGGTCTGGGTAGACAGCGCCAGGGTTACGGAGTCGCCGGAACCTTCAGAGCTTTCGCCGCGGTTACATGCAACAGCGGTGACAGACAGTGCCGCAACAGAAGTAATGGCCAGCGCCTTGCGTGCAGTGGTGGAGAGATTAAACATGGTTGCTCCTTTTCAAAAGCAGTGTGAGGGGGTGAGAAGAAGGGTTGAGGTAGAGCGGATATGAAGTTGTGAAGTTCTTTTTCGTAATAGGACGAGCGCTACTGCGCTGTCCTATTACGGATGACATCGAAGCCCACGGCCAGTGCGATGACTAGGCCGATGACGATTTGCTGCCAGAAGGAAGAGACGTTCAGCAGGTTCAGGCCGTTGCGGATGACTGCGAGCAGCAGTGCGCCGACAAGGGTTCCGGTGGCGCGACCTTGACCGCCGGCGAGCGATGCACCGCCGATGACCACCGCGGCAATCGCGTCGAGCTCGTAGCCAACACCGGCCTGCGGCTGCGCGGAGCTCAAGCGTCCCGCCATGACCAGACCGGCTAGCGCTGCGAAGAGTCCGGAGAGCGCGAAGACGGTGATCTGGATGCGCTTGACGGGCAGACCGGACAGGCGGGCTGCTTCGAGGTTGCCGCCGATGGCGTACATGGAACGGCCCAAAACGGTGCGCTCTAGGATGAACCAGCAGATAAGTCCAGCGATGACCATCATGACAATCGGGATTGGAATGCCCGCCACGGTGGAGCCCAACCAGTTCACGGAATCGGCGGTGCGGATAGGGGAACCATCAGAGATAACCAGGGTGGCGCCACGGGCGATGGACATCATGGCCAGTGTTGCGATGAAGGATGGAATCTTGCCATAAGCAGTGGCGATACCGCAGATCGCGCCGGCAAGCAAGCCGGTGAGCAGGCCGACAATCAGGGTGAGCCAGCCCGGCATGTTCAAATCTGTAAAGAAGGAGGCAGACACCATCGCGCCGAGTGCTGCGACCGAGCCGACGGATAGGTCAATGCCGGCGGTGATGATGACAAAGGTCATGCCAAACGCCAGGATGGCGACGGTGGCGGCCTGAATGCCGATGTTGAGGAAGTTGTTAACGGTCAAGAAGTGCGGCGTGGCAATGAACAGCGCCACGCACAAGATGAAAAGACCAACTAGTGCGCCGTTGTCCATGACCCAGGACAAAAACTTGTTTGGTCCTTTGGCCTTCGGCGCCGCGTTGGCGGGAGTATTTACTGCGGTGGTCACTTGGATTCCTCCTCTAGGGTGGCAAACGCTGCGCCATGGTCGCCTTCAGCAACGGTTTCGGCGCTGGCGGCGGATGAAAGGTTGGACACGGCAAGGGCCATGATTTCGTCTTGGGTGGTGTTCTTGGGCAACTCGCCGGAGAGTTGACCGCCGGACATGACCAGGATGCGATCGGACATTCCGAGTACTTCCGGCAGGTCAGAGGACACCATCAGCACGGCACCACCGTTGGCGGTGATTTCATTGATGATGTTGTAAATCTCCACCTTGGCGCCGACATCCACGCCGCGGGTGGGCTCATCCAGCAACAACACGTTGGACTGCGCCAACACCCAGCGGCCGAACACGGCCTTTTGCTGGTTACCGCCAGACAAATTACGAATCGGCTGGTCAATATTCGCCATGCGGATGCGCAGCTTTTCAGCTACTTCCTGCGCACGGCGCTTTTGCCCGGACCGGTCAGCCAGACCTGCCTTGGCGGTCGCACCCAAGGTGGCATAGCCGAGGTTCTCATTCACGGTGCCATCCAGCACCAGTGCCTGGCCCTTGCGGTCTTCCGGAATGTGGCCGACACCAGCGCGGATAGCGCCTTGGATATCGCCGGCCTTGAGTTTCTTGCCGGAGACCAGCACCTGACCGGAGTCATATTTATCAGCGCCAGCAATCGCGCGGACAACCTCGGTGCGCCCGGCGCCGACTAGGCCGGCGAGGCCAACGACTTCGCCCGCGTGCACGGTGAACGAGACATCATTGAAGCTGCCAGAGGAAGATAAGGAATTGACTTCCAGCAATGGTGCACCGGTTTCGGGGACGACACCGCGCGGGTACTGATCTTCAATTGCGCGGCCCACCATGTGCTGCACCAGGGTGTCTTCATCGGTGGAGGCAGGAACCTCCGCCACGAATTCGCCATCACGCAAAATGGAAATGGTATCGGCAATGCGCGCCAGCTCATCCAGGTGGTGGGAGATAAACACCATGGCCACGCCCTTGGCTTTGAGCTCATCCAGGATGGCGAATAGCGCGTCCACTTCCTTGCCGGTCAGCGCAGCGGTTGGCTCATCCAGAATCAGGATGCGCGCGTTCATGGATAGTGCTTTGGCAATTTCGATGAGCTGCTGCTTCGCAATACCCAGCTCACCCACTTTTTGCTTGAGCGGCACATCCAAACCAATCAGGTTCAGCGCCGCCTGCGCTTGGGCATTGAGGTGCTTGTAGTTGACCAGACCAAAGCGCTTCGGGGTGCGGCCCAGCATGATGTTTTCGGCAACGGATAAGGTCGGCACCAAGTTGAGTTCTTGGTGGATAGTGGCAATGCCATGTGCTTCGGAATCATTCGTGGAAGCGATGGTGACCTCTGTGCCATCAATAAGAATCTTTCCGGAATCTGGCGCGTGCACACCAGCAATCATCTTGATGAGGGTTGATTTGCCGGCACCATTTTCGCCGAGCAGCGCTTGGACCTGCCCGCGGCGAACCGACAGGGAGACGTCTTTGATGACGTTGACCGGTCCGAAGGACTTAGAAACATTCGCTAGCTGCAGGACGGCTTCGTGCTCAAGGTTGTTGTCTGACATGGATTGCACCTCCTTAAAAATTAGTTAGGGCGTAAATTCGATGGATTCGCGAGGGATAAAACGGGTCTTAACCACGGCACCTTCCGGGGGAGACTTGGCGCTGAATGACTGCACTAGGTTACGCAGCGCGGTTCGCCCCATGTGCTCCACGCTTTGGTCAATAATCGCCACGGGAGCGGGTTGGATGCGCATGAAGACGAAGTCATCAAAGCCGATGAGAGCAAGTTGCTTGCCGATGTCCAAGTTTTCCCGATAGCACGCCTCCAGCGCACCAAAGGTCATCATGGAGTCACCGGCGATAATCGCGGTGGGCTGTTGTTCCAGTAGCTTCTGCGTGCCGCGGAAGCCTTCTTCATGCAGGTAGCCGCCGTGGTGAATGATCTGGTCCATGCCAAGCTCTTCTGCATAGCGGCGGAAGTCCTGTAGGCGATCACGGCCTGTGGAGGTGGTCTGCGGGCCAGCCAAGTAGCCGACCTTGCGGTGCCCGCGCGTAGCTAATGCTTCGAGTGCTGCCTTGAGGCCCGGTGCGGAATCTGAGACAACCGCGGGGATGTTGCTGCCTTCGATGTAGCGGTCAATGAACAGCAAAGGAATGGACAGTGCCACATCCTCCAACATTTCCGTTGCTTCTACGTGCGGCACTGCGATGATGCCATCCACCTGGCGTGCGCGCAGCGCTTCAATCGCTTCAGTGATTTTGGGGGTGCTTTCACCACCGCTGGTGATGATGGTGGCATAACCCGCCTGATTGGCCTCATCCTCGATAGCGGCAGCCATCGCCGCAAAGAATGGGTTGACCAGGCTGGGAACCACAACTCCGATGGCGTCAGTGCGCGAGCTCTTCAATGCTCGTGCCTGTGCATTGGGGCGGTAGTTGAGCTCTTTAGCGGTTTCTTGGATGAGCTCGCGGGTCTTTTTTGCAATGGCCGGGTTGTCTGCCAATGCCCGAGAGACGGTGGAAACAGAGACGTTGCAGGCTCGTGCGATGTCTCGCAGCGTGGTCGGAGCAGTCACCATGTCAGACTCCTTTGCGTGAAGTGAGGTAACCGGGACAACGGTATGCAAACGTTTGCATTTTCTATATGGCCTAAACCTAGTCAGTCCACATTTGGAGTGTCAAGTGCCCCAGCTCACCTAATTGCTCTCATCCCACCCCCAATTTTCCAAAAGGAGACCCGCTGACCAGCATTATTATGCAGCCCAGCGGGGGCGGGAAACGATAAATTTTAGGTTAACTTTTCCCACATTGAGACAGGCTCCGGTGTCTGGTTGGCCGCGTGGAGTCGCCTGCAAACCGCAATGGCGAGGCCGTCCTATGATTATCTCGTGATGCAACGCGTGAGCTTAACGACAGGAATGTCCGCACTGTCAGCATTAGTGCTGGTGGTGCTGGGCATTGTTGATCTCAGTTCGTTGCGTGATCTGGTCTCACGCTTGGTTCCGATATTTGTCTTCGTTATTGCGATTTCCATTGTGGTCAACGTGTCCTCGCAGGTTGGACTGTTTGAAGAGGTTGTCTCCAAGTTGGAGAAGCTCGCCCCGCGGCACCGGGCTGTGCGACCAGTGGTCTTGTGGATTTTGCTGATTATCTTGGCCGTGGTGGTGACGGTATTTTTGTCGCTGGATACCACGGCGGTCATGATTACGGCGCTGGCTGTGCCACTGGCTCGGCGCAACAAAATCCCCGTTATTGGCGTCGCTTTCGCGGTGGTGTGGATAGCAAATATCGCGTCCTTGCCGCTCCCGGTATCCAATCTGACCAACTTGCTGGCATTGGGCTCCGATGCGTTTAGCGGCACGGTGGATTACCTGTCCTATGCGTGGAAACCGGCACTAATTGCAATCATTATTGTGATTGCTGCGGCTGCCATCTTCACCTTGTATCAGGCGAAAGTCACCACGAACGAGGAGACATCGACAGTCATGCGTAGCAGCGATGCCCAACGTCGCAATCCGCTGTTGACTACCTGCGCCGTGGTGGTGGCGGTATTGATGCCAGTGCTAGCAAGTCCAATTCCGTACTGGTTGAGCACCTCCCTTGCCGCAATCATTATTGTCATGGCCTGCATTCCGCGGCGCAAGGACTTGATTTCGGTTGATCTGGTGCCGTGGAATTCTCTGCTGCTGGTCACGGCTATCTCCACGGTTGCAGCGCTGATTCACACCACTGGGGTGGCGGGGTGGTTGACGGGGATGACATCGACAAGTCCTGCGAGCTACATCGAACTAGCATCCATCGCCGGTGCTGGTGGCGTGGCCGCCAACCTGATGAACAACATCCCAGCATTCCTATTCCTCGAACCCCTGGTGAGCACACCAGCTAGCTATATTGCGCTGCTCATCGGCGTTAATGCCGCTCCCATCATCATGCCGTGGGCAAGCCTGGCCACACTGTTGTGGCATGACCAGCTGCGCCGCGCCGGGGTGCACATCAAGTGGTCAACCTTCATGATTCTCGGCTGCATCCTGGCACCGGTCGTGGTGCTGCTACCTGTTGCGATGCTGGTCTAAATCTTGCATTACGCCTGGTAGCTCAACATGCGTTGCGGGATGATGCCAACTTTGTCACCAATGCTTGGACGCTGCGTGCTTGTGGTGCGGAAGGTGTAGCTGCCGGCATTGGCGGTGATGCTGAAGCGGTCACGCTCAAAGAGCACGGATTCAATAGTCGCGGGGATGGCTCCTTCCGTTTCTGGAGAAACCAACTTCGTATCCGCAGGAAGGGCAGCGAGTTTTACTGAGCTGGAGTCCGTAGCGCTGTTACCATCGTGTGCCGGTTCAATAAGGTTGGCGTCCCAAGTGATGCCAAGATCATTAGCACGCACGCCATCGGCGGTGACGGTTGCTGGGATGATGGTGGCATCCGAAATGAAGGCGGCAACCTCCGCGGTGTTGGGACGAACCAGAAGCTCTTCCGGTGTGGATACCTGCGCAATCTGGCCTTGTTGCAGCACCACAATGCGGTCCGCGATGGCGAGCGCCTCGCTGCGGTCATGGGTGACGTGCACGGTAGTCAGGCCCTCGCGCTTAGTCAACGCCACCAGCTCGCGGCGCAAATTATCGCGCAACGGCTCATCCAGTGCAGAGAGAGCTTCATCCAGTAGCAAAACCGTAGGGTCAGCGATAATCGCACGGGCTAAGGCCACACGCTGACGCTGACCGCCGGACAAACTACCCGGCTTGCGTTGTCCAAAACCAACCAAGCCAACCAACGCCAATGTGCGCTGAATCTTTTCTTTGCGTACCTGGGCTGAGTCCTTGGTGAATTTCAGCGGGTATCCAACGTTGTCCGCCACGCTCATGTGCGGCCACACGGCATGCTGTTGAAAAACCATGCCCATCCCACGCGATTCCGGGGAAACCCCAGTTAAGTCCTTGCCGCCGACTTCGACCTTGCCCTGGCTGGGGTGAACAAATCCGGCGATAGTGCGCAGCAGGGTTGTCTTGCCGGAACCAGAAGGCCCGACCAGCACGATGAACTCATGCGGGGCGATATCCAGGTTGATGTCTTCAAGGCCTTTGGTCCCGTCCGCAAAGGTCACGGTGAGGTCTTGAAGGTGAATGGCAGACATGAGTTATGAACCTACTTTCGGAGACTTCAACGTGACAGATAGCGCGATGATGCCCACCAGCATGAACATCAAAGATAGGGCAGAAGCCTGGTTATAATTGCCAGCTTGCTGCAGGTTGAACACCTGCACGCCCAAGGTGGTGGTGCCCGGTGCGATGAGCAAAATGGAAACGGTGAGCTCGCGCACCGCAGTGACCAGAACTAGAACCGCGCCGGAGATTGCCGCGGGGATGGTCATCATCGCGGTGGTGCTAAAGATTGCGCGTACTGGACCCGCGCCGGAAATCCGGGCGGCTTCCTCCACGGCAACGGGAGTGTTCTGCAGTGGCGCGCGAACCGCCTGCAACACCAGGGCAGTAAAGGCGCAGATATAAGCGCCAAGAATAACCCACACCGTGTTGTAAATATCGGTGTAGCGGCCAAATATAAGCCACGCGACACCGATGATAAGACCTGGTAATGCCGTTGGTAGCAGCACCAACAAGGTCAGCGCAGTGTTACCAAACAGCTTGGTGCGCGTGACCAAAATACCCACGAGCCAGCCCAAAAAGCCGCAGGCAATCGCGGCCGAAACAGCCAGGAAGACGGAGTTCTGGAATCCGTCAATTACGCGTGGATTGCCAATGGCGTTGGCGAAGTTATTAAGCGAGATATTCTCCAGCGTAAACGGCACACCTGGTGCGGGAAGCAGCGCGCGGTACGCCAAGCCCACGATGGGTGCCACGGTAATAATCAACGCC
This sequence comes from Corynebacterium casei, assembly GCA_030535535.1. GTDB lineage: Bacteria > Actinomycetota > Actinomycetes > Mycobacteriales > Mycobacteriaceae > Corynebacterium > Corynebacterium casei_A. The sequence continues at coordinate 16,726 of JAUNRU010000045.1, forward strand.
ACAATCCAGGTGATGATGCTGACTGGCAGGCGCGCCGGGCCGAGTTCCATGCGTGCTGAAGCGCCGGTGTCTTGTAGTGAGGACGCGGAGAAGCGGGCGACAATGTGGTCGGCGAACACAGCAGCGATACCGAGGAAGAGTAGCACCACGCCAATGGTGGAGACTACCTGCAGTGGATTGTCCACGGTGCCGGAATCCATGAAGCGATAGACCATGGTGGCCAGCGTTTCAAAGCGCGCGGGGGATCCTAAAAGCGCGGGAATGCCGAAGTCAGAAAGGTTTGCCACGGCCGTGAGCGTGAACGCCGACAGCAACGCAGGGCGCAGCAGCGGCAGCGTGATGGTGCGAATAGTTGTAAAGCTGGAAGCACCAGAAATGCGCGCGGCCTGTTCCAAGTCACCAGGTAGTGAGCGCAGTGCGTTGGAGACGATGATGTAGACCATCGGATAGGAATGCAGAATCAACAGCACCGTGACGCCATCGGCGCCGTAGATGTTCCACACTTCGTGCCCGAACCAGCGGTTAAATCCTTGTGCTGGTCCAAACAGCTGCATCCAGGCGATGGCACCGATGAACGGCGGCACCAGAAGTGGCGACAGTAGAAGCAGCCGCAGCCACTTGCTGCCATAGGTATCGAGGCGGTCAATGACCAGCGCGATGGCTGTGCCAATGATGACCGCGCCGATGGCGGATAGCAGCGTTGTATACAGCGAGTTCCACGCTGCAGTACCCAGTCCTTGATCAAGCAGGATGGGAATTTGGTTTCCGCCCAGCGCGAGACTGACCACCATGGACAGTGGAATAAGGAAGAATCCCGCGATGATGAGCCAGACGCCAAGGCGCAGGACGGAAAGTGAGGAGAGTAGTCGCATCAAAAGGAAAAGAAAGGTCGAAGGTGAGAAATCTTAAGCTAGTGAGACTACTTCATCGCATCTTGGAAGGTAGCGACTGCGTCATCTTGGCCTTCGGTAACAGCGTCTAGGTCTGGGTTGAGCAAATTGATGTCCGCGAGTGCTGGGGTACCTTCAGGAGTGTCAACGGATTCACGAACTGGCAGGTAGGCCTGCTCAACAGCGATTTCCTGTGCTTCTTCAGACAGCAGGAAGTTGATGTAGGTTTCTGCTGCTTCCTTGTTTTCAGAAGCTTCGAAGACACCAGCTGGCTCAGAGATGTACGGCGCACCCTCAGATGGGTAAGAAGCTGCGATTGGGGAACCTGCAGCAGCCAAGTCACGCACGAGGTAGTCCACAACCACACCAACTGGGCGGGAACCCGATGCAATCTCCTGGGAGGTTGGGCCGTTGGATTGCGCGATCATTGGCTTGTTCTCACCAAGTGCCGTGATCCACTCTTCACCGAGCTCCTCAGATTCCAGCCAGACCGAAGCGTTGAATGCTGCCGCGCCGGAAACTGCTGGGTCAGGCATGACCAACTTGTCCATGTACTGCGGGTCAATCAGATCCTGCCAGGACTGTGGTGCCTCGTCTTCGCTGACCACATCAGTGTTGTACGCGATGACGGTTGGGATAATGCGAGTGCCAACGTAGAAGCCTTCTTCATCGATGACTTCTTCCATGACCCCTTCGGTATCTACGTTCTGCAGCTCAGCGAGGTCACCGTCAGCCGCGTAGCCCTCAAAAGTAGGGGAGTCCGCAGCCCACAATACGTCAGCCTCGATGTCGCCGGATTCCTTCTCAGAAGCGATACGTGCATTTAGGTCGCCAGTGCCAGCGCGGTAGACCTCAACGTTGATATCGGGGTGCGCTTCCATGAACGCAGCGTTGATCTCGTCGACCTTTTCTTCCGGCTCAGAGGTGTAGACGGTAATGGTGACCTGCTCATCGCCAGATGCAGCGGTGGAGTCAGCGTCGGTGTCGCTGCCACCTTCAGATGGCTCGGAGCACGCTACCAACACAAGGGCAGTAGCCGCAGCGGAAGCAACAGCGAGGGATGAGCGGAAGAAAGAACGAGACATGAAAGCTCCTATAGGGAATGTGGTACTAACGAAGATTCGATAGTGCCGCATGAAAAAGACCGTAAGGTACACAATTGGTTAATCAAAGCTTAATAATCGCACACTCGCCGTGCGAGATTCACCAAAATGTGCAATTCCCGTGATGGCTCTCTCTTAATCCACATCAGTATCGGAGTCCTGGACAATTGCGAAAAGCAGTTCCGCAAAGACTGTGGGCTCTGAAAGGTCGACTTCGCAGAGCTTTTCAATTTGTGCGATGCGGTTGCGGGCGGTGTGGCGGTGGATTTTGAGTGCTTCGGCGGTTTGGTTGAGCTGCCCGCCTTTTCTTAGATAGACGGATAATGTGCGGGCTAAGTCCAGATTGCGTTCGGCGTCGATGGTGCGCAGCACGTTGATGGTTTCGCGGCGTCGGCTGGCCAGTGCGGCGCGTACGACTTCGGAGTTGAGCCAGGGCATGGATTGGCTGCGCGGGGAGAGATATTCACCCAACGGAAGTGGCCGAGCGCGCGCGACGAGTTCCTCAACGTGATCTGAAGACAGTTCGGTGGCGTGGATGCGTTTGCCAATGGCCACTCGCAAGCGGCGAAGCGAGCCGGCGAAGAGGTCGAGCATTTCTTGTAGTTCGGCATCGCCGCGGAATAAGACTAGAAAACTCAGTGGGTCTAATTGAGCGACATAAAGAAACTGCCCGCGGTCTTCCAGGTTCGCATCTAGAGCGAGCTTGCCGCGCTCAAGGCTGCGGGTGTCATCGGCGAGTGCCACTACCGGGCGCGTGAAGCCTTCCTTGTCACGCGGAAAATCCAAGGTCGTGGGCAGCATCTGCGAAGGTGAGGTGGTATCCGGCAGGCCTAAGCTCAAACGCAGGGCAAAAGAATTGAGCTCATTGCGTGCTTGGCGCAGCTCCACCGGGCGAGCAAGCAACATGTCTGCCAGGCCAGCGCAGTGCCTGATTAATGAGCGATCTTCGGCGTTGATGGGATGATCAGAATCCACCTTCAGCGTGTGCTGCCGCTCGCCATGGGAGGTCATCTCATAAGAACTGAAGTACTTACGTTTGGCTGGTGGGGCGGTAGAAGCCACTACATCGTCGCGTTCATTAATGATGGAGAGCTCAACATCAATGAAATAAGCAGCCTCATGCAGCAATTCCGTGAGGTTACCGCGGGTAGCAGTATGCGTGAGTTTTTCCTGCGCGGCCAAAAGCCGGCGCTGCGCAATATCGTTGCGGCGGCTTTGTTCCTGGTGGACTGCAGCAACGATGGAGATAAATGAGATCTGACGTGGGACCTCAAATAAACCAATGCCAAGTTCCTGTGCGGCCGCAATTACCGACTCCGGCACAGTAGGAAATATCAGACCCGTACCAATACCCACCGCCACCGCACCGGCCTCAGCCAGGTGGGCAAGGTAGGCAGCGAGCTCATCCTCGCGGTTGGCAAACGCAATTGCAATGGTGAGAACTACAGAATCCTGCTGAATGAACTCCGTGGCATCTTCCAACTCATTGGTCTGAACACCAGAAAATGTGGCGGCAGTGGACGGGCAGATCGGGTTGATTTCCAAGGCGCCTTGGTTGAACAACCACTCAAATTCCAGCATCCAGCAATGTCCATTCTGTATATCCAAACCACAATCTTTCGCCATAGTGTACATGGTGCGCAACACAGTGAGTAGCCATACTGAGTGAGAACACAAAGATTGAGCCTTTGAAGGAGGAAGCATGAAGGACTTCGATTACCACCTGCCGCAGGAGCGTCGAGTAGTCACTGATGGAATGGGAGCAAAGAGCGCGGAGATTAATGCGCGCCGTGAGGCAGCCATTGCCCGTGCCCTGACCCCAGGTCTGCCTGGATATGTCGTTGCTGCAGATGGTGGTGTCCTGGTTGATGCCGATGACAACTCATACATCGATTTCGCATCCGGCATTGCTGTGACGTCCGTTGGTGCTTCCAATAAGCGAGTTGCAGATGCTGTGGCTAAGGCTGCCGCACAATTTACTCACACCTGTTTCATGGTCTCCCCATATGAGTCCTACGTAGCGGTGTGTGAAAAGCTAAACCAGCTCACCCCAGGTGACCATGAGAAGAAGTCCGTTCTTCTGAACTCTGGTGCTGAGGCAGTAGAAAACGCAGTCAAGATTGCGCGTAAGTACACCGGCAAGAATGCCGTGGCAGTTTTTGATTACGGCTACCACGGCCGTACCAACCTGACCATGTCCATGACTGCGAAGAACAAGCCGTACAAGACCGGTTTCGGCAGTTTGGCATCCGATGTCCACCGTGTACCAATGTCTTACCCAGCGCGTGATGGCCTCAAGGGCGATCAGGCAGCTGCACGCGCAATCAAGGTGCTGGACCAGCAGGTCGGACCTGAAAACCTGGCGTGCGTTGTCATCGAGCCAGTTCAGGGTGAGGGCGGTTTCATCGTTCCTGCTGAAGGCTTCTTGCCGGCGATTGCGCAGTGGTGTCGTGACAACGATGTTGTCTTCATCGCTGATGAAATTCAGTCCGGCTTCGGCCGCACTGGACAGTGGTTCGCGTCTGAGAATGAGCAGGTCATCCCAGACCTGGTAACCACCGCTAAGGGTATTGCTGCTGGTATGCCCCTATCTGGTGTGACTGGCCGTGCGGAAATCATGGACAGCCCAATCCCAGGTTCTTTGGGCGGTACCTACGGCGGCAACCCAGTTGCTTGTGCCGCAGCGCTCGCTGCCATCGAAGAATTCGAGACCCATGATCTTCCAGGTCGCGCACGCGAAATCGAAGCAATCGTTCGCGAGTACTTTGAGCCATTGCTCGAGCTGGAATCCGTCCTGGATGTCCGCGGACGTGGCGCCATGATGGCTATTGAGCTCATTAACGGTGAGGTCACCAATGAAATTGCTGCTGCATGTAAGAAGCAGGGCATCCTCATCTTGACCTGTGGTCTGGACAGCAACGTCATTCGTTTGCTGCCTGCGTTGACCATCCCGGAGCACCTGCTGCGTGAAGGTCTGGAAATCCTTACCACGGAAATCCGCGAGGCTCTCGCCTAAAATTCCATACTTGTCCCCCTGACCAGCGTC
>JAUNRU010000099.1:0-2816 GCA_030535535.1 Corynebacterium casei
TTCCTATTGCGAGTCGCCTTTTTCTGACGAACCGTGGATGCATTCGCATGTGGAATTGCGTGATGAACAGGGCGTGGTGCAGCCCGGCTATGGCTGGATTTTCCCGATTGGTGATGGCTCCGTGAACCTCGGCTGTGGCGCCTTGTCCACGGAAAAGCGTCCGGCAAAAGTGAACACGAAAAAGCTGTTGTCGTTGTACGCCAGCCAGCAGCGGGAGAAGTGGCAACTGGGCGATGAGAAGTTTGTCACATCCGCCGCTTTACCTATGGGTGGCGCGGTGTCCAACGTGGCTGGCGCGAACTGGATGATCATCGGTGACGCCGCCGCTTGTGTGAACCCACTCAATGGCGAGGGCATTGATTATGGCTTGGAAACCGCCGCACTGGCAGCAGAATTACTGGGCACCAACAAAGACCTCACCTTGGTGTGGCCTGACTTGTTGCGCCGCGAGTATGGCGAAGCTTTCATGCTGGCGCGCACCCTCGCGCGCGTGCTGACTTACCCGCAGTTTCTGCCGCTGGCTGGCCCTATTGGGCTGCGCGGACCAATGCATGTTGCTGCGCGTTTGATGGGCAATCTCATCACCGAGGAAGACCGTGATTTCACCGCTCGCCTGTGGCGTGCCGCCGGCAGCGTGGTCTCCACCGCCCGCGCTGGTTCGCCCCTGTGGGACTCCACGGTCTAATTCACGCTTGCTGGCTGGGGTAGCCCCTTTTCGGTAAACCCGAGGCGTTGTCGTGCGCTTTCTCCGGTAAAGCCGAGGACGTAAGACCGCAGGCTTTACCGCCGCCCTTAGGCCGCGGGCTTTACCGCGGAGTGAAGCGCCACGATGCCGCCGGTGAGGTTCTTCCAGCCTGCTCCTTCCCAACCGTTGCGGTTGATCACTGCGGCTAGCTCTTCTTGTTCAGGCCATGCGCGAATGGACTCGGCCAAGTAGACATAAGCGTCTGGATTCGAGGATACGAAGCGCGCAATGGGCGGTAGAAGGCGCATCAAATATTCTTTGTAGAACGTGCCGAAGACCGGGATTACTGGCTTGGAAAATTCGGCCACGGCAAGGCGACCGCCAGGCTTGGTCACGCGTGCCATCTCGCGCAGACCCAGCTCAAAGTCGTGGATGTTTCGCAGGCCATAAGAAATGGTCACGGCATCAAAGGTGTTGTCTGCGAACGGCAGTTTCATGCCATCACCGGCGACCTTGGGTACGTCACGGTCGGTGCCCGCTGCCAGCATGCCGCGGGAGAAATCACACGCCACACACCACGCGCCCGACTTGGACAGTTCAACAGTGGACACCGCGGTACCAGCGGCAAGGTCAAGTACTTTTTCACCCGGCTGCAGGTTCAAACGCTCGCGCGTGATCTTGCGCCATCGACGGTCCTGGCCAAAGGACAAGACGGTGTTGGTGATGTCGTACTTCTCCCCGACGGCGTCAAACATGGACGCAACGTCGAGGGGCTTCTTGTTTAAATCTGCCTTTTTACCCACGCAGAATAGTTTAAGCTACGCGCGCACCAAGAGCGCGAGCAGCCCACCTCGGCAGCTCTGGACGCTGCCCCAAAATGGTCAACGGAACCTTGCGTGTGGACTCCAGAACTTCCTCGTAATAGCCCATGAGCTGACGGCATAGCGCTTCCCAGGTTTTGTTCTCAATGGAAGCACGCGCATTCACACCAAAGTCGGGGCTATCAATGGCATCGACCGCTGCCGGCAAGTCTTCAATGAACGTGTCTACCTCCAACAGGTAGCCGTTAATGCCTTCTTCGATGAGGTCTACTGGACCACCCGCGCGTGGGCCGATGGTGGGAACACCAGAAGCTTGAGCCTCCTGGATGGCCTGACAGAAGGTTTCAAACTCGCCCGCGTGCACGAAGATATCCAGCGAAGCATAAGCGTGTGCGAGCTCTTCCCCACCCAAGGCGCCAGTGAATACGGCGTTGGGAAGCTGAGCTTCCAGCAGCGGACGCTCTGGTCCATCACCAACAATGACCAGCTGAATGTCTTCGCGGTCATTTAACGCGGAGAGGCGGTGCACGCCTTTCTCCGCGGCAAGGCGTCCCACGAATCCGACGATCCGCTTGTTCCCCGTTGGGTCCCACTGCTTGCGCAGTGACTCAGAGCGCTTGGAAGGATGGAAACGCACCGCGTCCACACCACGTCCCCAGTGGCGGACATTTTTGATGTGGTGGTGTTCTAAGTCTGCGATGGTCAAGGAACTTGGCGCCAGTGTCATCTGGCAGGAATTGTGGATGGTGCGCAGCCATTCCCACACCCCGAAAGCCAGCGCTGAAAGCTGATACTTGGTGGCAAAGCCCGCCACGTCGGTTTGATAAAGCGCCACCGCTGGGATGCGCAGCTGGCGTGCGGAGAATGCCCCAGCAGCGCCCAAAACAAACGGGCTGGCTAGGTGAATGATGTCTGGTTGAAATTCACGCAGTTCGCTATCCACCACGGAGGTTGGTACACCGACGGGCAACGAGTCAATCATTGGAACCTTGACGGTGGGCACCCTGCGGATGGGGAAACCAAGGTAGTCACTGACTTCTTCTTGGCCATCACGAGCCCCCGGCGCAATGACTATCGCTTCATGGCCTTCCCGATGCAGGTGCTCCAAAACTCGCAGAACAGAGTTGGTCACACCATTAATGTTTGGGAGGAAGGATTCCGCAACAATCGCTACACGCATAATCTCTCATCTTCGGCGAATAAGGTTATATTTGCGTAAAATCTGCACGAAATTGTGGATAATTTCCACGCTATCCCGCTATTTGTGCAGCTTGGCGCATACGCGAACCATCCTAGTCACCGAAGCCCAA
>JAUNRU010000099.1:2916-4506 GCA_030535535.1 Corynebacterium casei
CGGCGACGGACTCTAAAACGCATGGTGGCTAGAACGCATTCTTCGAAGAGATCTCTTGGTGCAGTGCCCGGCGCGACTGGCGATTCACGCGGGCTTCCACCACGGTGATGCCCACGGCGAATTCGGCGAGTTCTGCCAGGGTGTCCAGTAGTTCTTGGGCGGTATCCGCACGGCGGTAGTCTAAGCCGAAGCCTTCGATGAGGGGCTCGATTTCTACTTCGTGTGGAGTGCCAAAGGCTTTTTCAAAGTCGCCACGCAGGGAGTCCTGGCCAGTTTCGAGGGTTTCAAAAATACCGCCGCCATTGTCATTGGAGATGACGATGGTGAGGTTTTCTGGACGCACCTCATCAGGGCCGATAACCAGGCCGGTCAGGTCATGTAGGAAGGTGAGGTCTCCCAGCAGCGCTACGGTGCGTGGTGCGCGTGGCAGGTCGCGCTCACGGGTTTGGGTTTCTACGGCGACGCCGAGTGCTTGGGAGACGGAGCCGTCAATGCCGGCGGCACCACGCGCGGAGTACACATCGACGCCATCAAACGGCAAGCCCACCAGGGACATATCGCGAATGGGGTTAGACGAACCAATGAAGATTGAATCTCCAACTGCCAAGGTATCGGCCACAGCGGCAGCCGCATGCAGGCCAGTAAAGCCATGCTCTTCGTTTTCTAGTGCCTCACGCACGGCATCAGAGCCTGCTTTGGCGGCGCCTTCGCAAATCTTCATCCAATCACGAGTTGGTTCGCCGCTGACTTTGACGGTGGTTCCAATGCGAGCGTGTTCACCACGCGGGTTGGTGACATCTGGGGTGCGTGAGAGACAAATCAGATCAACATCTGGGTCAGAAATCAACGCCATGACGTCGCGGTGCAAGGTCGGGTGCCCCACCACAATGACCTGATCAACGCGGGTGTTGACCACATAGTCATTCGCTGAGACCTGGTCTTTACGGAAAACACGCGCGGCCGCCGGGTGCACCGGATGATATGGCGCTGGTGCGGTTGGCTCCGCGATAGTTGGAATGTCTTCGAGTCCTTCAACAGCCCACGCTTCATCACCGGCAATCACCAGCGTGTTGCGGGAAAGATCAACCTCGACTTCACCGTGGTTGACCCAACCAGCCATCGGTGCACGCTGCTGCGTGCGGTCAGTTGGGGCCTGCAGTGCGGAGTCGTTCAACAGTGGTGCATCAAGTGCGACGTTGATGTGGACCTGGCGGCGGGAGGTAAACGCCTCTGCCATAAATGGAATATCGGTAGGTTCAGCCACCTGCACGGTATCGGCATACACCCCGAATAGCCCCTGCTGTTCAATTGTCTGTGAGGCACCCGTGCCTACTAGCCGCACGGGACGGTCAGCGCTGACAACCGCTAGAGGAACATGGCTATAGTGCGCTTCAATCATCGCTGGCAGAGCATTTGCCACGGCGGTGCCCGAAGTCATCATCACCGCAACGTGGCGGCCCGAGACCCGCGCTAAACCAAGCGCGAAGAATGCGGCGGTGCGCTCATCAATGCGGGTGTGAACACGCACGTCTTCCCGCGCCAAAAGCGCCAATGACAATGGCGAATTGCGCGACCCAGGGCAGATCACCA
>JAUNRU010000046.1:0-6320 GCA_030535535.1 Corynebacterium casei
CCTGTGGATAACTCGGCCGTTAAGGTGACGTATCACCAAAGTTATCCACAGATTTTGAGCTTGAGGCTATCGCTGGGGTTGACTCCGCTTTAGTCTCAGGGCATGACTCAAAAACCTGGCATCTCCCAGCGGTTATCTGAACTAACAGCACCGACTGGGGAAGAACCCATCCTCGACGTTTCCTATCCTGCTCCACGAGTAAAGATTGCCCCGTGGCAAGCCATAGTGGCTGCCATCGCGGCAATCGTGGCCGTTTTATTGTGGCTGGCTTTGTCCTCACCGAAAAGTGATGGGCAGCTTCCGCCTATTGAAGCCGCGCAGGCACCTGAGATTTCCACGGTCACTAGTGAAGAAGCCCTGCCCGAGGAAGTGGTGGTTTCTGTTGTTGGCGCGGTGGAACAACAGGGCATTCTTATCTTGCCGCAGGGCGCGCGCATTGCTGATGCTTTGGAGGTCTCCGGTTTAGCTGCTGATGCAGATATAGTGTCCATCAACCACGCACAGTTGCTTGTCGATGGCGAACAGATCTACGTCAGCCGCATCGGGGAAGCCCCACCTGCCCAGGCCGAAGCAGGAGAAGACGGCGGTGCACGTGGTTCTAATTCCTCGAAGATTAATCTGAACTCGGCTACGGCTGCTGAACTTACACAATTGCCCGGCGTGGGTGAGGTGACCGCGGAGGCGATTGTGTCGCACCGCGATACGGTGGGGAGCTTTACTTCGGTGGAGCAGCTCCTGGATATCAGTGGCATTGGTCCGGCCAAGTTTGAAAAGCTTCAAGACCTTGTGACTGTGTAGCCGCGCATGCGTGAGCTTCGCCTTTTACCCGCAGCGGTCATGGTGTGGGCAATGACGCTGATGGTGCTGCTGGGATATTTCCCGGTAGCTGTCATTGTGCTGCTGATTTCAGCCACCGCTTTCGTACTGATCAAACAGTTCGGGCAAGCGATTCTGGTTTCTGCGCTGGGAACAATAGCCCTGCTGGTTGCGCATTTTCGCATGCGCTGGGCACCGGATGAGATTTCTGTTGGCACAGTAACCATGACTCCGACTGAGACATCCTCGGGGTTTCTGATCCGGTTGAAGTCACACGGATCGACCTATCCGGTATTCGTGGAAAAGCTGCCCGATGGAATCGAGACAGGCTCCCTCGTGGAGGTCAACGCGCGCTGGAGCGAGTCCAAGTCCCCGAGTGTCTCTGGGGTGGTTGGCAACGGGGAAGTGGTGGGCTTTTCACCGCCGACGGGGTTGGCTGGAATTGCCGTGCGCGTCTCCGATAATTTCCGGGAAGTAGTGCAAGCCACCGTGGGTGAAGCATCCCAGGGACTGATTCCTGGAATGGTGTTGGGCGATACTTCACTTCAAGACACATCCCAGCAAGAGCTGTTCATTGAGACCGGGTTGTCTCATCTGTCGGCGGTCTCCGGTGCGAATGTGGCGATTGTGCTCACGGCGTTCTTTCTATTGTGCCGCTGGATTGGGCTGGGCCCACTCGTGCAGGTGGTCTCCGCCGGCTTCGCGCTGTTTGGTTTCGTGGTTCTCGTCGGAACCGAGCCCTCGGTCCTGCGCGCGAGTGTCGCCGGGGTGGTGGGGCTATTGGCAGTGGTCAATTCTTCGCGTGCGGAGCCCATTCACTCGTTGTGCATTGGTGTCATTGGGCTGATTGTGTGGGATAGCGACATGGCCGCCAGCTTCGGATTCGCGTTGTCATCAGCGGCGACGGCATCCATCGTGGTGCTTACGCCGATGTTTCACCGACTCTTGGCGCCACTACAGTGGCCGGACATCCTCGCCCGCGCGCTAGCTGTCGCCATCGCCGCGGACTTTGCCACCATGCCGATTGTTGCCCTGATGGCCGGTGAAGTCTCCATGGTCTCCGTCCTTGTCAACGTGCTGGTTGCCCCAGTAACAGCGCCGATCACGATTCTGGGACTCATCGCCGCAGGTCTCGCGCAGTTGCCTTTCGATACCCCCGCCTTTCTCCTCCTCAAACTCATCGAGCCCTGCGCCTGGTGGATCTACCATATTGCCGCTGGCGCGCATGAGCTTCCCATCGCCGTAATTGCTGCCTCACCCATCGTGGTGCTACTGGCCTACGGGTGGATTGTCGCCGGCCTTGTCTGCGGCCACCCCCGTAAGACTTTCGCCGCCATCGCCGCACTGCTTATTGTCTTTGGCGTGAACTTCCAACCACGACCTCAGCCCCTGGAAATCACGCAAGTCTTTACCGTCAACACCGACGAAGAAATCGACGACATCCCAGCAGGCACCCAAGCGATCATCGTGCTCGACGGTGAGGGCCGAAAGAGCAGCCGTGGCATCCAAACTCCCGATGGCATCCCCGTGTTCTATCCCAACCGCGACGGCCAAGTCACCGTCTACACCGACGGCTCCCAGCACGCGGCAGACGGCAGGTTCTAATTGGAAGAAAGGTAGCTATCGATCGCGGTCAGCATAGAAGCCCAACCTTTCACGGTCTGCTCTACCCACTCCGCCCAGCGGGCATCCATGCTGTGGATGATGGTGGCGCGGCAGCCATCGGCAAGCTGCTCGATGTTTAGGGTGACCACCGAGTTATCCTCTTGTTCTTCCTCATCGTCGGTAAACCAGGTAAACACCAGTTTCTGCGGCTTGGTGATTTCCTTGTAGTAACCCCAGTGCACGGCTTCACCGTCTTCGCGCATATCGGAGAACGTGAACTTGCCGCCTACTTGCGGGTCGGTTTCAATCGTTCGTACGTCCTCAGCGAACCAGCGACGTACTTTTACCGGATCTATCCAGGCGTTAAAAACGTCCTCGGCTGGTGCTGTGAATTTGTGGGTGGTCTTTGCTTCAACATTTCTTGACATGGTTCTTCTCCTTTTTGCATTTATTCTATGATGGTCAGCATGGAACCGGTGCACCTGATTTTGGGCGATGACGAATTTTTAGCAGAGCGTGCACGGAGGTCTATCCAAAAGGCGGTGGCTGAGGAGACGGGGGAGCAGCCGGAGCTGAAGGTGCTGCGCGCTGCGGAGGTCACCGAGTGGGAGATTATTGAGGCGACGAGCCCGTCGTTGTTTGGTGAGACCCGCGTGATTGTCATCTCCGATACAGAACGTGTGGGTTCGGCGCTGATTAAGCTCATCGTGGATGCGGCGAAAGACCCCGCGCCGGGCATGACGATGGTGATAAATTTCGCGATTTCGCGAAAAAACCTGAAGAACCGCAAGAAGCCGCCGGAGCTGGTGGCCAAGATTCAAAAGCTCGCGCAAGTCCACGAGGTTTTCTCGCTCTATGACAATGAGGTTAAACCGTGGGCGACGCGCGAGTTTACATTGCATGACGTTCGCCCGACCCCTGATGTAGTGGACGCGCTATTGTCCGGCGTGGGGTCAGACCTGCGCTCTTTGTCAGCGGCCATTTCACAGTTGGTGGCGGATACCGGCGGCAATGTCACACGCCAAACGGTGCAACGCTACTACGCGGGCGTGGCCGAGGTAGAGAATTGGGACATCGCAGACGCCGCGGTTGCAGGGCGCACGGGTGAAGCTATCGCCACGTGTCGCCGCGCCTTGCAGTTGGGCGCGGAACCAGTCGGTATCGCGGCGGCGCTGGCGAATAAGGTCGGGGTCATTGCAAGGCTGTATACCGCGCGCGGGGACAAGTTCTCCCTGGCTAAGCAGTCAGGTTTGCATCCCTATGTTGCGGAGAAGACCGCGCCCATTGCCAGGCGCTGGTCGGGGGAGAACATCAGCAAGGCTGTCATCGTGATTGCTGACCTCGACGGACAGGTCAAAAGCTTAGGCCGCGATGGTGCGGACTATGCGGTGGAAGCGGCCGTTAAGAGAATTTCGGAGCTCGCACGATAAACTAATCGGCATGGCTGAACAAAATAATGAACAAGAAGTAGCGGAGTTCGCTTCCAAGCTTTTTGACCTCGCGCGCAATGGTGATGTGTCCTTGATTGAATACATCAAGCAGGGCGTTAGCGTTGATTTAGTAAACCAGGACGGTCAGTCCTTTGTCATGCTCGCCGCTTACAACGGCCACGCCGAACTGGTCAAGGCATTGGCCGCTGAGGGCGCTGACGTGAATCTGCTCAATGACCGCAAGCAGTCACCATTGGCTGGTGCGATCTTTAAGAAGGAAGATGCTGTTATTGATGCACTTTTGGAAGCAGGCGCAACCCCACAGGCTGGCACCCCAAGTGCAGTTGATACCGCGATGATGTTTGGCCGTGAGGATCTTCTGGGACGCTTCGAGTGAGCCTGTCGTCTCTTGCAACAATCATTGTTCTAAACCTGCTGGGCGCGCTAAGCCCAGGCCCGGACACCATTTTGATCACCCGCTTGGCCACCAAGTCCCGCCGGCACGCTGTTGCCGCGGTGACTGGCATCCAAGTGGGCGTGCTGATGTGGACCACGCTGACCGTACTCGGTGCGGCCGCGCTGTTGACGGCATTCCCGCAGTTGCTTGGTTTAGTGCAGCTTCTGGGCGGTAGCTGGTTGGTGTACATGGGCTATTCCACCTTCAAGGCCGGCTGGGATTCACGTAGCGCAGTCCCGATGTCATTGGCGGAGCAGGAAGCGCAGCTGGGAAGAATGCGCCATTCTTTCCGCACCGGTTTGGCAACGAATCTATCGAACCCGAAGATTGTTCTGTTCCTCTCAGCATTGATTGCGCCGTTGCTCCCAGCGAGTCCGTCTATTGGCGTGGCGATTACGCTGATTTTGGCGATGAGTTTGTCTTGCTACGCCATGTTCATCTTCATCAGCTTTGTGGTTTCCACGAAGGCCGTGCGCCGCAAGCTGTTGGCAGCAGGACCGTGGATTGATATCGCCGCAGGTTCTTTCTTTATGATTGCCGGCATTGCCTTGGCAGTCACCGGATTCCGCGACGTATTCGGAATCTAGATTTCTAGCTCCTGGGTGGTGGCCACATCCCACACCCACTGCGCCCAGGACATCACGGTGCCCGCGCGGCGGGTGACAGTGGAGTCCTTGAGCCCCAGATTAGAAGCATTCATAATGTCAATGATTGCGTTCTTGTCTGGGACTTCGGCGTTTTCTAAGGCGCGAATGAGCACCGCATGAAATACCTGGTGGCGTACAAGCGCTTTGATCAGCGCGATGTTTCGTTCGTTACGCTCAGAATCCATGACCTTGGCGCCGAAGTCCGTCAATGACCAGGTGCGGTTGCTATCCTCAACGAGGCCGAGGTACTTGGCGGCGCTGGTGTAATAATTGGTTTGGCGCGAGGTGAAATCATAATTCTCAGTGATCTCCTCGACGCTCAAGGGCGCATCTTGGAGCTGCTCGCACAGGTTAATCACCCGCGCGAAGCTATCGGCCTGTGGGAAGGGGATGCTTTCCGGTACGGCGGTGATGGCTGTGGACTTTAGTAGCTGCTCAACAACGTCCAGCGTAATGTTTGAGGGCGTGAGTGTGTAGCGCGCAGAGTCCACTAGTGTGATCGACTCAGGGCGCAGAGCGTCTTCAAAGTCGAAGCGGTAGAGATAGAAAATGCCGTTGGAATAGACCTGATAGACCGGTGCCACAGTCTTGGTGAGGGCCTGAGAAAAGCGGCGGTAGGGGAAGTAGAGCTGGCGGATATTGAAGTCATCGGAGAGATGGTTCTTTGCTTCCACCAGGCATAGCTGGTCTGATGATTCCAGGCCGGCGTCTATTTCCATCTGGGCTTTGGTGATCTGAAAGCTGCCGCACGCAAGGTTCACATCGATACTGCCGGTGGACATGCGGCCAGCGACAGTGGCCTGCAGCGTGTCAGTGCCTAGGAAGTCTTGCAAGATTTCAGACAAGGCAGAAGCATTAAGCGCCGCGGACTCAGAAGTAATGTCGTTGGGGTCCAGGGACTCGATATCCTCAGGAAACGCTTTGTAGCGAATGGGGCCGAGGGATTCAGCGTCGGGGAACTTGGCGAAGAGATCGAATTTGCCCACCAAGTATTCAGAACGTGAGACTGGGATAATGTTGAGCCCGAGCTCTTTGAAAATCCAGGGCCGTGCGGCCGTGGAATCATGCTTGGCCATCAGCCGCGGTTCGCGCGCGGAAATCTCTTTGAGCTCAGCCGCGGTGATCCGGAAGAAGCCGTCTGCGTTGAGCTGTTTGTGCATAAAGACGCGCAACCAGCCGTAATCATTGCGGCCTAGAACTTGGCTTTTCGGCACATTGAAGTGTGAGCGAAGGTCAGCTTCACTTCTCATAGTTTCTCACTAGGACTTCATCGACTTTGCCGCGCTTAGACGCAATGGAGTTGATAGCGCGGGATGCTCCCACGATATCAACGTGGTAGTCAGAGTAAAGGTCACGGATGAAATC
>JAUNRU010000046.1:6420-21622 GCA_030535535.1 Corynebacterium casei
GGGATGCTCCCACGATATCAACGTGGTAGTCAGAGTAAAGGTCACGGATGAAATCAGTGGCGGAGTTAGAAAGCATCCAGTTGACGCCGCGGTCGGTCAGGTCATCGCATAATTCTTTGAGCTCAACTTGGTTGCTGCGGCCGAAACCACCAGCGGCATAACCAACGAAGTTGCTGGTGATATTGACCGGGTCATAGGGCGGATCGAAATACACAAAATCACCCGGCTGGGCAGTGGCAACAGCGTCTTTGAAATCGCCATTGAGGAAAGTGACCTCATTGGAGTTGAGGTACTCGCTGACCGCACGCAGCGTCTTCACATCACAGATCAACGGCCTTTTATAGCGCCCAAAAGGGGAGTTGAACTGCCCCGCTAGATTCACGCGGTACAGGCCGTTGTAGCACGTCTTGTTGAGGTAGACGGTGCGGGCGGCCCGCTTGACATCGGAAAGCAATGCGAACTTGGTGGTATCCCGATCTATTGAACGCAGTTCATAGAAAAATGCCTCATCATTGGGATAATCCTGCAATTCGGCGATGAGCGCCTCAACATCATTGCGGACCACGGTGTAGAGGTTGATCAGCTCCACGTTGAGATCATTGACCACAGCTTTTTCTGGAGCCAGGGACCACAAAACAGCGCCGCCGCCGAAGAAAGGCTCAAAATAAGTTGAGTAGCCTTGCTGCGGCAGAGCAGCGTGGATCTGTGGCAAGAGCTGGCGTTTACCGCCGACCCATTTCACCAAGGGCTTCAGGAAAGTCATCGTAGAAGTATCTTAGCCGCAACACCGAACACGGCCGGCATTAGTTCGAACAACATTAGAAAATGGCTGGTGCCCCACACAATTGCTTGCATGGGGCACCAGTGATACTTTGAAAAAGATTAGTTCATCTTGTTCAAAGCGGCAGCCATACCGGACTTCTTGTTAGCCGCGGTGTTGCGGTGGAAGACGCCCTTAGATACAGACTTGTCCAGTGCGCGGGAAGCGGTACGCAGCTGAGCTTCAGCACCAGCCTTGTCACCAGCCTCAACCAAGGTACGGAACTTGCGGATTTCGGTACGTACAGCAGAGCGTACGGACTTGTTGCGCAGACGTGCCTTCTCGTTGGTGAGGACGCGCTTTTGCTTGGACTTGATGTTTGCCATGAGAAATACCTCTTGTAAATCGAATGTGATTGGATATTTAACCTCAACTGCATAGCTCCCGACCACCAGTTATGGAAGTCTCGGCGATTAACGAGCGGACCCAAGGTCCTGACCGCTAGCGCAATCACGCAAAAGAAGTTAACTAACCTGGATACAGTACCAACTGCCC
Organism: Corynebacterium casei; assembly: GCA_030535535.1. Classification (GTDB taxonomy): domain Bacteria; phylum Actinomycetota; class Actinomycetes; order Mycobacteriales; family Mycobacteriaceae; genus Corynebacterium; species Corynebacterium casei_A. The sequence goes on from JAUNRU010000046.1 coordinate 7,736, forward strand.
AGGGGTAAAACCAAATTCCTATCCCCAGTGGTACATCTGGCGCAAGCGGTTGGCGATGCGCTCAAAGCGGCGTTGCGGGAACAAGATGCCCTTGCGGCGGACTTGCTCTTCTGAGACTTCCAGCACGCGGTCCAGGCGGACCCAGCATTGGCGGCCGGAGTCATCCCATTCGCCGGAGCCGATTTCCAGCCAGGAGTCTTCATCAGAGTGCGCGGAGTTCGGGGAAATCAACAGTCCCAACACCGTGGAGCGAGTACGGCCAACCAGCAAGATGGCGCGCTCAGTGGGAGGAGTGCCTGCCCCGCCAGTGGGCGCCCACACCCACACAACTTCACCGGAGTCGGCTTGGCCGTCCATATCTGGTGCGAAGAAAATGGAGCGGGCACGGCTCTCAGTGTGCTCAACTCGAATTTTGGCAGGCTTGCGGGGGTCGGTGCCGCCGTGGCTACCGTGCATTCCCAGTCGTGCGTTGATGCGGGAAAGGCCTAGGTCTAACGGGTCTTTTACCTCAATGCCAGCTACTTTGCGCAAACGCGACACAAAGGTCTTAGTCATGCCCACCATCCTAACTCCTATTTTTCACCATGTCTTCGGTATGGTTGATACAAGCTTTCTTTACGCGCATGGAAATACCGAATAGGAATCTTTTGACTAATAATTTTGCCGTATCAACGTTCACGGATCCAGCCCAGATCCGGAACTTTTGCATTATCGCGCACATTGACCATGGTAAGTCGACATTAGCGGACCGTATTTTGCAGCTGTCCAACGTTGTTGATGCCCGCGATATGCGTGATCAGTATCTGGATAACATGGATATTGAGCGCGAACGCGGTATCACCATTAAGGCGCAGAACGTGCGCTTGCCATGGATTCCTCGCTCCGGTGAGCATGAGGGTGAGCAGCTGGTGCTGCAGATGATTGACACCCCGGGTCACGTGGACTTCTCTTATGAGGTCTCGCGCGCTTTGGATGCGTGTGAGGGTGCAATTTTGCTTGTCGATGCCGCGCAGGGCATTGAAGCGCAGACTCTAGCGAATCTGTATATGGCGATGGAAAATGACCTGGAGATTATCCCGGTCCTCAATAAGATCGACCTTCCTAATGCCGAGCCTGAGAAGTACGCGTTGGAAATCGCGAACATCATCGGCGTAGAGCCAGAAGAGGTTCTGCGCGTTTCCGGTAAGACCGGCGAGGGCGTGCCAGAGCTTTTGGACAAGGTCGTAGAGCTCATCCCAGCACCTTCCAGCGAGGTTGGGGCGGATGCACCAGCGCGCGCCATGATTTTTGACTCGGTGTATGACACCTACCGCGGCGTGGTCACCTACATTCGTATGGTTGACGGCAAGCTCACCCCACGCCAGAAGGTGCGCATGATGAATACCGGCGTGGAGCTGGATATTCTCGAAATCGGCGTGGTGTCACCGACCCCAACTCCGGTTAAGGGCTTGGGTCCAGGTGAGGTGGGCTACCTCATCACCGGCGTGAAGGACGTGCGTGAGACCAAGGTCGGCGACACTGTCACCTGGGCGAATAAGGGCGCAGATGCACCGTTGACGGGTTATGAAGACCCGAAGCCGATGGTCTACTCGGGTCTTTTCCCAATTTCCCAAGCGGACTTCCCAGATCTGCGTGATGCGTTGCAAAAGCTTCAGCTTAACGATGCCTCCTTGACCTTCGAACCAGAAACCTCCGTCGCATTGGGCTTTGGTTTCCGCTGTGGTTTCTTGGGGCTGTTGCACATGGAAATTACCCGTGACCGCTTGCAGCGCGAGTTTGACCTGGACCTGATTTCCACGGCACCTTCGGTGACTTACCGCGTCATTTCTGAAGATGGCTCCGAGAAGATGGTGCACAATCCATCGGATTGGCCGGGCGGCAAGATTCCGGAAGTCTTTGAGCCGATTGTGAAGATGACGATTATCGTTCCTGAAGCTTATGTCGGCCCAACCATGGAGCTGTGTCAGTCCAAGCGTGGCCAGATGCAGGGCATGGATTACCTGTCCGAGGACCGCGTTGAGCTGCGTTATGTCATGCCTTTGGGTGAGATCATCTTTGATTTCTTCGACATGTTGAAGTCACGCACCAAGGGCTATGCTTCCTTGAACTATGAAGAAGCCGGCGAGCAAGAAGCAGACCTGGTCAAGGTGGATATTTTGCTCCAAGGTGAGCCGGTAGATGCATTCTCAGCGATTGTGCACAAGGACCACGCTGGTCACTACGGTAATAAAATGACCAGGAAGCTCAAAGAGCTCATCCCGCGCCAGCAGTTTGAGGTGCCTATTCAGGCAGCGATTGGCTCCAAGATCATTAGCCGTGAGAATATCCGCGCGATGCGCAAGGACGTGTTGTCCAAGTGCTACGGCGGCGATATTTCGCGTAAGCGTAAGCTGCTGGAAAAGCAGAAGGCCGGTAAGAAGCGCATGAAGGCCATTGGTTCTGTGAATGTTCCACAGGAAGCATTCGTGGCGGCGCTGTCTACTGACTCGGAGTAAACTCGCTAAACTCGGTTGGCATGGAAAAACCTGTTGGAAATCCTTACCCAATCGAGACTAAGCCGCTGCCTGGCCAATTCAAGCAGAAGCGCAAGCTTCCGCGCCAAGGCCAGCAGCTGCCGCCGCTGCCATTTGTCTCTTCCACGATTGAGGGCCGCGCAACGGGGGAAGTCTTCCGTGAATGCGGCGTGGGGATGCTGGAAGAGCTGCAGGATTTGCGGCGCAAGCTCCACCGTCATCCTGAGATTGGCTTGGAGCTTCCGCGCACCCAGAAGGCTGTGCTGGATGCTCTTGATGGATTGCCGCTGGAGATTACACTCGGGCAGGATTTGAGTTCAGTCACCGCTGTATTACGCGGTGGCAAGCGCGGGGAGCGCCCAGTATCCGTCCTGCTACGTGCGGATATGGATGCTCTCGCCGTGAAAGAGCGCACAGGCAGCCCATTTTCTTCGACTAATGATTACATGCATGCCTGCGGGCATGACTTGCACACGGCAGCATTGGTGGGGGCTGCGCGCGTGTTGTCGCAGTACCGCGATGAAATTTCTGGCGATGTCATCTTCATGTTCCAACCCGGCGAAGAAGGCCCCGGTGGCGCTGATTTGATGATCGATGAGGGCGTGCTCGATGTTGCTGGGCGCCGTCCGATTGCCGCTTATGGCTTGCACGTCGGCCCGCAGGATAGGGGAACGTTTCACTACATCAATGGCCCGACCATGGCATCCTCGTCCAATTTGGCCATTACCGTCTACGGCAAGGGCGGGCATGGTTCGCGTCCGCATGATGCCGTGGATCCGGTGACGTGTTTGGCGGAGATCATTACCTCGTTGCAGACCGCCATTACCCGCCGCTTTGATGCGTTAGAGCCCATCGTGTTGACGGTGACTAATCTGCGCGCCGGCGACGGTGCCTTCAACGCCATCCCAGACAAGGCCGCGTTGGGTGCCACGGTGCGTGTGCTGCGCGATGAGCAGATTCATGCCGTGCGCCAAGTCATCGGTGAGATTACTTCTAATATTGCGGCTGCTCACCGCTGCTCGGTCGAAGTGGACTTTGAGGTTCTGTACCCAACCACCAAGACCAATGCGCGTGAGAACCAGTTCGCGGCCACGGTGTGGGGCGCGCAGTTTGGGCAGGATTCGATTCGCCAGTTTGAGGCGCCGATGATGGCATCGGAAGACTTCGGTGCCGTGCTTGCGCAAGTACCGGGCTCTTTCTTCTGGCTGGGCACTTCCAACCCGGAAACTCCCTACGCGCAACGCGAATGGAACCACTCACCATTAGCGCGTTTTGATGACTCGATTCTGGGGGACCAGGCGGCCGCGTTGGCATCGATAGCCTTTGAGCGACTCGCCACCGAAGACGCGCATCCTTCCACGATCACAAAAGCTGCCCGTACTGCAGTGCAGACGGGCAGCCCTAGTGCTAAAGCCGGTGACCCGGTGAAAAAGCCTGAGGATTAATCCTCTTTCTTCTCCACGCCTTCGACATCCTGGGTGTAGCCATCGGCCCACTCACCGGTGTCGAAGTCATATTCAACCTCGTCACCGTCTTCGTCGGTGCGCTGGTACCACTCGGTATAGCGGTCTGAGGTGGAGTCGAAGTCAGCACCAGCACCGCGGCCTTCTTCGGCCGGGCGGACGGTGAGCTCAAAGTCATCGCCGTGCTCTTCCAAGCCGCGAATAACAGCGTTGGCTACGGCGGTCTGCGCGTAGGTGCGGCGGATGAACATTGGGTCGGCACGCAGGTCAATCACGAACGCTACCATCATGACCAGCAGCACCACACTAAATGGCAATGCGGACAAGATGGTCAAGTTCTGCAGACCAGACAGCACGTCTTCGCCGCCGGTGAGCAGCATGACAATCGCGATACCCATCATGCACAGACCCCAGAAAACAACCAGCAGCTTATTTGGTGCAGGGTTGCCCTTCGAAGACATGGTGCCCATGACCACGGATGCGGAGTCCGCGGAAGTGATGAAGAAGATTGCCAGAACAGCCAATAAAATAAACGGTGTGATGGTGCCCAGTGGCAGGTTCTGGAACATAGCGAATAGTACGGCCTCGCCACCCGCGGAGCCGTCGAAGCCTTCAACCCCTTGCTGGTGGAAGGTAATCGCGGTGCCACCAAAGACGGTGAACGCGAGAACCAGAATCAGAGTTGGGGCGAAGACGGTGACCGCGGTGAATTCGCGCAGGGTGCGGCCGCGGGAAATGCGCGCTACGAACATGCCCACGAATGGGGTCCAAGCAATCCACCATGCCCAGTAGAAGGCTGTCCAGTAGGACTGGAATTCAATGGTCTCATCGCCCCAGGATAGGGACTTGGACATCATCGGCAGCAGCTCATTGATGTACATCAAGATGCCGGATGGAATCAGGTTGAGCAGCAACAAGGTTGGGCCCACGATGAAACAGAAGACAATGAAGCCCAGCGTCAGAGAGATATTGATGTTGGACAGGTAGCGAATACCACGCGCGACACCGGAGACTGCGGAGATGACGAAGCCGATGCCGAGGACCGCGATGATGATAATCAACGTGGTGTTGGTGGCAGGGCCTGCGCCGGAGACAATCTCCACGCCTTCGCCGATCTGAACGGCGGAAATACCCAAGGTGGCAGCGGTGCCAAATAGGGTGGCAATCAGCGCGAGGATATCAATAACCTTGCCTAACGGACCGTCGGTGTCTTGGGAACCAAACAGTGGTTTGAAGATGGAGGAGATCAGGGTGACACGGCCACGACGGTAGGAGGAGTACGCGATTGCTGCGCCCACCAGTGCGTAGGCAGCCCAGGGGGACATGCCCCAATGGAAGTGCGACTGTGCCATCGCCTGGTGCAGGGCCTCCACCGAATTGCCATCAACGGTGTGTGGTGGGGGAGAGATGAAGTAAGACAGTGGCTCAGATGGACCGTAGAAAAACAGACCCACGCCGATACCGGCGCCGAACATCATGGCTACCCAGGAGAAACGGCTGAACTCTGGTTCTTCATCATCGGTGCCAAGCTTGATGCGGCCAAGTTTGGAAAAACCAACGTATGCCATGACCACGATAGCCATGATCATGGTGAAGTTCAGCAGCCAACCAGCGTTGGTGATTGCCCACGCGAAGGCTGTCGATGATGCGGAGGAAACCTGATCTGGGCGGGTGACACCCCAGATGATAAAGCTAACAATCAGGACGGCCGTGACGGAGAAAATGATCTTGTCAATACCGAAACGGTTGCGTTGTTCCTCAACTGGAATACCCGGAACGAGGCCCGGGTGCATATTGTGAGGGTAGATTCCGACTGCGGTTTCCCGACCGTCGGAATTATGGGGTTGCGATGAAGTATCGCTCATGGAGATCCTTAAAAGATCGACTACAAAAGTTTAATAAGTCATAGAGAACTGCCTATTATTCCGATAATCGGTGGACATGACAATTTATAACCGCGAGTGTGGGGGGACAAGTCAGCGCTTGCGCAGCGCGACCGCCATCACGAAAAGTCCCAGAATAAGCAGGATTCCAATCACGATTGTGTACTCAATCCAGTAGCTGGGATAGATCTTCCACGAGTACCAAAATAGCTGGAAGTCGGAGTATTTCACGGCCATGGCGACGGGCAACCACAGGTACTTCGACGCAATCAGCAGCAGGGAGACAACTGCTATAGAAACATGTGGCGGTTTGCTGGTTTTGCCCAACGCCATGGTGAGGCTCACCGCGATGAGCCCAAGCACGCCAATGAGCAGCAGAATGAGAAAGAGCGGGGTCTGCGTGGAAAACGGCGAGCCGATGAGAAGGTACTCATGATCGATGGTGTGTTGCTCTGTGAGCGTATATCCATCCAGGACTGTTTCAGTGGGCATACACTTATCTTAGGCGGATCTTAAGCTAGGCAAATCACATTGATGTGAGCTATATTAGTTCCTGGAACATTAACCTTTAGCGGATGTGAAAGTGGGTTCGTGCTCATGAACTTCTTTAATCACCGTTCCCCGTCGGAAGATCACCTCGCGCAACAAGCCCATGCTGCGGAGATGGCTTCACTTGAAGAAGCTTTTACTGTCTTTGAGTACCACGAAGAACACTTGCTCGATGGATCCCTGATGTTGGATATCCAGTCAAGCTAAACCCACAATATCTAGACCACAGAGAGTAGTTTCTGTGTGTAATCATGCTCAGGGCTTCCCCAAATTTCTTCGGTGAGGCCCTGTTCTACTATTTTTCCGTCCTTCATCACCGCAACGTGCGTGCACAGTTGGCGCACCACGGCTAGGTCATGGGAGATGAAGATCAGTGTGAGGTCGAGTTCATCGACAAGCTTGCTCAACAGCTCCAGAATTTGTGAGCGCACGGAGACATCCAGCGCGGAGACGGCTTCGTCCGCGAGCAAAATCTCTGGGTTGCCAATGATGGCTCGCGCGATGGAAATGCGTTGACGCTGGCCACCAGAAAACTCGTGCGGGTAACGCGCGGCATGCTCGGGCAAAAGCCCCACGGACTTGAGCACCGCATCCACTTTGGCGGCCACATCAGTCTTATCCGGTAGACCTTCGGCGATGATGTTGAAAATGGTCATGCGTGGATTCAAGGAACCCTGCGGGTCTTGGAAGACCATCTGTACGGAACCATTCACGTCCACCTCGCCGGCGGATGGCCGAATTAGCCCCGCAATCATTTTGAGCAGCGTGGTCTTGCCGGAACCGGAACCACCGACGAGGCCCCAGCGGCTGCCGCGTGTGATTTGCAGGCTGACCTTGTCCACAGCGGCATTGTTCCCGTATAGCTTGCTGACCTCGGCAATATTGACGTCAATCTCGGTTAACGGCGAGTCATCCGGGATTGACTTGCCCAGCTGGGATGCGGCGATGAGCTGCCGGGTATATGCATGCTGTGGGGCGTTGAGGATGTCGGCGGTGGCGCCAGCTTCGACGATCTCGCCGTCGCGCAGCACCATGGTTTCGGTGCACATGCGGCGCACCACATCCAGGTCGTGGGTGATAAACAGCAAGGAAAGCCCACGGGTTTCAACGAGTTTCTCAATCAGAGTCAGGATGTCGGCCTGCGTGGTGGCATCGAGCGCTGTGGTTGGCTCATCACAAATAAGAAGTTCAGGATCGAGTGCGAGCGCCATGGCAATCATGACGCGCTGGCGCTGCCCGCCGGAAAGCTGGTGTGGGTAGCGCGTGGCAAAAGAAGAATCTAGACCGACTTCTTCCAATAGGCGAGTGGTGGTGGAAGAGGATGCCGGAATCTGCTTGGAAATCTTCATCAGCGGGTCCAAGGCGCTCATGGGCTCTTGGAAGATCATGGCAATTTTGGTGCCACGAAACTTGCGCATCTGCGTATCTGGCAGTTCAAGAAGCTCACGGTCGTGGAAGGACACCGAACCGGAAGCCTTGAGAGCAGAAGGCAACAACCCGATGATGGACAGCGCCGTCAGGGACTTGCCGGAACCGGATTCGCCGATGAGCCCCACGCGTTCCCCGCGGGTGATGTCAAAGCTCAGTCCCTCCAACAGCGTGGTGGAGTGGGTGGTGACCTTTAGATTGGAGACATCTAACACTGGTGCTGGTGCATCGGGCATGGTCAGTTCCTTTGTGCGGTTTGACGGGGATCCAGAACATCACGCAGGGCGTCGCCCAAGAGGTTGAAGCCCAAGACAGTCAGTGCAATAGCAAGACCTGGCCACAGGGTGAGACTAGGTTGCACAGCCAGCAGGGACTGCGCGTCTTGGAGCATGCGGCCCCAAGATGCAGCGGGCGGGGCGGTGCCCAAGCCGAGGAAGCTCAGCGCGGCTTCGGCCAAGATGGCGAGCGCGAAGTAGACGGAAGCCTGCACGATGACTAAGCCGGTGATGTTGGGGAAGACGTGGCGGGTCGCAATTGTTAGTTCGCTGACCTTGGACACGCGTGCGGCGGCGATGAAGTCCTGGGACATCACCTGCAGCGTGCCGGAGCGGGCGACGCGGGCAAACGAGGGGATGCCAGCGATACCGATGGCGATCATCGCGGTGAGAGTGGATGGGCCCCACACAGCACCCGCGATGATGGCGAGCAGCAATGCGGGAAATGCCAGCAGCAAATCAGCGGTGCGCATGACCAGCGAGTCAAGGAACTTGCCGCGGCGCATGCCAGCAGCAATGCCCAGCGGCACGCCGATGAGAGCGGAGATAGACACCGCAACAAGACCAACAAAGAGCGTGATCTGCGCGCCGACCATCAATCGGGAAAGCACATCACGGCCAAAGCGGTCCGTGCCCAAAAGGTGCTCAGCACTGGATCCCTGCAAGCGGTCCGCGACAATGGCCATGAGTGGGTCATAAGGAGTCCACAGCAAAGAAATCAGCGCGGCCAGTACTGTCAGGCAAACGATGATTAACCCGATGATGCCCGTGGCAGGGAGGCGACGAAGGAAACTCATGATTGTGCTCCTTCGCGCAGGCGGGGATCAATGAAGCGGTAGGCGGCATCAGTGAGCGCATTGATGGTGAGAGTAAACGCGACCAGCAGCATGATCAACGATTGAACGGTGGTGAGGTCGCGGACGGAGACGGCATCGAGAAGCATGCTGCCCAAACCTGGAATGACAAAGACTGCCTCAATCACCACGGCGCCCACAATGAGCGTGGTGAACTGCAGACCCGCCACCGTAAGCACAGGCAAAGCCGCGTTGCGCAGGCCATGGCGCCACAGTGCCTGCGCCGGGGACTGGCCGAGTGCACGCGCGGTGCGGATGTAATCCTGGTCCAGCACATCCAACACAGCCGAGCGGACATAGCGGGTTAAGATAGCACCCTGCACGAGTGCGAGCGCGATAACCGGCATGACCAGGTGCGATAAGAAGGTACCAAAGCCCCAGTTCGGCGGAGACCAGCCATTGGCCGGCAACCAGCCCAAATTGATGGCAAAGAACGCGGTGAGCACAATACCCACCAGGAAGCTCGGGATAGCAATGCCCACCTGCGTGAGCGCAGTGACCACCGTGGCATCCATGTGTCCATTGCGCCGCGCAGTCCACATGCCAACCGGGATAGCGATGGCCAGAGCCAATACCAGCGCGACAGCCACCAAGATGAGGGAGACCTGCGCGCGGTCAAGCACCTGTGCCGTGATGTCTTGCTGCGAAGACAAGGATGTACCAAAGTTGCCAGTAAGCAACCCGCCCATCCAATCGCCATATTGCACCAACAGCGGGCGGTCCAAGCCCATGCTGGTGGTCAGCTCCGCCACGGCTTCCTCAGTCGCGTTGACACCCAGTGCTACGCGCGCCGGGTTGCCCGGGACTGCGCGCATGAGCAGGAAAATCAGCACGGAGGCAGCGAAGAGCGTGATGATGTAGCGCCCGAGAATCTTTAAGAATGTCATGAGGCATCCTCCGAGCTCAGATTGCGCAAGATCATGGCATCAGTAATGGCATTGACCTGCAGCCCGGAAATTGCGGGGTCGGAGATAACAATATTGGGCATATTCATTAAGGTCAGTGCGCCGGCATCAGCCATGATGGTGCCCACGGCTTCTTCCATCAGCTGGTGGTATTCCTCCACAGACTCAGCGGTGTCAGCCGCCGCCAGCAGCTCACGGGTTTGCTCCGAGTCATAGCCCAAGTAGTAATCAGGGTTGCCAAAAAGCACGGGAATATCATGCGGCTCAACGTGCGCCACCAAGGACATTTGGTAATCCTGCGCGCCCATGACCTGGCCCAACCACACGGCCGGGAACTCGGCGGATTCGAGGCGGACATCAAAACCAATGTCCGTCAGCTGCGAATACAACAGCTCCGAGGCAGTCTGGGCATATGGCACGGTGGGAAGCGTCAGCGTCAGCTCGGTGCCCACAACGCCAGCATCTTCCATCAGCTGTTTCGCGCGCTCGGGGTCGAATTCGTAGAAGTCGTGCTCGCTAAACCACGGGTCGGTCGGTGGCACAGGCTGCCCGCCGGTATCCGCGGCCAGGCCCTCCCACAACACGTCATTCAAGGCTTCGCGGTCCACGCCGTAAGAGACGGCTTGGCGGACCAGGGGGTCATCGAGAGGCGCTGCATTGTTGTTCATGGACAACAACACTTCGCCGTTGGTGGTGCCTACCTCAACGTTGAATTCCTCCGGCAAAGTGTTGAGCAGCTCCGGGGTTTGCATGGACCACACCACGTTGACTTGGCCGGCCTGCAGGGCATTAATGGAGCTCAGCGCATCGGGATAGTAGGAGATAGTCACATCGGACTCTGCTTGTTCACCCCAGTAGTCGCGGTTGGGTTCAAGCGCGATGAACTCGCCGGTTGAGAATTGCTTGAGCTGATAAGGGCCAGTGCCGACAGGTTCAGTTGCTAGCTTGTCGATGCCCCCAGGGCTCATCATTGCCCCAATCGCCGTCGACATATTCCACAACCAAGACTGCGAGGGCTGGGTGAGCGTGATCTCTAAGGTGTGCTCATCAATGGCCTCGGCGGACTCAACCGGCGCCATTTGGGAAGCAATGCCGTTGCTCCACTCATTTTGCACATATTCGATGGAGAACTTCGCGGTCTCAGCGGTGAAGGCATCACCGTTGGTGAAGGCAACATCATCACGCAGGTGGAAAGTATAGGTGGTGGCATCATCGGAGACATCCCAGCTGTGCGCCAGGCGCGGAATGATATCGCCGGTCGACGGATCAATGGTCACGAGAGTTTCATAGACATTGTCCATGAGCGCTGCGGGGATAGCTGCGCCACCAGTGGTGGTGAAATCCAGGGAGGTGGCACTGGACGTCATGGCAATCGAAATCGCCGATGTATCTGTGTCCACCGGATCAACAACAGCAGTATGCCCCGCCGCGCAGCCGGTCAATAGTGACCCGGCCATAATGACGCTGGCGGGGAGATACAGAAGCCGTGTCCGGCTTCTAGTGCTCGATTTCATATAGGCAGAGTAACCAATGCCTTAGTGAAATGTGGAATTCTCCCTATCTTTACTTTTCGTAGCGGGTGGAGTGGCGCATAGAAATGTCCAGCGGGGAAGGCGTGCCGGCGATGTAGTTGTAGGTAATGGTCATACCTTCCATGACATGCAGCATCTCTGTGTATTCCACTGGGGTGCCGTTGTGATCGGACAGTAGAAGTTTCGAGACCATTGCCGAAGAACCCGGCTCGAGATCTAGGTGCTTAGCGTCCTCATCAGCAATGACCTTGCCATACATTTCACGGCGACCGTGGTCCAAGCCAAGTCCCACATCACGCAGCTTGGCATGCAAAGAGCCTTGATCTGGATCCATGTACAAAACGTGCTTGCCCACTGGCAAGGTGAAATAGCTGCGCTCTACGGCAATCGGAATGCCATTAGCGGAGCGGACACGGTGGAGAAAGACCACTGGGTCGCCTTCATTAATGGCCAGCATTTGAGAGACATTCTCTGGCGCGGGGCACCGAGCCATCCACATTGTCTTGGAGCTAGCTTCCCAGCCATTGGATTCAATCCAGTCATAGTTGGAGATGAAGGTTTCAAAGGTTTCTGTCTTTTCATGCGGCAGCACGACAGAACGACGACCGCGGCCCGAGGAGATGATGCCCTCTGTGCGCAATGACGCCAGGGCTTGTCTCACTGGACCGCGGGAGGTGTTGAACTCTTCGCAGAGCTCGGCTTCGGACGGCAAAAGGCTACCCGCTGGAATATCAGCCGACAGGATTTTACTCCGTAGGTGTTCGGCGATTTTCATGTGCTGCTGAGGTGCTCGGCGGGCAGACATCGAAAGTGGCTCCTCTTTTTGTTCTGGGGCCTTGACCTAGGGCTTAAGATCAGGGCGCAGTTTTGAAGATGGGTGAATCGACATTCGTGAGAAAGTGATTCACCGAAAGTTGATGACGGCAGTTTCTGTTAGAAAATTTTGAGCCTTGGTCCCCGGCTGTGACTCGGCAGAATTCACGGCCTTGGCGCTCAATGCGCTTCGGCTAAACGCTGCTAAAAATGCGCATAACGGCAATCTAACAAGGACTTCTCCAAACGGCTAAAACTATTTATAGCAATTTTCTAACTCAGAATTCGACGTTGGCTATAGCATCCTGTTCCACCTTATCGGAATTCCCGATTCGCTCTGGAAAGCACCTGCAGATCTTCGATTATTTTCTAGACCTTTAAGTGCTGAAGGTTGCCCACCAACGTCAATTTCTATTCATCTCACACTAAGGGATGGGTTCTCTCACTGCAAGCTTGTTGTGTCCATGCTTCAATCGAACTGAGATGAATTGTACAGACTAATTTTAGGATAGCTGAGCTTGTCTTCGCATGCTGTAAGCCTAAAACGGTAAGGTCAGGTACCTTGCGGGAGTTAGTCTGGATGGAAAACTAGGGGGATATGTTTGCCATTGAACTTTATCGGCGCAGTGTTTGCCGGTTGGGGCATGCTCACGTTTGTTACTGATGGTTTCCGAGCGATTTCCCGTATCCCAACGTGTGGGAGACGTGGGTTTTGTAGACATATCTACAGGCCGTGAGAATGTGTGAATTTAATTCATTGTAGTTTCACATGCAGGCTAACTGTATGCAGTAGTGCATTAAAAGATGCCTACTTGACCGGTTGTGCGGAAACTCACTAGTCTATGACCATTTTATTCACAATAAGGCAGCAGGTCAGAGCCGGGAATTAGCTAATTGGGTGGCGAGATATAAGGATCTGTGTGCAAAGCTCGCCACCCTCAAGGGGATGAGGTGTAGGTACGGAAAGTCTAATTGCTGCCTGGACGGCCAGCAACGTTAGATGGGTCCAGCTCCCACGCACGCGCCAAGACTTCTAGACCAGTCAAGGTGGTCTCCCGGGAGGTTGCCTGCACCGAAATCATGAGCTCATCCGCGCCGGAGAGTTCCTGGAAATCTGTCAGGTACTCACGAATCTCAGTTTCCGTACCAACTGCGGAGTAGCGCAACATATCTAGAATCTGCTGTCCCTGCGCCGAACCGATGAGCTGCTCCACCTGGTTATCAGTTAGCATGCGGCCGCGGCCAACCATCATCTTGATGCGATTAAAGCAGACCTTTTCGAACAGAGCGTCAGCCTCTTCCTTGGTATTCGCGCCCGTCACATTAACGCCTGCGATGACATAAGGCTTGTCCAGGGTGGCCGAAGGCTGGAAGTTCTCGCGGTAGTACTTGGTGGCTTGTTTCAGATGAGTTGGTGCGAAGTGTGAAGCGAAAGCATATGGCATGCCGTATTTTGCGGCCAATGAAGCGCCGAACATGGAGGAGCCCAGGATGTAGAGCGGAACATTGGTGCCCGCGCCAGGTACGGCCTGAACACCTGGAATAGGGGAGTTATCTGCCAAGTAGGCTTCTAGTTCGCGTACGTCTTCAGGGAAGCGCTCTGCTGCGTTGAAATCTCGGCGCAGTGCACGGCCCAAAGTCTGGGCATCGGTGCCTGGTGCGCGGCCCAGGC
>JAUNRU010000047.1:0-4094 GCA_030535535.1 Corynebacterium casei
CTCGAACTTTGCTCATGGCTGGGCGAATATGGGCGTGCGTGTTTCTGTGGTGCCGTTGTTTGCTGCGGCAATGTTTAACAACGGTGCGGCGGTGGCTGGCTTTGCTCTGGCTGCTTATGCTTTTGGCACCGCCGTGGTGCTGCAGGTTTCAGGGCGGATGGCCGATAGTATCGGCAGGCGTCCGCTGATCATCGCAGGACTTACGGGCACGGCAATCTTCGTCGGCATCTTCGGCTTTGCAGAATCCGCGCCGGTTCTAATTATTCTCTCGGCGCTGGCGGGTGCAGCGGGTGGCTTTACCAATCCAGCGCAGCAGGCAGTAATCGCCGATGTTATTGGCAATGAGCGCTCCGGCGGTCAGGTGTTGTCCTTGTTCCAAATGGCGATGGACTTAGGCTCTATTGGCGGCCCGATTATTGTTGGCTTCCTGGCGGATGTCTTTGGCTTCAAGATTGCTTTCGCGGTCTGTGGCGTGCTGTCGCTTATTGGCGTTGTGGCCTGGATTTTCGCGCGCGAATCACTGGAGAATCCGAAGCCAAGGATGCGGCGTTTGCCCAAGAAGTAAGTTCGCACCTTCGGGGGTAGTGGGTGTAACTTCACCAGAAAAACTAGTGACTTTGTGGCGCAGGGCACTTAGTATGTGTCTAACTCGCGTCAGGCTGTCGCGCGGGCATGTTCTTAACTCGCAACATCATTTACTGTGTTGCCACACGTTGAAAAGCATGCCCTTTTTGCGCATGCTTGTGACCTCCGTGGCAAGTGGTAAATGTTAAGCCCACAGTCAGGAGTCAGTCATGACGACGCCCGAATCCGTCGTGAATCCGAGTGATAATAATTCACTTGAGAATCAAGACACCTCAATCCCAGATGTCAAAGGTAAATGGCGTCTGCTTGTCTACAGCGCGATTGGCGCATTCGTATTCTTCTTTCCCATGGATTACCAGGGAAAAAACTCTATTCCCTTGGACCACATGGTCACTATTGTCAGGGAAGCAATCCCCGGCGTTGTGCCGTGGCTGATTCTAGCTCTGGCAGCGTTTGGTACCTACCGCGGTATCGCCACCAAATCGTGGGAACGCGGTTGGGTGCACGGCTTGTTCGCAGTACTCAACTTTGTTGGTCTCATCGTTTCCTTCCTGCACGTCATCGGCCAATTGCCGTGGGTGCTGGGCGAAGATGACTTGGTTCCATTCCTGTGGAACTCCATCGCTATTCCAGTGGGCCTGATTGTGCCCATCGGTGGTGCTTTCTTGGGCCTGCTCATCGGCTATGGCCTGCTGGAATTCGTCGGTGTGTTCATGCAGCCGATTATGCGCCCGTTGTTTAAAACGCCTGGCCGCAGCGCGATTGACGCGGTGGCTTCCTTCGTGGGCTCGTACTCCCTGGGCATTTTGATTACGGACCGCGTCTACCAGCAAGGCGGTTACACCGGCCGTGAAGCAGCGATTGTTGCAACCGGCTTTTCCACGGTGTCCGCGGCATTCATGGTGATTGTGGCGAAATCTTTGGACTTGATGCACATGTGGACCACGTTCTTCTTCACCACCTTGGTGATTACTTTCGCCGTCACCGCGATTACCGTGCACATTCCGCCGCTGCGCACGATCCCGGATGACTACTTTGAAGGCTCAACTCCTTCGCCAGAGCAGATGGTGAAAAGCAACCGCTTTAAGGCTGCCGTGCGCGAGGGCCTGATGACATTGGATCAGGCACCAAGCTTGGCGATGTCGATTTGGATCAACTTCCGTGATGGCCTGCGGCTTGCCGGTGCGATTGTTCCATCGATCATGTCGGTTGGTCTCATCGGGCTGCTGATGCAGCGTTTCACCCCAATCTTTGAATGGATCGGCTACCTCTTTTACCCATTCGCGTGGCTGGTGCGCCTGCCAGAGCCACAGCAGGCCAGTGAAGCAGCAGCGCTGGGCATCGCGGAGATGTTCCTGCCTGCAACTGCGGTTGCCGGTAGCGATGACCTGGTGCTGAAGTTTGTTATCGGCGTGGTGTCAATCTCCGCGATTATCTTCTTCTCCGCGCTGGTGCCCTGCATCATGGCCACCCGGATTCCAGTTTCCATCCCGCAGATGCTGCTCATCTGGTTTGAGCGTGTAGCGCTGACCATCATCATCGCTACACCAATTGCTCACCTCATTTTGTGAGGTAGTGGGCCGCAGCAATGTCATTGATCAACCGCGCACCCAACTTGGCTGTGCGGTTGTCTTGATCAAAGCGCGGGTTAATCTCCACAACATCAACTAAAGCCAGCTTTCCGGTTGAAGCAATAGCCACTGCGATGGCACGGATGCGATCAAAGCTCACGCCCAACGCCGCTGGAGCAGACACACCCGGCGCCTGGTCGGCAGGCAAAACGTCCATGTCAATGGAGAGATGAATGCGCTCGTGTGGCGAATTGTCCACCAAGTCGCGCGCTAGCTGTGCGGCCTCTTTCACGCTCTTTTCCGCCAGCTCCTCATCGACGGTGATGTGCACGCCGAGTTTATCTGCCGTTGCGAAAAGCGTGGTGGTGTTGTTGGGCACGGAAATACCCAAGACTGAGTAGTCGAATGATTCAGCGCCGACTAGTTCGGAAATCTGCAGAAATGGCGTTCCGGACGTCGGGCGGGATTCGGAGCGTAAGTCAAAGTGCGCATCCAAATTGATAATTTGTGCTGGTCCCTGGGCATTAAACAACCCGCGGTGGGAGCCGAAAGCGGTTTCGTGTCCGCCGCCCAAGATGATGGTGAGGTGACCGGCATCGATGAGCTGCTGCACACGCGTTGAAAGTTCGGCGTGTGCGCCCTCGAGGTCGGTGCCTTGGGTGGTGATTGTGCCGGCATCGAAAAGCGAAAGCGGCTCATGCACCGCCAAACCACCCAACGCTTGGCGCAATGCTGCCGGGCCTGCCGCCGCGCCTTGGCGCCCGCCGTTGCGTTCCACACCTTCATCCGAAGCGAAACCTAAGAGAGCAACTCCGGCAGGAGAATCTTGCTGAATAGGGCGAATGGTGCTGTGCCAGCGGGCATGTTCAGGGCCGGGGCCGTCATTGCGGCCAGACCACGTGGGGGCTGGGGCGTACAGGGGAGCGGTCTCCGTGTTCATGTACCCGATGATAAACCAGCTAATTGTCCGGTTCGTGTTCTATGGTGAAATGGTGAGCAAAATTCAGGTTCCTGCGGCGCGCAACACATTGCGCATTTTGGCATTGCTATCGAGTATTGATGTGCCGATATCTGCTGCGCGCATTCGTACGGTGTTAGATTTGCCGCGCTCCACCACCTACCATTTGCTCGCTGAGCTGGAGACTTCCGGGTTTGTGGTGCACCTTCCAGAGAATCAAACTTATGGTTTGGGGTTGGCTGCGTATTCGATGGCTTCGGCGTATACCACCCAGCAGCCTTTGGTGCGCATGGCCCAAAAGTCATTGGTGGAGGCAGCTTCGCTTGTCGATGGATCGGGGCACCTCGCGCGTTTGTCCGGCTCGGAGATTTTGTATCTGAGCGAGGTGCGCTCGGAACAGGCAGTTAGTTTGATCACCGAGGTGGGCGTGCGTTTGTCCGCGGCGCGCACCGCCTCAGGCCGGATCATGTTGGCGCATCTGCCGCAGGCGGAGGCCAAGGCGGCGCTAAGTTCTGGCGGATTGGAGAAATCCTGGCGCGAGATCAAAGAACGGTTGGAGCTGTTTCGGCGCCGCGGTTGGGCGGAGGAAATTGAAGAGGTCTCGCGCGGGCAACGCTCGGTTGCTGTGGCGATTGTGGATCACTTGCAGCGCCCTGCGGCTTCACTGGCGGTGACCTACCGTGCGGATTTGGCTGATAGTGATGAGGCGGTAGATGTAGCAATCGCGGTGTTGATGAAGGCCGCCAAGTCCATTTCTAAGCGCATGTACGGCACGAAGGTCGATGCTCAGCATGAGTCGGAGCGACTAGGGTAGCGGGTATGGCTTTAGGAAAACTCGGTGGGCAAACGCGCGTGAGTGATCGCGCATTCGAAGCGCTGTACACGGCGATTATGCAGGGGGATTTAAAAGCTGGACGGCGCCTGCAGGTCCGTGAGCTCGCGGAATCTTTGGGTACGTCGATGATGCCGGTGCGCGAGGC
>JAUNRU010000047.1:4194-21178 GCA_030535535.1 Corynebacterium casei
TTGTCGATGAAGCCACGCAGTTCGTTGCCGGCGCCACCGCGAAGGATGAGCAGATGACTCTGGATGCTCTGTTGGTCTCACTTCAGCGTGCTGAGGATGGAATCCAGGCGGAATTCAGGCGGAACTAAGCTAAGTGCGCCGGGGGCAGATACTACTTTTGAACTGCAAGGGCTGGTATCTGAGACACCCCGGTGTGTGATTGTGTGTACCACACCACATTGACTCTGTAGGTTTAATCTCAACCGAGCGCGAGCATTGAAAAACTCGACTCCCGCCGCCCACAAAATGCCTGAGATTAACTTTAAGGAGTTTGCATGTCGCGTCACTACCCAGAGACTGTCACCGTTGGAATCGGTGCGTTGTCTATTGAAGAAGTTGTTGCAGTAGCTAGGTTTGGCGCACAGGTTGAGATTTCTGAGGAATCGCTTGCAGAAATTGGTGCAACCCGCGATCGCATTGAAGAGCTGGCTAAGGATCCAACACCTGTGTACGGCATCTCCACGGGTTTCGGCGCGTTGGCGCGTCGGCATATCCCGGAGGAAATGCGTGCTCAACTGCAGCTGTCTTTGGTGCGTTCACACGCTGCCGGGTCTGGCCCTGAGGTAGAGACCGAAGTCATCCGCGCGTTGATGCTCCTGCGCCTGTCCACCTTGTGTACGGGACGTACCGGTGTTCGCCCCGTTGTGGCGCAGACCTATGCGGCGGCATTGAACGCAAAGATTCACCCAGTTGTGCATGAGTATGGCTCTTTGGGTTGCTCCGGTGACTTGGCTCCGCTGGCGCACTGCGCGCTGGCGCTATTGGGTGAAGGCCCAGTTCGGGTAGACGATGGCGATGTGCAAGACGCCGGCGATGCGCTCGCGGCAGCGGGTATTGAACCGCTCGTGCTGCGGGAAAAGGAAGGCCTGGCGCTGATCAACGGCACCGACGGCATGTTGGGCATGCTGTGTTTGGCCATTACTGACTTGCGCGATGCCGCCAAGGTCGCTGATATTGCCACCGCAATGACAGTGGAAGGTTTGCTTGGCACCCTGGCCGTGTTTGCCGATGACTTGCAGCAACTGCGCCCGCACCCAGGTCAAGCTGCGTCGGCGCGCAATATCCGCACCGTCGCTGCAGATTCCCCGATTTTGGAGCAGGCCTTCGAGGACTTCAAAAAGACCCAGGTCCAGGATGCATACTCGGTGCGCTGCGCGCCGCAGGTCGCCGGCGGATTCCGTGACACGCTGGACCACACCGCGTTAGTCGCTGGCCGTGAGCTAGCCGCGGCAGTGGATAATCCGGTAGTGGCACTGGATGGGCGCGTGACCTCCAACGGCAACTTCCATGGCGCACCCGTCGCGTATGCGCTGGACTTCCTTGCCGTGGTCACCGCCGATTTGGCTTCTATTTCTGAGCGTCGCTCGGATCGATTCCTCGATGTCGCGCGCAGCCGTGGCCTCAACGCCTTCCTCGCTGATGATCCAGGTGTGGACTCAGGGCACATGATTGCCCAGTACACCCAGGCTGGCATCGTGTCTGAGCTCAAGCGTCTGGCAACGCCAGCATCCGCAGACTCCATTCCTTCGTCCGCGATGCAAGAAGATCACGTTTCCATGGGCTGGGCGGCAGGGCGCAAACTGCGCAAGTCTGTCGATGGCCTCCAGCGCGTCCTCGCCATCGAGGTGCTCACTGCTGCGCGTGCCATCGACCAGCGCAACGCGAAGCCTGCTCCAGGCACCGCCGCTGCCATCGCAGCACTGCGTGAGGTAACCCCAGGACCAGGACCTGACCGATTCCTCGCGCCAGAAATCGAGGAAGCCGTCCAACTCGTCCAATCTGGAAAGCTGGTTGAGGCTGTCGAGGAAAGCATCGGCAAGCTGGCGTAAAACCCTAAGACCTGAATCACCGTAAGCCGCTCTACGCCCCTATCTGCCTGGGTGAGTAGAGCGGCTTTTTGCATGCTCTAAGACCGCAATAAATAGCAAACGTAGTGCAAAGTCTGGAATTTCGGACACCTAGCCCTCTTGTGGCCTGTTACACACGACTATTTCACTTTAAGTTAAGTAAGTGAACGCACAAGGAGGGGGACAGCCCCGGGAAACCGGCCCCACACCGCGTAAACCAGTCAACGCTTCACACCCTTGCTCCGAAAGGAAAAACAGTGTCTCAACCTCGCGAAGTCCGCGCCCCGCGCGGCACCGAACTCAACGCCAAGAGCTGGCAGACCGAAGCGCCTTTGCGCATGCTGATGAACAACCTAGACCCTGAGGTTGCTGAACGCCCTGAAGACCTAGTGGTTTATGGCGGCACCGGCAAAGCAGCCCGAAACTGGGAAGCTTTCGATGCAATCGTGGAAACCCTCAAGGACCTCGAATCCGATGAGACCTTGCTGGTGCAGTCCGGCAAACCAGTCGGCGTGTGGAAGACCAACGAATGGGCACCGCGCGTGCTGCTGGCTAACTCCAACCTGGTCGGCGACTGGGCGAACTGGGAGCACTTCCGCAAGCTCGAAGATGAAGGCCTGATGATGTACGGCCAGATGACCGCTGGTTCCTGGATTTACATCGCAACCCAGGGCATCCTGCAGGGAACCTATGAAACCTTCGGTGCTATCGCCCGCAAGCGTTTCAACGACACCTTGGCCGGCACCTTCACCCTTACCGGTGGCTGCGGCGGCATGGGTGGTGCACAGCCACTGGCCGTCACCCTCAACGGTGGCGCCGTGCTGATTGTGGATGTGGATGAAACCCGCCTCAAGCGCCGCCAGTCCAAGCGCTACCTGGATGAAGTCACTTCCAATATCGATGAAGCCCTCAAGCTGGTGCTCGACGCCAAGGAAGAAAAGCGCGCCCTGTCCGTCGGACTAGTTGGCAACGCGGCCGAGGTCTTCCCAGAAATCCTGCGCCGCCACAAGGCCGGCGAATTCACAGTGGACATTGTTACGGACCAAACCTCCGCGCACGATCCGCTCAGCTACCTGCCAACGGAAATCAGCATGGAGAACTGGCACACAGAAGCCAAGGCTGATCCTGAAACCTTCACCAAGAAGGCCCGCGAATCCATGGCCGCGCAGGTCCAAGCAATGGTGGAATTCCAGGACGCCGGCGCGGAAGTCTTTGACTACGGCAACTCCATCCGTGATGAAGCTCGCCACGCTGGCTACACCCGTGCCTTCGAATTCCCAGGATTCGTTCCTGCCTACATCCGCCCTCTGTTCTGCGAGGGCCTTGGCCCATTCCGCTGGGCAGCACTGTCAGGCGACCCAGAAGACATCAAAGTCACCGACGCCGCGCTCAAGGAGCTCTTCCCAGAAAACGAGCACCTGCACAACTGGCTCGACGCCGCCGAAGAATACGTCGAATTCGAAGGCCTGCCAGCACGTATTTGCTGGCTCGGCTACGATGAGCGCCACAAGGCCGGCCTGCTGTTCAACGAGCTCGTGCGTGACGGCAAGGTCTCCGCACCAATCGCTATCGGCCGCGACCACCTTGACTCCGGATCCGTGGCATCCCCATATCGTGAGACCGAAGCCATGCTCGATGGCACCGATGCCGTGGCTGACTGGCCACTGCTCAACGCCATGACCGCCGTGTCTTCCGGCGCGACCTGGGTGTCCATCCACCACGGTGGGGGCGTGGGCATGGGCCGCTCCATCCACGCCGGCCAGGTATCTGTGGCCGACGGCACCGAATTGGCCGCAGCGAAGCTGCGCGCCGTTCTAACCAATGACCCAGGCATGGGCGTTATCCGCCACGTTGACGCCGGATACAACCGTGCCAAGGAAGTCGCTGATGAGCGCGGCGTACGCATCCCGATGCAGTTCCACTCCCGCGAAGACTAAACACATACCTTAAGCAGCCTTAGATAGATACCCTTATCTACTAAGGCTGCTTTGGCAATGAGACTTTGAAATAAGAAACAAGGACAATGACATGAAGCTGTTTACAAACATCTCTGAACTTCGTACCGTGTCCGATGCCGGAACCATCAAGGACGCAGCACTCGTTGAAGACCGCGGGGTTATCGTGTGGGTCGGCCCTGCCAGCGAGGTTCCCGCCGACTACGCTGCGGCTGAGCACATCGACTGCGGCAACCGCGCCGTGCTGCCCGGCTGGGTGGATTCGCACACCCACATGATTTTTGACGGCAACCGTGCTGAAGAATTCGAAGCACGCATGGCCGGCTCCGACTACGCCGCCGGTGGCATTGCCGTCACGATGGAAGCCACACGTTCCGCTGGCGCGCAGCGCCTAGAGCAACTTCTGGTTGAGCGCATCCAGGCAGGCCACGCCGGGGGCACCACCACCTTTGAAACCAAGACCGGCTACGGGCTCAACACCGAGTCCGAGCTCGAAGCCGCACAAGTCGCCGCCGCTCACGTTGAAGACGTGACCTTCTTGGGCGCCCATCTGGTCCCGCCAGGAGCAGATGCCGAAGAATATGTCACCGAAGTAGTCGGCCCCATGCTTGAGCAGGTTGCCCCACACGTGGGCTGGATTGACGTCTTTTGTGAGCGCGGCGCGTTTAATGAAACCCAGTCGCGCCGGGTGCTGGAGGCAGGCCGTGCGGCGGGGCTGAGGTTGCGCGTGCATGGCAATCAGCTTGGCGATGGCCCCGGGGTCCAGCTTGCCGTAGAGCTCGGCGCCGCCTCCGTTGACCACGTCAACTACCTGACCGACGCGGATGTTTCGGCGCTCGCGGGATCGGAGACCGTGGCAACCATGCTTCCTGCATGTGACCTATCCACTCGGCAGCCGCTGGTGGAAGCCCGCCGGCTTATCGATGCCGGGGTCACCGTCGCCATTGCCTCCAACCTAAACCCGGGCACCAGCTACACTTCATCGATGAACTATTGCGTGACCACCGCGGTGCTGCAGCAGTACATGAGCTTGGACGAGGCCATTGAGGCAGCGACCTTGGGCGGTGCGAAGGCGCTGCGCCGCCAAGCGGTTGCTCACAATGGTGATGCGCGTGGCCTTGATGCGCAGGGTCGCCCGGCGAAAGGTCAGTTAATTGTTGGCGCGGCGTGTGACCTGCACATTTTGGATGCAGAAAACGCCATCAACCTGGCTTACCGTCCGGGCATGCCCGTAACCTATCAAACCTGGAAAGCAGGGGAGAAGGTCTTCGGCTAAAGCAGGCGGTAGCCTGCGCCGCGGACGGTTTCGAGGCGCTGCGCACCAATCTTTTTGCGCAGCGTCGCAATATACACATCCACCACATTCGATCCGGGATCAAAGTCCAGACCCCACACGTGGCTCAGCAATTGCGCGCGGGATAAGACCATGCGCGGATGCCGCATGAAGGTTTCCAACAGTCCCAGCTCGCGCCGGGAGAGATCTTTCCACTTGCCGTCGACTTTTACCCGGTGCTGGCGCATGTCCAAGGTGAGCTCACCGTGATTTAAAGTGCCGTACTCCCGTGCTGAGGCGGTAGTTTCCGCATCGGCTGCCGGCGTGGAATCATGCAGGCGCAGTCGCACGCGCGCCAATAGTTCCGCGAATTGGAAAGGCTTTGGCATGTAGTCATTCGCGCCGCCTTCTAGCGCGCGGACGCGGTCTTTCAAAGCGGTGCGTGCGGTGAGCACGATGACCGGGACGTCAACGCCTGCGCCGCGTAATTTGGTGAGTACATCGGTGCCATCGAGAAGCGGAAGCGACAAGTCCAGCACCACGAGCTGATACGTATTCGATTGCGCCAAACCCAAAGCGAGTGCGCCATTATCAGCGATATCGCAGACATAACCTTCTGCTTCGAGTCCGCGCTTGATAAAGCTTGCGATATCTTGGTCATCTTCAACAATTAAAATACGGCTCATCGTGTCCTCGTCATGTCATTGTGCTTTCGATAGGGATTTCAATACCAAAGGTTGCGCCCTGCGGCGCCTGCTTGCTGTTCTCAGGTGACGCTACAAATGCGTGCCCGCCATGTGCATGCGCGATGGCCTGCACAATGGACAATCCAAGGCCTGCGCCCTTACTGCTCGTGCGTTCTTGCTCGTCCTTATTATCTAAAGAACCACGGTGGAAGCGCTGGAAAAGTGCCTCTTGCTGCGCCGGATCGACGCCCGCGCCGAAGTCCGTGACAGTAAAACGCGCTCTTCCTTCTTCGACAGTGGTCGCGATGTGGATGGGGGAACCCGCCGGGCTGTACTTGGCAGCATTGCGCACAAACTCCAGTACGGCTTCAGTAATTCGTGCTGAATCACAAGAAATCTGCCCTTCGCCGATGCCGACGACCTCGGAGCGGCCATCGGTAAGCATGTGCGCCTTGTCATCAATATCAATGGTCAGCTGCGACAAATCCACCTGCTCGATATTCAGGAAATCTGAATCCGCCGACTCGGCGATAGCCAGTGTCAACAAGTCATTGACCATGCGCGTCATGCGGTCAAGCTCAGAGATACACAGCTCAATGGAACGCTCCCGCTCAGCTGGTGTCGCAGTATCCAGCAGCTCCAGATTGCCGCGCACAATCGTAATCGGCGTGCGCAGCTCATGTCCGGCATCATCAATAAACTGCCGCTGGGAACGATATGCCTCATCAATGCGGTCCAACATGTGATTAAAGGTGCGCGCTAATTGCGCGACTTCATCATCCCCATGTACTGGCACACGTGTGGTCAGATTCGATTGGGAAATGCGCTCTGCCACATGGGCGACTTCACGCACCGGGGCAATAATGCGAGAAGAGATAACCCACGCAATCGCCGCCGCCATCGCTAAGCTAATAAGCCCCAGACCAGCAAAGATAAGAGTCTGCCGGTTCAGGTCGGCATAGACTTGCTCAGTGGATACCAGGACCACAACGTAGTCCAAGCCCTCTGCGGACGGCACCGTAATCTTGCCCCAGTGAATTCCATCCGTGATGCCCGAGGCCGGCTCATTAATCACGATCGAGCGAACCATCGGGCTAAACGCCCGGGCATCCACATCGGGACGCGTTAGCGAATCTAGCTGCTGAAACACCAGGTGATCATCAATGACCCCGACCAACACTTCATTAGCCTCTGGGACTTCGTGGCTGAGATAGGTCTCAATAAGTTCTGCGCTTGAGGAATGCCCGCCCGGCAGACGCGAATGCGCCTCCACTTCAACCGCTGTTTTCTCTACGGCTTCATTAGCTAAATCGTGCACGTCAGCGCGGCGCAAGGAATCGGTGAAATAAATCATCGATGCCAGCGCCGCGAAGACGACCACGATAATCCACGCCAAGATGGAAAAGCGCAGGGAAACAAAGAACCTATTCATAGGGTGTCAGTGATTGTTGGATACTCTGTGCCGACTTAAGCCGACTTAGTCGTCATCATCATCGTCGTCCCATTCATCATCCCAGTCATCGTCATCCCAATCGTCGTCCCAATCGTCGTCCCAGTCATCATCGTCATCGTCCCAATCCTGGTAAGTCAGTGGGACCTGAGGAGTGATGTAGGCAGGAGCCTGTTGGTCGCTGATATCGGATGGCCGGTCATCGAGATCATCGCGGTCGTCACGGTCATCCCAATCGTCGTCATAGCGATCATCATCGTGGTGCGCACGTGAAGTGGTGGTTGTTGAAGTTGAGGTTGGGCGCTCGGAAGATTCCTCGGCGCTTACGGATGCTTCAACGGTGACAGCCGAAGGATCGATTTCCGGCGCCGTGCGGGTATTTGCCAAGGCGGTGCCGGCAACAACGATGGTGCCCATCAGTGCAACAACGCCAGCAAGCGGAGCGAATCGCCTGACAGGAGAAGCTTTGGCTTCGTCTTCGGGCTGAAAAGCGGAGGTGTTCGGGGTGTGTGGGGCCTCGGACATGGTGAAAACCTTCTTTCAAAAGTTCTGGGTCAAAAAGTAGCACGTTTGAACTACTTTCGGTGGGGTAATTAGAAATGGCGGTGGTGGCTGTCTGAAATCGCAGAATGATGGGGTTCAGTCGATGGGAAAGGCGAGTTGAGGACTCCTTTTCATTACCTTTTGTTGGTTGAACACTTACAAGTATGAAAGGCCATAGTGAAATAGCGATGAGCCAATTATTAGAACTTCTTAATGTTGATTTATTGCTGCTGAACTGCAGTTTTAAGCACTGCCTTTGTTAGGTGAGGATTGCTAATGGTGAGGGCAGGGCAGAAAGTCGGGCGCTGTGTTTACCGACACCATCGACAATTTTAAGTAGTTATTAATAGTATTTCCCTCGCACCTAGCGTAAGGTTGTGCGAGCAATGAGCATTACCGATAACGCCACCGGCGGCGCAATGGAGCCGGAAGATAATTTCAACCAGTCGGAATCTCAGGATAAAACGCAAGGTGACGCAGTAGATACTGCACAGGTCACCGGGGCTGCGGATACTTCTGAGGACACCGGCGCTGAGGATAAGAACTCAGCCAACGATAATCCCCAGGGGTTCGCCAATTTGGGCCTTCCTGACAACGTTCAGGACGCCGTAGCCAAGGTTGGTTACACAACCCCTTCACCAATTCAGTCCGAAACCATCCCAATTTTGATGGAAGGCCGCGACGTCGTCGGCCTGGCACAAACTGGTACAGGTAAGACTGCAGCATTCGCGCTGCCTGTCTTGTCCCAAATCGATATCAATGCCCGCCATCCGCAGGCATTGGTGCTGGCTCCAACTCGTGAGCTCGCGCTGCAGGTCGCAGATTCATTCCAGTCATTTGCAGATCACTTGGGACGCATTGAGGTGCTGCCAATTTACGGTGGACAGGCATACGGCATTCAGCTGTCTGGCCTGCGTCGTGGCGCACAGATCATCGTGGGTACTCCAGGCCGTGTCATTGACCACCTGGAAAAGGGCTCGCTGGATATTTCCCAGCTGCGTTTCCTCGTCCTGGATGAAGCAGATGAGATGTTGAACATGGGCTTCCAGGAAGATGTTGAGCGAATCCTCGCTGACACTCCGGAAGAAAAGCAGGTCGCACTGTTCTCGGCAACCATGCCGAACGGTATTCGTCGCCTGTCCAAGCAGTATTTGAACAATCCTGCTGAGGTCACCGTCAAGTCGCAGCAGCGCACGAATGACAACATTAAGCAGCGCTTCCTTCTGACCGCACACCGCGCAAAGCTGGATGCCTTCACCCGCATCTTGGAAGTCACGGACTACGACGCAATGATCGTATTCTGCCGCACCAAGCATGAGACTGAAGAAGTTGCAGAAAAGCTTCGCGATGCAGGTTATAACGCTGCCGCCATCAACGGCGACATCGCGCAGAACCAGCGTGAGCGCACTGTTGACCAGCTGAAGGATGGC
Organism: Corynebacterium casei; assembly: GCA_030535535.1. Classification (GTDB taxonomy): domain Bacteria; phylum Actinomycetota; class Actinomycetes; order Mycobacteriales; family Mycobacteriaceae; genus Corynebacterium; species Corynebacterium casei_A. The sequence goes on from JAUNRU010000047.1 coordinate 13,418, forward strand.
CGTTTGGACATCCTGGTTGCAACTGACGTTGCAGCTCGTGGCTTGGACGTTGACCGCATCACCCACGTGGTTAACTTCGACATCCCGAACGATACTGAGTCTTACGTTCACCGCATTGGTCGTACCGGCCGTGCGGGTCGTACCGGCGAGGCAATCTTGTTCGTTACTCCTCGTGAGCGTCGCATGCTGCGTTCCATCGAGCGCGTAACCAACGCCCGTCTCGAAGAGATGGAACTGCCTACCGTTGATGAGGTCAACGCAAAGCGCAAGGAAAACTTCGCTTCTCAGATCACTGAGGTTCTTGGCGATGGCCAGATGGAACTCTTCCGTGGCCTGGTTCGCAAGTACTCCGAGACCAACAATGTAGCGATGGATGACATTGCTGCAGCACTTGCAGTCAAGCTGCAGGGCGGCTCTGAGTTCCTGGTCAAGGACATGCCTGCTCCTAAGCGTGACCGTCGTGAACGTGACCGCTTCGATCGTGATGATCGCGGCGGACGTGGACGCGACCGTGACCGCGGTGGCCGTGGTCGTGACCGTTTCGACCGCGAAGATCGTGGTGGACGCGGCGAGCGCCGTTCCGACGGCGACTTCCAGACCTACCGTCTGGACGTGGGCAAGCGCCAGAACGTTCGCCCTGGTGCCATTGTTGGCGCTATCGCGAACGAGGGCGGTCTGTCCGCTAAGGACTTCGGACGCATCACCATTTCGGTTGGCCACACCCTGGTTGACCTGCCGAAGAAGATGGATCCTTCCGTTCTGGACCGTCTGCGTGATACCCGCATTTCGGGTCAGTTGATCAATATCCAGAAGGATACTGGTCGACCACCTCGTGACCGCGACTTCGACGACCGTGGTGGTCGTGGTGACCGCGGCGGTGACCGTGGTGGACGTGGCGGACGTGACTTCCGTGGTGGCGACCGTGACCGTGGTGGTCGTGGCGACCGCGGCGGGGACCGTGGTGGACGCGGACGCTGGCGCGATTAATTCCGCAGCCTAGCTTCTAAAGAGCTAAACCTAGAGCTTCCCTCCAGTTCAATCGAACTGGAGGGAAGCTCTTCTTTTGTCTCTTGCTTTTACGGCATCTCTTTCATCCTGCGGAATCAACCCGTCATTTCCACGAGCCGCTGACTGTCTATCTCCCGCGTACCCTTCGCGCTCACCAGAACAGCGCTCCTCGCTGGAAGACCATCAGGTGTGAGCGCGAACGGTACACGAGCACTAACTACGCGCGCAGTCCTGGGCAGTGCGCCCTCGATTCCGGCTCTCCGCAGCTCCTCAGCACTCGCCGTCGTTCTCGAGACCGTAGGCGCCTTCAATTCTGTCCGCGTGCCCTTCGCGATCACCGAAGGACGGCTGCTCACCAGAGCGCTTGCGCTAGTGAGCGCCAAAGGGACATGTGCGCCTCAGCGACTGGTGCGGGCACGAGGATCAAAAAGCTCCTCGCAGCCATAAGGCTGGAGGAGCAAGCAGTGCGATGTTGGAGATTAGACGAACATCAGCAGTGCGGTGATGATCCACAGAAGGTTGAAGATGCCGCCGAACATGGACAGCTGCTTCTTTTCCTTGGCGAAGTCAACAACCTGGTCGCCGCCTTCAAGGGCGGCGAGGGTCTTCTTCTGACGTGGGATGATTACAGCGATGAGGATTACCCACGCGATGACTGCCAGCAAGATGGAAATGTGGAAGCGTCCCTCGGAACCAAATGCGCTCAAATTGGTGAGGAAGACTGCGATACCTGCAACAGGAACGATTGCGGACAGTGGGCCATACTGGCTGGTCAGACGATGCAAAGTGGTTGCAGCGCCGAGGGCCTTAGCGTCACCATCCTTCGCCTTCATCATTTGACCCTGGTATGCCGACACGGTGATCATTACTGGGCCCATCAACAGGACCGCAGCCAAAACGTGAATTGCGATAAGAAGTGAAGTCATGGGGGAACTTCGCTGCCTTTCTATTGTTTTATGTACGCCGCCCATTTCGGCCGCGCTCAGTAAAACAGCCTAGTCATCACATGAATGGAATGCCCAACTGACATTGACGTTTCATGGTGGTGAGGTCTGTCTCAGCCAGCGTTAATGAGTATGCGGCAGCAACCCCAGCAACGCGTTCGGCATACCAACAGTGGGCAGCAGGGTTGGGTGGTATCCACTCACCGGGCAGGCTGTCAGACTTGGATTGGTTCAAGGTACGTGACGTGGCCACGAGATTGAGCGGGTCGTTGGCAAAGTGTTTGCGGGTGTCGTCGTCCCACGCATATGCACCATGATCCCACGCAGCAGAGAGCGGAAAAATGTGGTCAACTTCGATATTGGTGTTAGGAATGAGGCTCTGGCTGTACGGATCAAATAGTTCCGTGCTTTCGGTAGTGCAGTCGGAGACATTGGGCGACTGGCTGAAAATGACTACCTGCCTGGTATCGCAGGAACTTCCTGGCGCTATAGCCCAGCCGGCGCCGAACGCCTCACGATTGTATCCCAATATCTTGTGTCGCGCGGGAATGGTGTCGATGCTCTGGAGTGAAGTCTTGAGGTTGGGCAGTCCTTCCTGGCTGTACGGATGAAGCCGAGGTGAGAGCATCGACAAAGAGAATAGTGCGGTGGCGATGGTGAGAATAATGAGGAACGTATTTCTAATGCGCGCCACTAGAGCTGCTTTTCGCGCCAGCTCAGCGGCGTCTTCGAAGGTGCTTGGCGTATCTGAGGTTGTAAATTTTCGCGCCCGGCTGGTGGGAGTGGTAAATACCGTGACGTGATAGGGCTGGGATGGGGTGGACGGTCGCGTGCGGTGCGGAGTGTTCCCAGGTTTTCCCATAACTGCTTAGACCCAGATTGCGCCGAAGAGGTTCCCTTCAGGCCGGATGTACCTTTCGCGCTCACGGGGGAAGAGCAAATTGCTTTTCGATGCTCCCGAGTGAGCGCGAAGGGCACGCGGGGCGGTGAAAAGCGATGAAGAGCGGCGGAGGGCGGTGGAGAGACGTGCAATGCTAGGTAACGCGTAGTGGGGCAGAAAACTGGAAGAAGCCTTCCGGCGCACCGGCGAGGGTGCATCGGAAGGCTTCGGGGAAGTGCCGGATGTCTAAGGGATTAGATCTTGTCGGCTGCTTCCTGGAAGTCGAGGTTCTCGTCCTCGGCAGCCATCTTTGCCAGCTTGGCTGCGCGGTCGAACTCTTCGCGAACTTCTTCGGAAGGTTCCTTGGTCATCAGGGTGACAACAACTGCGACAACCAAGTGGGCGATGAAGCCTGGAACGATTTCGTAGATCAGGGAGGAAGTCGCTGGGACCATGCCCCAGACCAAGGAAACCACAGCACCGGTGACCATACCGGCGATAGCACCCTTGGAGTTGAGACGCTTCCAGTACAGAGCCAACAGAACCAGTGGGCCGAAGGCGGAGCCGAAGCCTGCCCAAGCGAAGCCAACCAGACCCAGGATGGAGTCGGATGGGTTAATCGCAAGGACACCACCGATAACGGCGATGGCAAGAACTGCGCCACGGGACAGGTTGATCAGAGTCTTCTCGCCGAGCTCCTTGTTGGTGACCATCTTCCACAGGTCCTCAATGAGGGAGGAGGAAACGATCAGCAGCTGAGAAGACATGGTGGACATGATTGCTGCCAGAACAGCGGTCAGAACCAGGCCAGCAACAAGTGGGTGGAACATAACTTGAGCCATGTCTAAGAAGATGGTCTCGAAGGACTCTTGGTCCGTAATGGAGTAGTCGGTCTGACTAAAGAAGACCGTACCGATAATGGCGGTGAACACCGCACCGGTGATGGAGAGGAACATCCAAGAGATGCCGTATGCGCGGCCGGCCTTGGCATCGGAAGCCTTACGCATCGCCATGAACCGGACGATGATGTGTGGCTGGCCAAAGTAGCCCAAGCCCCATGCAGCGTTACCGATGATGGCCGCTGCAGAAACACCGGCGACCATGTTGAAGTAGTTCGGGTTCTCAATTCCGGTGGTGCCGTAAGGATTCTCAGCTGCGAAGGAGAAGATTTCTGATGGGTTATCCAGGGCGATGAGCGCCATGATTGGAACGATGAGCAGAGCAGTGAACATCATCAGGCCCTGAACAACGTCGGTGTAGGACACTGCCAAGAAGCCACCAACGAAGGTGTAGATGACGGTGACAGCGGAGACAATCAGCAAGCCGGTCATGTAGTTACCGTCGAAGGTGGACTCGAAGTAGCGGCCGCCTGCAACCATGCCGGAGGAGACATAGAAGGTGAAGAAGAAAATAATGATGATTGCGGCGATAACGCGCAGTGCACGAGAGTTGTCGCGAAGACGGTTCTCGAAGAAGGATGGAACCGTAATCGAGTTGCCGGCAATCTCTGAGTAGGAGCGCAGTCGCGGTGCAACCCACTTCCAGTTAGCCCAAGCACCTACAGTCAGTCCAATGGCAATCCACAATTCAGACATACCAGTGAGGAACAATGCACCAGGCAGACCCATGAGCAGCCAGCCGGACATATCTGATGCGCCCGCGGACATAGCTGCGACGAATGGGTGCAAGCCACGTCCACCTAGGACGTAGTCGTCATACTTATCGGTTTTCTTGTAGCTCCAAAAGCCGATGGCAAGCATGACTGCCAGATAAATGACAATGGCAATCACGTACCACGTTGATTGACTCATAATGGTCTCCTTAGACCTGTCGAAATGTGTTGGTTAAGCCAGTAATTCAAAAATTTGATCAAATCCGCAGGTCACCGCAAAATGCGGTTCACGGAACAGAGCTACTTTAACGAGAGCATGTGCTCCACCCAACTTTTTACACGTCATTTCACAGTCAAAACCCAGTTGAGTGTGGTCAGAACGACATGACTTACTGGCGTTATAACGGTGCGATAACGATTGCCTGTGTGTGGACAAATTTTAGTAACTTCATTCGGAAACACATTCATTAGTGATGTGTAACACAAGTTAACCACAGTGGATTAGGTAAAATCGCATTAGCGGGGCAAATGGTGCCTGAAAAGTTGTGCAAGCAGAATCTAAGGCTGAGCAATATCGAAGACTGCTCTATACTGGCGCTTATGGCTTCTTACCTTATTCATGGACTCTGGCTGCCCGTTTCAGGCTTGAGTTTGTGGATTGAGCAGGTAGAAGGGCACAAGATTGTCACCCCACAAGCAGTGCCGGAGGGGACTTTCCCGCCAGGCATTGACAAGATGCTGGAGAAGAAGTCTTTCCGCACCCGCTCACGCGTGTATTTGCGTACGCCGAAGGGCAAGAACGTTGAGCTGATGGCTCCAATGGCACGCTTTGGGCCTGCCGATGCCGTCGTGGCGCTATCTCAATTGGCGTATCTGGATGATGAAGAACAACGCGGAGTCATTCCCGCAGAGCAGCGCGCGGCCATCGCCCCGGACCTGCAGTGGATTATTCGCGCTTACCGCGGGCTAACCCGCTTTGCGCGGGCAGGACGTGTGACAATTCGCTTGAGCTATCAGGCCGGCGAGTGGTATCCAATGTGGCAGCTGGCTAATGGTCTGGGGGAGCGCGGCTGGCTGGCAGAGATGGTGGCCGCTGCGCCGGGGATTTTGACTATCAATAACCGTTCCTTGTCAGAGGACATGGCGGATGATTTAACGCACTGGATTGTATATACGCAGCTGTCTGATCTGACCAGCCATCCGCGTCCTTATCCATGGCATGATTTTGCCAAGGCGTTGCTGCAGACCACACCTATCGCGCGTGGTCGCGCGCAGCTGCTGCGCGGGCTTAATGAGTGGAAAGACTCAATCACCGCAGTCGATCTGGGTGTGGTGTTCATTGTTGAGGAGCCGTTTGAGACTGAGTCTGAAGTAGATGATTCACCGTCCGCACCGAAGACATCGGAAAGCGCGTTGTGGCCGGTGCGCGTGTGCGTTCGCTCAGGCGCGGATTCCCCGCGGCCAATTCATGAAGGACGCTTGGATCGCAGCAGTTTGGAGAAGCTGAAAGAGTCGCGTCGCCGCGCGATAAGCATTAGCCCGCGGGTGGATCCGCAGGCTTCGAAGACTCCGAACTATTTCGATGAGGGCGCAGGCGACTGGGACGTCTACCTGGACACTTCAGCATTGGTGGAGTTTGTCAGTGAGGATGCATCGGCACTGAAAGCAGCCGGCTATACGGTCATGCTGCCGAAGGCGTGGACGCAGATGGCGGCATCAGCCAAGTTGGTAACCAAGGAAGTCAGCGGGGATTCGCCGCTGCAGAAGAAGCTTGGCATGGACCAGTTGGTCGAATATGACTGGAAGCTCTCGGTCGGTGACATGGAGTTGTCGGATGAAGAGATGCAACAGCTGGTCAATTCCAAGACCGGACTGATTCGTCTGCGCGGCGAGTGGGTCATGGCGGACCGCACCGCGCTGGGCAAAATCACCGAGTATATGGACCAGCTGGCGTCCAATTCGAAGACACGCATGCGCAAGGAACTGGACGCTCTGGCCCGTGAGGCCGAGCGCATGCGCATGCTGGAAGAGCCAGGTTGGCAGGACAAGGTTGCCGAGGTTGAGCGCAAGCTCGAAGAGTTTAACCTGCAGCTAAAGGAAGAAGACGCGGACTTTGGCGTGGCCACGATGGCTGAGCTGCGAGAGCTCGCGCTGGAAGCCATGGCTAAGGAGCCGATTGAATTTACCGGCTCGCAGTGGCATTCCTCCATGTTGGGTGGCATGGAATCACCAGCGCCGACGCGCGTGAAAATCCCAGACTCCGTGCACGCGGAGTTGCGTGATTATCAGCATCGCGGCGTGGATTGGTTGTATTGGATGTCGCGCAACAACGTGGGCGCCGTGCTTGCCGATGACATGGGCCTGGGCAAAACCCTGCAGCTTCTTACTTTGCTCGCGGTCGAAAAAGACCGAGGAGAATCCACCGGGCCGACACTGGTTGTGGCACCAACTTCGGTGGTGGGAAACTGGGCGCGTGAGGCGCACAAGTTCGTGCCGGATTTGAAGGTTATGGTCCACCACGGCTCAACCCGTGCGAAAGACCAGGAACTGCTGACGTCCGCCGCCGAGCATGATTTGGTGGTGACCAGCTATGGAACCATCAGCCGTGACTTCAAAGTTCTCGGCATGGTGGCATGGGATCGCGTAGTGCTGGATGAGGCACAGGCAATTAAGAACTCTTCGACTCGTTCATCCAAAGCAGTGCGAAGCCTGCCATCGCGGCACCGAATAGCGCTGACTGGTACGCCAGTGGAAAACCGCCTGTCCGAAATGCGTTCTATTTTAGACTTCTGTAACCCTGGCGTGCTGGGATCGGCGTCGTTTTTTCGTAACCATTTTGCTTCCGCGATTGAGAAGTACCAAGACGAGGATATGACGGATCGTCTGCGTCAGCTGACAGCGCCGTTTATTATGCGCAGGCTCAAGACGGACTCGGCGATCATTGATGACTTACCGGAGAAGTCAGAAGAGATTCTGACGGTCACCATGACCTCTGAGCAGGCCGCGTTGTACACGGCGTTAGTGGAGGACATCCAGCTGCGCATGCAAAACGCGCCGAAGGGCATGGCGCTGCGCGGACTGGTGTTGTCCTCGCTGACGCGCATCAAGCAGATTTGTAACCACCCTTCGCACTACTTGGGTGATGGCTCTCCGGTGACGTCCAAGGGCCGGCACCGCTCGGGCAAGGTGGAGAAGCTAATGGAGATTTTGGACTCTGCGGTCACCCATGATGAACGAGTCCTGATTTTCACGCAGTACAAAGCCTTCGGCGATATTTTGCAGCCTTATCTGACCGCTCAGTTGGGCGCGAAGATTCC
>JAUNRU010000048.1:0-19236 GCA_030535535.1 Corynebacterium casei
ATCGACCGCACCATTGATGGCGCGGGCCGGGTGCTTCTTCCAGGCCTGGTTGATATGCACGTGCACCTGCGTGAGCCGGGCCGCGAAGACACCGAAACCATTGAAACCGGTTCCAAGGCAGCAGCCAAGGGCGGATTCACTGCAGTATTCACCATGGCTAACACGTCGCCCGTGATGGACCAGCCAGTTATCGCTGAGTCCGTATGGGCAAAGGCGCAAGGGTTGGGCATCTGCGATGTTCACCCAGTTGGCTCCATCACCAAGGGACTAGAAGGCAAAGACCTCACTGAGTTCGGCATGATGGCGCGCTCCGATGCCAAGGTGCGTATGTTCTCCGACGACGGCAAGTGTGTGGAAAACCCACAGCTGATGCGCCGCGCATTGGAATACGCCAAGGGATTGGACGTGCTGCTTGCACAGCACGCTGAGGAACCACGTTTGACCGATGGCGCTGTTGCACACGAAGGTGCGACCGCAGCGCAGCTTGGTCTGCGCGGCTGGCCACGCGTGGCTGAAGAATCCATCGTTGCACGTGACGCATTGCTTGCTCGTGACTACGGCAACCGCGTGCACATCTGCCATGCATCGACCACCGGCACCGTTGAGCTGCTCAAGTGGGCCAAGGGTCAAGACATTCCTTTGACCGCTGAGGTCACCCCGCACCACTTGCTGCTTACTGATGACAAGCTGAAAACCTACGACGGTGTGTTCCGTGTGAACCCGCCACTGCGCGAAGCGCATGACACGTTGGCACTGCGCCAGGCATTGCTTGATGGCGTCATCGATGTTGTGGCCACGGACCACGCTCCGCACGGATCGGAAGATAAGTGCGTTGAGTTCGACAACGCTAAGCCCGGCATGCTTGGTCTGGAAAGCTCCCTGGCGGTCATCGCCAAGCTCTTTGTGGAACCTGGCCTGGCTGACTGGCGCTTTGTTGCTCGCGTGATGAGTGAGCGTCCAGCGGAAATCACCCGCCTGCCAGACCATGGCCGACCAATCGAGGTAGGCGAGCCAGCCAACCTCACCTTGGTAGACCCAGAGGCACAGTGGGTATCGGACAAGACCCTGCTGGAATCCAAGAGCGAGAACAATCCATATGAAGGTATTGAGTTCGGTGCACGCGTAACGCACACCCTGCTGCGTGGGCACATCACCTACCAACTTGATGCGCAAGACAGCTAGACAGCTCACTATGCGGCCCTCTTAATTTATGCAGCAGACCAGCTCAGTGAAGGCAACTTTTAAGGCTGGGTGCTGGATGGACGCAAGGGGACGAACAGTAATATAATGCAAAGCAGTGAATTATTTACACTCAAATTGAAAGGCACACTCCTGTGACGAACACTTCACAACCTGCCATCCTGGTGCTCGCAGACGGCCGTAGCTTCCGTGGCTTCGGCTTCGGCGCAACCGGCACCACCTTGGGTGAAGCGGTATTTACCACCGCCATGACCGGCTACCAAGAGACCATGACGGACCCGTCCTACCACCGCCAGATTGTGGTCACCACCGCGCCACAGATTGGCAACACCGGCTGGAACGATGAGGACAATGAGTCCAACGGCGGCAACATCTGGGTTGCTGGCCTGGTTATCCGCAACCTGTCCCACCGTGTCTCCAACTGGCGCGCACAGCGCAGCCTGCAAGAGGAGATGGAATCCCAGGGCATCATCGGCATTCAGGGTGTAGACACCCGCTCGTTGGTGCGCCACCTGCGTGACCGGGGTTCTGTCGCCGCAGGCATTTTCTCCGGTGAGGCAGCAAAGCGCCCAGTGGAAGAACTCGTTGAAGAAGTCAACGCCCAGGAATCCATGGCTGGCGCGGACCTTTCCACCGAAGTTTCAACTGATGAGGTCTACACCATCCCAGTTGAAGGGGAGAAGAAGTACACCGTCGTTGCTTATGACATGGGCATCAAGATGTCCACCCCGAACCATTTTGCTAAGCGCGGCATTGAAACCATCGTGGTTCCAGCAGGTACTCCTTTCGAAGAGATTAAGCAGTACAACCCAGACGGTGTGTTCGTCTCCAACGGTCCTGGTGACCCAGCAACCGCGGATGAAGCAGTAGCGATTGTGCGCGATGTCTTGAAGGAAGAAGTTCCTTTCTTCGGCATCTGCTTCGGTAACCAGATTCTGGGCCGCGCACTTGGCCTGGACACCTTCAAGATGAAGTTCGGCCACCGCGGCATCAACGTGCCAGTCAAGAACCACGTCACCGGCAAGATTGACATCACCTCCCAGAACCACGGCTTCGCGCTGGCTATGCCAACCGAGAACCCAGGTGAGGAATTCGATACCGATTTCGGCGCAGCAAAGGTCACCCACACCTGCCTGAATGACGGCGCAGTTGAGGGCGTAGCGCTCTCTAACGGCCTGGCTTACTCCGTGCAGTACCACCCTGAGTCTGCCGCTGGTCCACATGATGCAAACCCACTGTTTGACCAGTTCATTGACCTCATGTCCAACCACTCGCCAAACAACAAGTAACCCAGACCAGGAAAGGTAAGAAAGAAAACCATGCCAAAGCGCAACGATATTAACCACGTCCTGGTCATCGGCTCCGGCCCAATTGTTATTGGCCAGGCCTGTGAGTTCGACTACTCAGGTACCCAGGCGTGCCGCGTCCTCAAAGAAGAAGGACTGCGCGTCACCCTGATTAACTCCAACCCGGCAACAATCATGACCGACCCGGAGTTCGCAGACCACACCTATGTTGAGCCAATCGAACCAGCATTCATCGAAGAAATCCTGATCAAGGAACGCGAAGAAGGCCACCCAATCGACGCCGTGCTGGCAACCCTTGGTGGTCAGACCGCACTAAACGCAGCTATTCAGCTCGACCGTGCCGGCATCTTGGATAAGCACGGCATTGAACTTATCGGCGCAGACATCGACGCCATCGAGCGCGGCGAAGACCGTCAGAAGTTCAAGGACATCGTGGAATCCATCGGCGGCGAATCCGCACGTTCCGCGGTCTGCCACAACATGGAAGAAGTCCACGCAACCGTCGCAGAGCTTGGCCTGCCAGTTGTTGTCCGCCCATCATTTACCATGGGTGGTCTTGGCTCCGGTTTGGCGTACACCAATGAAGACCTCGAGCGCATCGCTGGTGGCGGCCTTGCAGCCTCCCCAGAAGCAAACGTTCTAATTGAAGAATCCATCCTGGGCTGGAAAGAATTCGAGCTCGAGCTCATGCGCGATGGCGATGACAACGTGGTTGTGATTGCATCCATCGAAAACGTCGACGCACTAGGCGTGCACACCGGCGACTCTGTCACCGTGGCACCAGCGCTGACCCTGACCGACCGCGAGTACCAGAACATGCGCGACTTGGGTATTGACATCATCCGCGAGGTTGGCGTTGACACCGGCGGTTGTAACATCCAGTTCGCGGTGCACCCAGACAACGGCCGCATCATCGTCATTGAGATGAACCCACGTGTGTCCCGTTCCTCCGCACTGGCCTCCAAGGCAACCGGCTTCCCAATCGCGAAGCTCGCTGCGAAGCTGGCCATTGGCTACACCCTAGATGAAGTCACCAACGACATCACCGGTGTCACCCCAGCGGCTTTCGAGCCAACCCTGGACTACGTCATTGTCAAGGCTCCACGCTTCGCCTTTGAGAAGTTTGTCGGCGCAGATGACACCCTGACCACCACCATGAAGTCCGTGGGCGAAGCCATGGGTATCGGCCGCAACTACATCGCTGGTCTCAACAAGGTCATGCGTTCTTTGGAAGCAAAGCAAGAGGGCTTCTGGACCCGTCCGGATGAGTACTTCGCAGAAGAGCGCGCTACTGACGTCAACGCCGTATTGGATGACTTGCGTCGTCCAACCGAAGGCCGTCTTTACGACGTTGAGCTGGCACTGCGTCTTGGCGCATCCATCGAGCAGGTCTTTGAAGCATCCCAGATTGACCCATGGTTCCTGGCTGAACTGCAGGCACTGGTTGATTTCCGCACCAAGCTCATCGACGCACCAGTCCTGGACGCTGACCTTCTGCGTGAAGCTAAGTACATGGGCTTATCCGATAAGCAGATTTCCGCACTTCGTTCCGAGTTCGCTGGGGAAGACGGCGTTCGTGCCCTTCGTTGGTCCCTGGGCATTCGTCCTGTCTACAAGACCGTTGACACCTGTGCCGGTGAGTTTGAAGCACAGACCCCGTACCACTACTCAGCATATGAGCTGGACCCAGAAGCAGAGTCTGAGATTGCACCACAGACCGAGCGTGAAAAGGTCATCATCTTGGGCTCCGGTCCAAACCGCATTGGTCAAGGTATTGAGTTTGACTACTCCTGTGTTCACGCAGCGCTCGAGCTGTCTGAGCAGGGCTATGAGACCGTCATGGTTAACTGCAACCCAGAGACCGTTTCCACCGACTATGACACCGCAGACCGTTTGTACTTCGAGCCACTGACCTTCGAAGACGTCATGGAAATCTACAACGCTGAGTCTGAGTCCGGCACCGTTGCCGGCGTCATCGTTCAGCTTGGCGGCCAGACCCCACTGGGCTTGGCACAGCGTCTGTCTGATGCCGGCGTTCCTGTTGTTGGCACCACCCCTGAGGCCATCAACATGGCTGAAGACCGTGGCGAATTCGGCAAGGTACTGGCTAAGGCTGAACTGCCAGCACCAGAATTCGGTACCGCTACCTCTTATGAGGAAGCACGCGCGGTTGCCAACAACATTGGCTACCCAGTGCTGGTACGTCCTTCCTACGTTCTGGGCGGACGCGGCATGGAAATTGTCTACGACGAGGCATCGCTGGAGTCCTACATCGAGCGCGCAACCGAGCTGACTGATGACCACCCAGTCTTGGTTGACCGCTTCTTGGATGGCGCGATCGAGATTGACGTTGACGCACTGTGCGACGGCACCGACGTGTACTTGGGCGGCGTCATGGAGCACATCGAGGAAGCCGGTATTCACTCCGGTGACTCTTCGTGCTCCTTGCCACCAATGACCCTTGGACCAGAGGACATTGAAAAGGTCCGCCACGCTACCAAGGAATTGGCAGCAGGTATCGGCGTCAAGGGCCTGATGAACGTGCAGTACGGCCTGAAGGACAACCAGCTCTACGTCATCGAGGCAAACCCACGCGCATCGCGCACCGTGCCATTCGTGTCCAAGGCAACCGGTGTGCAGCTGGCGAAGGCAGCATCGCGCGTCATGATGGGTTCCACCATCGCTGAACTCAAGGCAGAGGGCATGTTGCCTTCCAACTATGACGGTGGTTCCTTGCCGCTCGAGCACCCAATCGCGGTGAAGGAAGCAGTCTTGCCTTTCAACCGCTTCCGCAGCGCGGACGGTTCCATGCTGGACACCATCCTGAGCCCAGAAATGAAGTCCACCGGTGAGGTCATGGGTCTGGCTGAGAACTTCGGCGCTGCCTACTACAAGGCACTGATTGCTGGCTTCATGAAGATGCCTAAGGAAGGCTCCATCTTCGTGTCCGTAGCAAACCGCGACAAGCGTAACCTGACCTTCCCAATCCAGCGCCTAGCCGATATGGGATACAAGATCTTCGCAACCACCGGTACCGCATCCATCCTGCGCCGCAACGGCATTGAGTGCCAGACCGTGAAGAAGTCCTCTGAAATCCGCAACGGTGCCGAAGGCCGCTCTGTTGTAGACCTGATTCTGGACCGCGAGATCGACTTGGTCATCAACACACCGGATTCCACCTCCGGTGCACGCTTCGACGGCTACGAGATCCGCAGCGCGGCACTCGAAGTCGACGTTCCACAGATCACCACCGTGCAGGGCGTTACCGCAGGCGTTCAGGCGCTTGAGGCGCTGCGCAAGGGTGACTTCAAGGTCCGTGCACTCCAGGAGCTTCAGCATGCCCCAGCAGACAACTAATCAACACCACAGCAGCGAGTCTGAAAACCTCGGCTTTGGTCAGCGGCTGGTAGCAGCTGGCCAGGTTCGTGGGCGGTTATGCGTCGGCATTGACCCGCACCCGTATCTGCTGAAGCAGTGGGGTCTAGAGGACAACGTTGATGGTCTGCGCCGCTTCAGTGAGGCATGCGTGGAAGCATTTGCGGACTCTGCGGCGTTGGTGAAGCCACAGGTGGCTTTCTACGAACGTTTTGGCTCCCAAGGCTTCGCCGCGCTCGAAGAGACTCTGGCGAGCTTGCGTGAGGCAGGTTGCTTGACTGTGGCAGATGCCAAGCGCGGCGATATTGGTTCGACGATGGCAGGTTATGCCGATGCCTGGCTGGGGGAGAGCTCCCCATTGCAGGCGGATGCGGTAACGGTCTCGCCATATCTGGGCGTTGCAGCCTTGCAGTCCGTCTTCGACGTGGCAGCAAAGAATGGACGCGGTGTGTTTGTTCTCGCGGCCACTTCGAACCCGGAGGCGATTCAGCTGCAGAGCTTCACCGATGGCTCCCAGACGGTTGCGCAGCATGTGGTGGACATCTGTGCTGCCTTCAATGCGGAGCTTGGTTCTAGTGAAGCAGCGGGTGAAGAATCCGTACCGGGTGACATCGGCGTTGTAGTCGGTGCAACGTTAGAGAATCCACCAGAGCTTTCACAGCTCAACGGGCCAGTGTTGCTGCCCGGTGTGGGCGCGCAGGGAGCTTCGGCTGCCGATGTCGCGCGCATTACTCAGGCGAACCCTGAACTGGGCTTTGCTAATGTCTCACGCGCTGTTCTAGCCGCTGGTCCGCAGGTTGATGACTTGCGTGCCGCAGTGCAGGAGACAGCGAGCGAATTCTTCGACGGAGGACTCATTTAGGCAGCTCAATCTAGGGTCAGGCTAGACAAATCTGACAAACTTTATGCTGGCAGCTTCTTTTGAAGGACCGGGTAAGAAATTGACAGGAACTCTTCCTGCAATTGCCCGTAAATTCTGAAGGAGTGCCAGCATAAAGCCTATTTTGGGCCATTTCCGTGTCTAAATTTACACGTGAGGCTATGAGCTGGTAGTTTGATCTGCGTAGTGCGGTGACGTGCTTAAATAGCCGTTCTAATCTGTTGCGTTATCTACCTTGGTAACGTTGCAGTGCTAGGATTGCCTGAAGTCGGAGCACAACGAGAAGTAGAATTCTGAGTTAGGCTTTCGAGTTCCGGTAATTTAGTACTGGATCAATTAATCAACCAATGAATCGGAGGAAACCCGTGGCCCTTCCAAAACTGACTGATGAGCAACGCAAGCAAGCTCTCGCCAAGGCCGCTGAGGCTCGCAAGGCTCGCGCTGAACTGAAGGCATCCCTCAAGCGCGGTGACACCACCTTGAAGGACGTTCTCGAAAAGGCAGAAACCGATGAGATTATCGGCAAGACCAAGGTCTCTGCACTCCTCGAGGCCCTTCCAAAGGTTGGCAAGGTCAAGGCTCGTGAGATCATGGAAGACCTCGAAATCGCTCAGACCCGTCGTCTGCGTGGCTTGGGCGACCGTCAGCGTCGTGCCCTTCTGGAGCGTTTCGGCTTTTCCGAGTAAACGTTGATGAACAGCGCTAATCACCGCGGACGCCTTGTCGTACTGGCAGGGCCCTCCGCTGTTGGTAAATCCACGGTGGTAGCGCGCTTGCGTCAAGACGTAGACAGGCTCTACTTCAGCGTGTCCATGACGACACGCGGCCCACGTCCGGGTGAACAGGACGGGGTGGACTACTTCTTTGTTAGTCCGGAAGAATTCCAGCGTCGCATCGACGCCGGTGAAATGCTCGAATGGGCAGATATTCATGGCGGTTTGCAGCGTTCCGGTACACCAGCAGCACCAGTCAATGAAGCTTTAGAAGCTTCAAGGCCAGTGCTGGTTGAGGTGGACTTGGAAGGTGCTCGCAACGTCAAGAAATCCTTGCCAGAAGCGGAACTGGTATTCCTAGCTCCGCCTTCATGGGAGATCTTGGTAGACCGCCTCACCGGCCGTGGAACGGAACCTCAGGATGTTATTGAGCGCAGGCTTGATACCGCGCGTGAGGAGCTGGCTTGCCAGTCTGAGTTCGACCACGTGATTGTCAATGATGACCTGGATGACGCAGTTGCGGCCATCACTGCTATCCTGCAAGGATAAGCATTAACCAAACATTAATAAGCAACTTCTAGAAAAGGTGCATGTGACCAACGTGACCACCCCTGCTAATTCTGAGATCAAACCAGAACCAGTATTTGATACGCCGATTGGTATTACCTCTCCGCCGATCGATGAACTGTTGGAGAAGGTTTCGTCGAAGTACGCACTCGTGATCTTCGCTGCCAAGCGCGCGCGTCAGATCAACAGCTACTACCAAGAGCAGGACGAAGGCGTATTCGAGTTCGTCGGCCCACTGGTAACCCCAGAAGCAGGCGAGAAGCCATTGTCCATCGCATTGCGCGAGATTGAGGCTGGCTTGCTTGACCACGAGGAAGGCATCGAGTCTTAATCCTCGTCCGGATTCACGCAGTTAATCCCCAAAGTGCTCCCTGAGCGTTCAGACTGAGAAATCAGTTGTGAACCTTCAGGGAGCACTTTTGTGCGCTGGGGCGTTAAATGCACCTCGTCGACACCGTGGGAGAGAGGATTGTAGTTTCGCGGTAGTATTGCCCTCTATGAGTGAAAATGCGGCACAGGCACAATCTTCCCCTCAGCAACCACGCAATATCGTCGTCGGAGTCTCCGGCGGAATCGCAGCATATAAGGCAGCGCACCTGGTGCGTAACTTTAAAGAACATGGTGATGATGTTCGGGTCGTGCCTACTCAGGCCGCATTAAACTTTGTTGGCGCCGCAACCTTTGAGGCACTTTCTGGCAATCCTGTATCTACCACGGTCTTTGATGCCGTGGATGAAGTCCAGCATGTCAACATCGGCCAGCACGCGGATGCTGTTGTGATTGCCCCAGCAACCGCAGATGTTATTGCGCGGATTGCGGCAGGCCGTTCTGATGATTTGCTCACCGCAACCGTGCTGGTGGCAACCTGTCCTGTCATTGTCGTGCCGGCGATGCACACGGAGATGTGGTTCAATCCGGCCACCCAGGACAATGTGGCTACGCTGCGCCGCCGCGGGATTACCGTCATGGAGCCAGCACACGGTCGTTTGACTGGCAAGGACACTGGTCCGGGACGTTTGCCAGAGGCAGAACAGATTGCGGAACTGGTGCGCACGCGTTTGGCTTTTGGTGAGCTTCCTCATGACTGGCGGGGCCTTAGCGTCCTGATTTCAGCCGGTGGAACGCAGGAGAACCTGGACCCAGTGCGGTTCATCGGTAATCGCTCATCCGGCCGTCAGGGCTTTGCGTTGGCGGAACTAGCTGCCCAACGCGGCGCGATGGTGACCATCGTCGCGGGTGATACTGATGACCTGATCACACCTTCAGGCGCAGAAGTGGTCAAGATTGTGTCCACGCAGGATTTGAAGAATGAAATGGACACACGCGCACCAGAGGCAGACATCGTCATTATGTCGGCGGCGGTATCTGATTACCGCCCGGTCAACGTGGCAAGCTCAAAGATGAAAAAGGGCAGTGATGATAGCGCTCTGTCCACGCTGGAGATGACTGAGAACCCAGATATCTTGAAGGGCCTTGTCGCAGCGCGGGAAGGTGGCCTGATTCCGGGATCCACCACCATTGTTGGATTCGCGGCAGAGACCGGGGATGAAGAGTCCACGGCGCTGGAATTCGCACAAGCAAAGTTTGAGCGCAAGGGCTGTGACGTGCTCATGGCCAATGATGTTTCAGCAGGAAAGGTCTTCGGGCAAAAAGATAATGAAGGCTGGATTTTGACCAAGGAGCTGGAGCCACGCACCGTTGCGCGCGGCAGCAAGCAAGTGGTGGCCGCGCAGATTTTGGATGTTGTGAATGAAATTCGTCATGAAAAGTAGGGCAACATTGCCCCTCTAGACCGCTTAGTCTAGGATTGGTGGACGTTAAGCTAACTTATTTTTCCGGTGCCGGTCAACGGTAAGTGCTGCCGCACTTTAGCGCCAGAACAACGGCCTTTAGGCCCGTTGTTCTCTGGCCTGTGACACCGACTATCCCAACGCAAGAAGGAACCAGTGACTTCATCTCTTGAGGCTTCAAAGCGCCTTTTTACTAGTGAATCCGTAACCGAGGGCCACCCAGATAAGATCTGCGACGCCATTTCAGACACCATTTTGGATGCGCTATTAGCCAAAGACCCACATGCCCGTGTCGCCGTGGAAACCATGGTGACCACCGGTCAGGTGCACGTGGTGGGTGAAGTCAGCACCTCCGGTTATGTGGAAATTCCAGCGCTGGTTCGTAACACCTTGACTGAGATTGGATTTATTTCCTCAGACGTTGGATTCGACGGCACCACCTGTG
Organism: Corynebacterium casei; assembly: GCA_030535535.1. Taxonomy (GTDB): domain Bacteria; phylum Actinomycetota; class Actinomycetes; order Mycobacteriales; family Mycobacteriaceae; genus Corynebacterium; species Corynebacterium casei_A. Next base: position 10,278 of record JAUNRU010000048.1, read on the forward strand.
GCGTCAACGTTTCCATTGGTGAGCAGTCCCGTGAAATCGGTGATGGCGTGACCACCTCTTCTGAGGCCCGTGCTGGTGGGGACTTGGATGAGCACGACATGGCTGGCGCAGGTGACCAGGGCTTAATGTTTGGCTACGCGTCGAATGAGACCGACGAGTACATGCCGCTGCCCATCGCGGTGGCACACCGCCTGTCACGTCGTCTGACCGAGGTACGTAAGAACGATATCGTTCCGCACCTGCGCCCGGACGGCAAGACCCAGGTGACCTTTGCTTATGACGGTGACACCCCGGTCAACTTGGACACCGTGGTTATCTCAACGCAGCATGATCCTGAGGTCACTCAGGAATGGTTGGCACAGCAGCTGCGCGAGCACGTCGTGGAATGGGTTATCCAGGACGCGGGTCTTGAGAAGTTCTACAACGAAGAGACCACCTTGTTGGTTAACCCTTCCGGCTCCTTTATCCTTGGCGGGCCAATGGGTGATGCCGGGCTCACCGGCCGCAAGATCATCGTTGATACTTATGGCGGCATGGCACGTCACGGCGGCGGTGCCTTCTCCGGCAAGGATCCATCAAAGGTGGACCGTTCCGCGGCTTATGCCATGCGCTGGGTTGCTAAGACCATCGTTGCAGGAGGACTTGCAGACCGCGCTGAGGTGCAGGTTGCCTACGCCATCGGCCGTGCAACCCCCGTGGGCCTTTACGTTGAGACCTTCGGCACCGCAAAGCACGGGCTTGATGATGCCACCATCCAGGCTGGCGTGTCACAGGTCTTTGACCTGCGTCCAGCGGCAATTATCAAGGACTTGGACTTGCTTCGTCCTATCTACCGTCAAACCGCGGCCTATGGCCACTTCGGTCGCACCGACCTGGATTTGCCGTGGGAGTCGCTAGACCGTGTGGACGCGCTTCGTGCTGCAGTCGGGCTTTAAGTAGAATGAGCACTTATGCCTAAAAAGACACCCGCCTCCGTTAAACCGGTTGTGCGGGTGTTGCCTTTATTGGGGGTCTCTCACCTGGATCGGCCGTTTGACTACCTAGTCGCAGAAGAAGAGTCGGAGGCAGCACAGCCGGGGGTTCGAGTACGCATTAGGTTCAATGGCAGGCTTGTCGATGCCCTCTTGATGCAGCGTCTTTCTGAGTCAGACTTTGACGGCAAGTTGGCCTATATTGACCGCGTGATTTCACCTTTTCAGGTGTATCCGCAGCAGTTGTCCACTCTGGTGGACGCGCTGGCTAATCGCTATGGCGGCAACCGCTCAGACATTATTCGCTTCGCTATTCCGCCGCGGCATGCAAAGGCAGAAGAAGCTGACTTGGATACTTCCTTTGAGGATCTGGGGGAGATTACTGAGCCTGACCTGTCATCGTTTTCTGCTTACCAGCATGGTGAATCCTTCGTGGATTTCGTGCTCGCCGGCAACACTGCGCGTGCGGCGTGGCAGGTAGCGCCGGGTGATGACTGGGCGGCAGCGATCGCAGCCCTTGGCACCAAGGTTGCTCTCGATGGTCGCGGCGTGCTGGTCCTGGTTCCTGACCAGTCTGATGTGGACATGGTCGAGGCAGCATTTCGCAAGTATGTCTCCGCTAAACAAGTCACCGTGCTCAATGTCTCCCAAGGCCCGCAGGCACGCTACCGCCGTTACCTCTCAGTGCTCGTCGGACAGGCGCGCATCGTGGTGGGCACCAAGTCCGCGGCGTTCGCTCCAGTAAAAGACCTCGGCCTGGCGGTTATCTTCAATGACGGTGATGACAACCTCGTCGAGCGCAGCGCGCCCTATGTGCACAGCAGGGAAGTGCTGACCACGCGGAGTGCGCAGGAGAACTGCTCATTGCTCATCGTCGGGCATTCGCGCACCGCGGAGACCCAACTGTTAGTCAGCTCCGGATGGGCACATGATTTGGTCGCTGCTGAGTCCACGTTGCACACCCGTATGCCAGCGATGATTGCGGTGGGGCCCTATGGTTTGAATTTCTCCCGCAATATTGCTGCAGGATCTCGACCCGCACAGCGTGGAGCATCGACAAGCTCTGCCAGTGCGGCGCAACCTGGCGCTGGCACAACGTCATTGGATGGCCGGGCCTATCAAGCCGCAAAATCCGCGCTTGATCGCGGTGAACCAGTACTAGTGCAATCACCACGTAAGGGCTATGTTCCTACTCTTGCCTGCGCGAAGTGTTTTACCCGCGCCCGCTGCCGCCACTGCAACGGCCCGCTAACTCTGCCGCATTCCCATGAGCATGCAGCAACGCCAAGTTGTGCCTGGTGCGGCAAGATGGAGCCACGTTTCAAATGCACAGAGTGCGGCTCCAACCGGCTGCGCGCCGTGGTCTTGGGCTCTGAACGCACGGCAGAAGAACTCGGACGTGTGTTTCCCAATACGCGGATCATTGTCTCCGGCGGCAACAAGGTAGTTGAAGAAATCCCGCACGCACCCGCTTTGGTGGTGGCAACCCCAGGCGCGGAACCCCGCGTGGTGGCATCCAAAGCAACTGCAGATGGGGAAACGCCTTATTACGGCGCGGCATTGTTGCTGGGCGCCGGTGCCTTGCTCAATAGGCAAGACCTTCGTGCCGGCGAGGACGCCATGGCCAAATGGATGGCTGCTGCCACCATGGTTGCTCCGGCGGCTAAAGGCGGTGCCGTGGTGATCTCAGCAAACCCTGGCGTGCCCGTGATTGATGCCTTCTTGGCCTGGGACGTGGTGGGCTTTGCCCAACAAGAACTTGATTCTCGCCGCGAAGTTCGATTCCCACCAGCGGTGCACATGGCTGCCATCGACGGTGCTGATGCCGCATTGGACGACTTCCTCGAGGTAGCAAAGCTGCCAGAACATGCAGAGATCTTAGGCCCCGTCCCACTGCCGGAGAATTTATCTTTGCCTGGGGAATATGACACCAAGCGATTTGGCGCGGCACAACGCCTTCTCATTCGCACCCCATTGGGCCCGCGTTCGGAGTTGGGTATTGCCCTGCGCGCGGCAAATGCTAACCGCAGTGCGCGCAAAGATGATCTGCCATTGCGCATCCAAGTCGATCCAATCAACATTGGTTAAGCACACCTGTTAGCCACCGTGCTTAACCAATGCCTTCAACCATTGCGGAACCCAGCGTGTCTGCGCGAAGCAATATTCACTATGGTTGGTAGGAAAGTGAAACAGCTACGAGCTTCTGGCTTGGCAGCTACACCGTTTGTTAGAAAGTGCGAAGAACCTTGACCATCAAAGCTATCCGTATGTACGGCGACCCAGTATTGACCACTCGCGCCACCGAAATCACCGAGTTTGATGAATCCCTAGAAGAACTGGCCTTTGACATGCTTGAAACCATGGATGATGCCGGGGGAGTAGGCCTTGCTGCCAACCAGATTGGTCTGCTCAAGCGCATCTTTGTCTATGACTGCTCCCATACTGAAACCGGTATGCGCGGGGCGATAATCAATCCTGTGTGGGAAGCCATTGGCGAAGAAACTCAGACGGGTATTGAGGGCTGTTTGTCCATCCCGGATATCTCCACGCCGACTACCCGCTATGAAACTGTGCGGGTCTCAGGCCAAGACGTTTATGGCAATCCCGTTGGCATGGTGGTCTCAGGACTGATGGCACGGTGCGTTCAGCACGAAACTGACCACTTGGATGGCGTGTTGTTCTTGCAGCGCCTGGACTCAGAATCACGCAAAGAAGCGATGGCCACTATCCGCAACTCTGACTGGTTCAACAAGTAGAAAGCGACCTCAAACATGAAGCTAGTATTCGCCGGAACACCCGAACCAGCGGTCCCCGCGCTAGAAGCACTCATTGCTTCTGAGCATGAAGTCGTGGCGGTTATTACCCGCCCCGATGCGCGCAAGGGACGCGGGCGCAAAATGGTGCCAAGCCCCGTTAAAGAAGTAGCACTCGAGCATGGAATTGAGGTGCTGACCCCAACCACGCTCAAAGCGGATACCGAAGACGGTGACGCCATTCGGGCACGTCTTCGAGAGCTAGCTCCTGACGCCATCCCGGTGGTCGCTTATGGCAACCTAGTGCCGAAGGACCTGCTGGATATCGCACAGTACGGCTGGGTGAATATGCACTTTTCGCTGCTTCCCGCATGGCGCGGCGCAGCGCCGGTGCAGGCATCCATCAACGCGGGCGATGACATCACGGGTGCTACTACCTTCCAGATTGAAGAAGGACTGGATACCGGTCCGATTCTGGGGACCATGACGGAGACCATCCAGACGGTGGATACTTCCGGTGACCTGCTTGGGCGCCTGTCCAAGTCTGGCGCGCACTTGCTGGTGGCCACGATGGATGGTCTTGAAAGCGGTGAGATTGTGCCGCAGCCGCAGCAGGGTGAGCCAACCTACGCGTCGAAGATTTCCACGGAAGATGCGCGTATCGTCTGGACTCAGCCTGACTTTGCCGTTGACCGCCACGTGCGTGCGCACTCACCATTCCCGGGTGCTTGGGCTATGCACGGCGAAGACCGCATGAAGATAGGTAAAATAACGCCACTGCATGCCAGCTCCGAAGTACTCGGCGAGCTGCCGAAGCTGCAACCGGGCCAAGTTCACATCACGAAGAAGGCTGTTTACATCGGTACTGCCACGCACCCAGTGCGGATTGATGAACTGCAGCCAGTGGGTAAGAAGATGATGAACGCGGCCGACTGGGGCCGTGGATTTAGTGCAAACAGCAACGATGATGAGGTGTTCTTTTCATGAGTGGTGGATTTAGGTCCCGTTCCAAATCTGGTGGTCCCTCATCAGACCGAACCCCGCAGGGTGGCAAGAAGCAGTCCACCCCCAATAACCACCCCGGTGGAAATTCTCGCGGTGACCAACGCGGTGGACAGTCTGGCCGCAACGGCGGTCACGGTGGTCGTGGCCGGCAGGACGGCCGCGGCAATCAAGGCAATCAAGGCAACCAGGGTGGGCAGCGCCGGCAATATGAGCGCCATGATCGCAATCGTGCGCATCAGCCAGCAGACTTCATTCGCAATGCTCGCCGGGTGGGCGTGGACCAGCCCCGTGCGGTGGTCTTCGAAACTCTGTTGCGTGTCCACAAGGATGATGCCTTCGCCAACCTGACTTTGCCCAAGGCGTTGCGCGTGAACAATCTTGAAGGCCGAGATGCAGCGTTTGCCACCGAGCTGACCTATGGCACATTGCGGGCGGAGGGCGTGCTGGACGCGATCATCGCTAAGTGCTCTTCCCGCGAGCTGTACACACTCGCTGTTGAGGTGCTTGATGCGCTGCGTTTGGGCACCTACCAGCTCATCTACACTCGCGTCGAGCCACATGCGGCGGTAGACACCACCGTCCGCCTCGTTGAAGCAGCGGGCCATGAGAAGGCCAAGGGCTTTGCTAATGGCATCATGCGTACTATCACCAGGACACGTCCAGAGCAGTGGCTGGAGCAGCTGACTCCAGCTGGAGAGATTGAGGCGGTGGCTTTCCGCCACGCGCACCCAACGTGGATTGCGCAGTCATTCTCACGCGTCGTTGGTTTGGGCGAGCTGGAAGAGGCTTTGGAAGGCGATTCCCAGCGTCCAATCGTGCACCTCGTGGCTCGGCCGGGTGAGATCACCGCGGAAGAACTGGCGTTGATGACCGGCTATGACGAGGGCAAGTATTCGCCTTATGCGGTCTACATGGAAGCCGGTGATCCAGGCGATCTGGAACCAGTGCAGCAAGGTCTTGCGGCCGTCCAAGATGAAGGATCGCAGTTGATTGCCCGCGCGGTCTCCGAGGCGCCGGTTGAGGGCAAGGACAATGGCCGCTGGTTGGACCTGTGCGCTGGTCCTGGTGGCAAAGCTGCGCTCATGGGCTCTTTGGCGCGCATGGATGGTGCAACCGTTGATGCGGTGGAGGTCTCCGAGCACCGCGCGCAGTTAGTGGAAAAGACAGTGGGAGATTTGCCGGTCCGGGTCCATGTGGCCGATGGCCGCAAGCCAGGCTTGGAGCCAGGTTATGATCGCATTCTTGTCGATGCCCCGTGTTCCGGCCTTGGCGCCTTGCGTCGTCGCCCTGAGGCGCGCTGGCGCAAGGCTGAGTCTGATATCGCAGAGCTGTCGATTTTGCAGTTCGAGCTGTTGGAATCCGCAGTCAAGCTTCTTCGCCCAGGCGGAGTCATCGTGTACTCGACCTGTTCGCCTGATCTACGCGAAACCCGCAGCATCGTGGACCGTGCAGTCAAGGAATTGGGCGTGGAAGAAGACAACGCTCATGACTTGATTCCTGACATGGGCGATGTGGGAGACCATAAGTCTGTGCAAATGTGGCCGCACCGCCACGGCACGGACGCAATGTTCTTCGCCGTGCTCCGCAAGAAGTCCTAAGATGGGGAGCATGACTTCCAGCTCTTTTAACGCACCAATTATTTCTCCTTCTATCCTCGCCGCCGATTTCGCGCGCTTGGGTGAGGAGGTGCAATCTGTGTCCAACGCTGACTGGATTCACGTCGACATTATGGATGGACACTTCGTTCCCAATCTGTCGTTTGGGCCAGATATCACCGCCGTGGTTGATGGCATCACGGATCAGGTCCTGGATGTGCACCTCATGATTGAAGAGCCAGAAAAGTGGGTAGAGACCTACGCGAAGGCCGGCGCGGATTGCATTATCTTCCATGTGGAAGCAGTTAAAGATGAGCAGGCAGCGCTGGACTTGGCGCAAAAGATCCGTGACCTGGGCGTGCGCGCAGGCTTTTCCATCAAGCCGAGCACTCCGATCGAGCCTTGGCTGGACAAGCTCTCACACTTTGACCTCGCACTGGTCATGAGCGTGGAGCCAGGCTTTGGCGGGCAGAAGTTCATGCCCGAAATGTTGGATAAGGTTCGCAAGCTGCGCGCAGCTATTGATGAACAGCAGTTGGAAACCATCATCGAGATTGATGGCGGAATCTCTGCTGAGACCATTCGCGAAAGTGCCGAAGCAGGCTGTGATGCCTTTGTGGCTGGTTCTGCCATTTTCAAAAAGGACGACAAGGCAGCTGAAGTAGACAACCTTCGCCAGCTGGCCACGCTTTAATCAGGAAGAATTAAGCAGTTATGGACACACGATCTGAAAAAGCGCCTTCGGCGATCATTGATGAGGCGTTGCGCAAGGCCATGTCTGCAGGACGGGAAGTCCGCGGCACCACCAGTCCGAACCCGCCGGTAGGCGCAGTTATTGTCTCCACCTCCGGTGAAATTGTTGGCACTGGCGCTACTCAGCCGGTCGGCGGTGCGCACGCTGAAGTGCAGGCGCTAGCCGATGCCGCAGGGCACACTGAGGGTGCCACCGCGGTGGTGACCTTGGAGCCTTGTAATCACACCGGCCGCACGGGCCCGTGCACATCCGCTTTGATTGAAGCGGGAATCAAGGAAGTCTTTTACCTGCACAGTGATCCCAATCCGGATGCTGCCGGCGGTGCCGAGCAGCTGCGTGAGGCGGGTATTTCCGTTTCTCAGCTTCACACCCCACAGGGCGAGCCTGATGCCTTGTTGCCGTGGTTGAAGTCCGTGCAACTTGGTCGTCCGCATGTGACCTTGAAGTTCGCGCAGACCATTGATGGTTTTACCGCGGCTTCTGATGGTACCAGCCAATGGATTACCGGCGAGCTGGCGCGTAACCATGTCCACGAGGACCGCGAACACCGCGATGCCATCATCGTCGGTACTGGTACCGCTTTGACCGATAATCCCTCGTTGACCGCCCGCAACCCGGACGGAACTCAACGGGAGAATCAGCCGCGCCGCGTGGTCATCGGCAGGCGAAGCCTCGCCGACGTTGGTGAGAATGCCTCCAACCTCAACTCCCTGGGCTTTGAACAGTACGCCAACATTGACGAAGCCATGGAAGAACTCTTCGCCAGTGGTGCCCGCGATGTGCTGGTCGAAGGTGGCTCTGGACTTGCCTCCGGATTCATGAATGCCGGCCTCGTGGACTGGGTGCAGGTCTATCAAGGACCAATCCTGTTGGGCGAGGGAATATCGGTGCTTGCGCATCCGTTGGCTAATACATTGAAGGATGCCGTGCGTTTTTCTCGCGGCCAGGTGATTGCTCTGGGAAATGACCTGCTCATCAACTATGTCAAGACCCCTGATAGTTCCTAAATAATTCCTAGCAGCATCAACACATTAAAGATTTAAAGGAGATTGGATTGTTTACTGGGCTCGTTGAAGAAAAGGGCAAGGTCGTTGAATTGCAGGAGCTCGGTGACTCCATTCGCATGTGCATCGATGCGCCAGTAGTGACTTCTGATGCCAAGCTCGGCGACTCCATCTCCGTCAACGGCGTGTGCTTGACTGTCGCGGAGCTTAATGATTCCACGTTCATCGCCGACATCATGCAAGAGTCCTTGACCCGTTCTGCGCTGGGACAGCTTGCGGCCGGCAGCACAGTGAACTTAGAGCGTGCGTTGCTGCCCACCACGCGCCTGGGCGGACACATCGTGCAAGGCCACGTCGATGGCACAGCGAAGCTAATTTCCCGTACCCCGTCGGAGCATTGGGAAGTCCTGCGCTTCGAACTGCCGCACGAGCTTGCGCACTACGTCGTGGAAAAGGGCTCCATCGCTATTAGTGGTACCTCCTTGACCGTATCTTCCATCGGTGCCGACTGGTTTGAGGTCTCTCTCATCCCGGTCACCTTGCGGGATACGATTCTGGGAGAACTGCAGGTAGGTTCCTTGGTAAACCTCGAGGTAGACGTGCTGGCAAAGTATGTTGAAAAGATGGTTAGCCCCCAACACAATGTGGAAGAGGATAGAGACTAAGCTAGAAACTTATGAGCGCACCTGGTAATAATGCAGTTCGTCTGGACTCGGTCGAAGATGCAATTGCTGATATCGCCGCCGGCAAGGCGGTAGTTGTTGTTGACAACGAGGACCGTGAGAATGAAGGCGACCTCATTTTCGCAGCTGAGCTGGCAACCCCCGAGCTAGTAGCTTTCATGGTGCGGTATTCCTCCGGTTATATCTGCGTACCT
>JAUNRU010000048.1:19336-21068 GCA_030535535.1 Corynebacterium casei
CATGAATCCATGCGCAAGGTCCAAGAAGCAGGCAAGGGCATCATCATCTACCTGCGTGGCCATGAAGGCCGCGGAATTGGCCTGCTGGCAAAGCTCGCGGCATACCGCTTGCAAGATTCTGGCCTGGATACTGTCGATGCCAACCTGGAGCAGGGCCTGCCGGAAGATGCCCGTGAGTATTCCGTTGCGGGACAGATTCTTCGCGATTTGGGAGTAAAGTCCGCAAACTTGCTGACCAATAATCCACATAAGGATGAAGGGCTGCGCGGTTTCGGCGTTGATGCTTCCAATCACACTTCAATTGAAGTTGAGCCAAACGAAGATAATATTGATTACCTGCGCACTAAGCGTGATCGCATGAACCACGTGTTGCCACAGGTAGCGCGCTGGGACGCAGAGCACCAGGGCAAATAATTACTAACCAGACAGCTGAAGAAGGCAAGGGCATGAGCAAAGAAGGACTTCCAGAAGTAGCGGCAATTGATGCCACCGGAATCTCCGTAGCAGTCATCACCGCTACCTGGAATGCAGATATCTGTGACCGTCTCCATGAGCGTGCTCTTGCTGAAGCAGAACGCTTGGGAGCAACAGCTGATGGTTTCCGCGTGGTCGGAGCTTTGGAGATTCCCGTCGCGGTGCAAGAGGCAGCCCGTCATTACGATGCCGTTGTGGCATTGGGCTGCGTTATCCGCGGTGGTACCCCTCACTTCGATTATGTTTGTGACTCTGTTACCCAAGGTCTGACTCGAATCGCGCTGGATTCGTCCAAGCCGATTGCCAATGGCGTGCTGACTGTAAATACCCATGACCAGGCAGTGGACCGCTCCGGAGCACCGGGCGCCGCTGAAGACAAAGGAGTCGAGGCTATGGCAGCGGCTTTAGATACTGTGCTCCAACTGCGTAATATTAAAGAACGTGCATCCAAGCGCGGACTGTAGGAGATGACTTAACCCATGACTGACTCAACGGCTGGTGCCAACACCTCCGGAAATACCGTTCCCCCAAAGCAAACGGATTTTCAAGGCGACAACCAACCGAAGAAGAAGCTGACCGACGAACAGATTCTGGCGTACACCACTGCCGATCCGTTCGCTATGACTTCCACCAAGCCGTGGGAATTGACCGTCAAATCACCATATCTGCGCAAGATTTCCTTGCTGTGTATCGCTATCCTAATCCCCGTACACCTGTTTATGGGCATCATGCTGGACATCGAGTTCACCGGTGCTCACATCACTTTGATTGATAAGTTCGCTTTCCCTGGCATCGGTGTCGTGCTGTCCATCCTGGCGTGGATTGTGTTTAACCGTCCGCGGCTTCGCGCAAACGCTGATGGCGTCGAGGTTCGCAATATTATTGGCACCCGCTTTTACCCATGGCAGGTCATCTACGGCTTGGCTTTCCCAGAAGGCTCCCGCATGGCGCGCATTGAGCTTCCAGACTTTGAATATGTCCCAGTCTGGGCTATTCAGTCCGGTGACAAGGAAAAGGCAATTATGTCCACCCGCCAGTTCCGCGAACTGGAAGCAAAGTACATGCCGCTGGATTAATACATCCCGCAGCTATCTCGTAGCTTCCCAATCGCTACGAGATAGCTACGAGGAGTAATCGTCGTCAGCCGAAAAAAGGGGAGTAGTTTAACATGGCAGATCCAAGTACCTACCGGCCTGCCCCTGGAACTATTCCAACGGATCCAGGCGTTTATAAGTTCCGCGATGAAAATAAACGCGTG
>JAUNRU010000100.1:0-2705 GCA_030535535.1 Corynebacterium casei
TCGAATTAGAAAGCGCCGCTGCGTGGGATAATCTCAGATCATGGCACGCACACTTTGGGCAGTCAGCGACCTGCACGTTACTTTCAGGGAGAATCAGGCGGCTGTTGATAGGCTGGCTCCCCGCGATCCCGGCGATTGGTTGATCGTTGCCGGTGACGTTGCTGAACGCATCCCCAACGTGGTCCACGCGCTGAAGCCGTTAACCAAGCGTTTCGCCAAGGTGATTTGGGTACCTGGCAACCATGAGCTGTTTAACCGTTCCTCCGAGCGCATCCGCGGCAAAGCCCGCTACCGGGCGCTGGTGGGGGAGTTGCGCGCCATTGGTGTAATTACGCCGGAAGACCCGTACCCGGTCTTTGGTGGCGTAACCATTTGCCCGCTGTTTACGCTTTATGATTACAGCTTTCGCCCGCTTGGGGTAACAGCAAAGCAGGCCGTTGCACAGGCAAAGATAAAGCTTGACGATGAACTCGCGATCGCCCCTTACGTCGACATCGAAAAGTGGTGCGCGGAACGTGTCGAATACTCCGAAGACCGGCTCAACGCGGTGCGCGGGCAAACCATTTTGGTCAACCACTGGCCACTGGTGGTCGAACCTACCCACCGGCTTTTTGAGCCGGACATTGCGCTGTGGTGCGGCACCACCGCGACGCGGAACTGGGCGGTGAAGTACCACGCGCAGATGGTCATTCATGGCCACCTGCATATTCCTGCGGAAACCCGTGTGGATGGGGTCAGTCATATCGATGTCTCGTTGGGCTATCCCTTTGAAAAACCGCCTGGGAAGTTCCGCCGTCGTTGGCCGCTGGAGGTCATGCAAACGCCGAAAAACCCATAATGCCGATTACGTGCGGACGTACGAAAGGGCCTAGTGGTAGTTTTTCTATCGAACAGTAGATTCGCGCGAGACTGTACCGAAACGTCCCACGACTGATACTTCTACTTCCCCCAAAAGCTAGATAGGTAGAATAATGGCATCTCATGATGTGGGAAAACCACAAATTAAAACCAAAGAACCCGAAAGAGAACCGCAGGTAGACTCCGACCACCTTCAACGTGGTCTCAGCAACCGCCATATTCAGTTGATTGCGATTGGCGGTGCAATCGGTACCGGACTATTTATGGGATCCGGCAAAACCATCTCGCTTGCTGGTCCCTCGGTTCTTTTGGTGTACGGCATTATCGGCTTCATGCTCTTCTTCGTCATGCGGGCGATGGGAGAGTTGCTGCTCTCAAACCTCAACTACAAGTCTCTGCGTGACGCAGTGTCGGATATTCTTGGGCCTACCGCTGGCTTTGTCTGTGGTTGGACCTACTGGTTCTGTTGGATCGTCACTGGCATGGCCGATGTCGTAGCTATCACCGGATACGTTCAATACTGGTGGTCGGGCGTCCCACTATGGCTGCCGGGAGCGTTGACCATTGTTCTGCTGCTTGGGTTAAATCTCGTGGCAGTTCGCCTCTTTGGTGAGCTGGAATTCTGGTTCGCAATCATCAAACTGGTGGCCATTACCGCATTGATTGTCACCGGCGTGGTGATGATTGTGGCCCATTTCCAGTCACCGGACGGGGACGTCGCGGCGGTCTCGAATCTGATTGACCACGGAGGTTTCTTCCCGAACGGCATCGCTGGGTTCCTTGCCGGATTCCAGATTGCCATCTTCGCCTTTGTTGGTGTGGAACTGGCCGGTACCGCTGCCGCGGAAACGAAGGATCCGGAAAAGACTCTTCCCCGCGCTATCAACTCGATTCCTATTCGTATCGTCGTGTTCTACATCCTTGCCCTCGCGGTCATCATGATGGTCACTCCATGGGACAAGGTCCATGCTGATTCGAGCCCGTTTGTTCAGATGTTCGCCCTGGCTGGCTTGCCGGCGGCGGCCGGCATCATCAACTTTGTGGTGCTTACCTCGGCTGCGTCGTCCGCCAACAGCGGCATTTTCTCCACCTCACGGATGCTGTTTGGCCTGGCTCGTGAGGGCCAAGCGCCAACGCGGTGGGGATTTTTGTCCCGAAACCAAGTTCCGGCCCGCGGCTTGATCTTTTCAGTAGCCTGCCTGGTCCCGAGTTTGGTGGTTTTGTACGCCGGCTCCAGCATCATCGATGCATTTACGCTCATCACCACAGTTTCCTCCGTGCTCTTCATGGTGGTGTGGAGCCTCATCTTGGTGGCATACCTCGTCTTTAGGAAGAAATTCCCGGAGCGCCACGAGGCTTCCAAGTTCAAGGTGCCAGGCGGCGCGTTCATGTGTTGGGTGGTGCTAGCTTTCTTTGCCTTCATGGTTGTTGTTTTGACCTTTGAGAACGACACTCGCTCTGCTCTCATGGTGACCCCAATTTGGTTCTTGATTCTCTTTGCCGGCTGGCGTATTTCCGGCGGTGCCAAAGGCGCAGAGCAACGGGTTAATCATTAAACCGCTGCGTCGGGAATCGAGGTGAATGCGTATTCTCAGGGACATGGTCTTGCCTCAGATTCATGTCAGCGCCGTTGTCTTTCGCGATTCTCAGAACCAAGTTCTCACCGTCCGCAAACGCGGTACTGAGAAGTTTATGTTTCCCGGCGGCAAACCTGATCCCGGTGAATCTGCCCTCGACACCGCGGTGCGCGAGGTCCATGAAGAACTCGGGATTGACCTCGACGCCACCCATCTCACCCCGCTCGGCGTGTTCGAAGCCCCCGCCGCCAACGAAGCCGAGCACAACGT
>JAUNRU010000100.1:2805-4232 GCA_030535535.1 Corynebacterium casei
GCGTGCGGCCAGTTGATTGTGTGGGTCGAAGTTTTTCATGTCTGGCTGGGAGCATCGATAAGCTGTGCTTCCAGTGTGTTGGGCATGAGTTTTTCAAAGGAAATACATGAATACCGACGCACGTCGTTTTCCTGCGCGTGAACGCGCCCAAATTATTGCCTCCGAAGTAACCGTAATCCGGGGCACCAACACCATTTTCAAAGACGTAGACCTAGTTTTGAACGCGGAGTCACGCATGGGAATCGTGGGTGAAAATGGTCGTGGGAAATCCACGCTCCTGCATGTCCTTGCCGGGACCTTGGAGCCTGACAGTGGCACGGTGTCGCACATTGGCACCATCGGTGTGGCTGAGCAGGAGATGGAATCGCACGGTCAGCGCACGGTGGGTGATGCGGTGGCGGAAGCGATTGCAGAGTCACTCACGGCGTTGGCTGCGCTCGATGAGGCAGGGCAGTTGCTTGCCGATGCCTCCTCCAACTCCGAAGCCGCCTACTCCGAAGCATTGGAATGGGTGGAGCGCCTTGACGCCTGGGATGCGGAGCGCCGCGTCCACATCGCACTCGATGCGCTTAATGCCGTCACCGACATGGACGCCCGCCTGGTGGAGTTGTCCGTGGGGCAGCGCTACCGCATCCGCCTAGCATGTTTGCTGGGCGCTGATGATGATTTCTTGCTGCTGGATGAGCCCACGAATCACCTTGACCGCAGTGGCCTGGAGTTTCTCACTGCGCAGATTAGCAGTCGCAAGGGCGGGGTGGCCGTGGTCAGCCACGATCGCGCGCTGCTGACTGATTTCGCGCACGGCATTGTTGATTTGGACCCCACACCGGATGGCCGCCCGCGCATCTATGGCAATGGCTACGCCGGTTACCGGGAGGGTCGCGCGGCTGAGCTGGTTCGCTGGGAGCAGGCCTATGACAAAGAGCAGGCGGAGCGCGCCCGGCTTGAGGCAAGTTTGGACGCTGCGCAAAACCGCCTGGTGGATAAGTGGCGGCCGGGCAAGGGCACGCCGCGGCATGCACGAACCACTCGTGCCGGTGGTGCGGTCAAGGCCTTTCATCGCCGCCAGGAAGAGCTGGATACCCATGCGATTACCATTCCGGAACCGCCGATGGCCTTTGCCTTCCCTACGTTGAAGACCCGCAAGGGTTCCACGCTTTTAACTGCCGATGCCATCACCGTCACCGACCGCCTCACCCAACCGGTGTCTTTTGAGCTTGGCCAGCGCGGCCGGCTAGTTATCACCGGACCAAACGGTGCCGGCAAGTCCACACTGCTCGATGTCATCACCGGTCAACTCGCCCCTGATAGCGGACAGGCGCAGCTGTCACAGGGCACGCGCGTGGGTTATCTGCGCCAGGAAGCCCACCTGCCAGCAGCGCAACGAGCAGGCCAGCTGTTTCACCGCCACGTGGAACGGCTGATTT
>JAUNRU010000101.1:0-4226 GCA_030535535.1 Corynebacterium casei
CAGTCGGTGTTGGTACTGTCTTGGCACTGGTAGTGTCCACGATTGCCACCATGTTATTCGCAGAGCTGTTCCCGAAGAACTACACCATTGCCGCGCCCATGAAGTCCGCTTTGTGGTTGGCAACCCCATCCATTATCTTCCTCAAGATTTTCGGACCCCTGGTCCACTTCTTTGAGTACTCTTCCAACGCCATCTTGAGACTGTTCAAGATTGAGCCTTTGGAAGACGTGGATTCTTCCGCTACTTCAGATGACCTGGAATCCATCATGGATAATTCCCGCGAGTCTGGTGACTTAGATGATGACACCTATATGGTGCTGGATCGTCTGCTGCACTTCCCTCACGATGATGTGGACCACGCGATGGTTCCGCGTTCGCGTACTGACGTGGTGGATCCTGAAACCACCGTCGCTGAAGTGCGTGAGCTGATGTCTGCTAATCACACCCGCTACCCAGTCATTGATGATGACCATAACCCAGTGGGAATTGTGCATCTTTTTGATGTTCTGACGTGGGAAGGTGACCAGCAGGCACCTGTGACCGAAGTGATGAAGGAATCCGTCGTGGTTCCGGAGCTGATGTCTTTGCCAACGCTGGTGGAAGAACTGCAGAAGGCCGATGAGAAGATGGCCTGTGTCATTGATGAATACGGCGGCTTCGTCGGCATTGTCACCTTGGAGGACCTCGCTGAGGAAATCTTGGGCGATATCACCGATGAGCACGACGTGGAAGAGACCGAAGAGATCACTGAGCAAGACGACACACACTGGCTTGTCGATGGTGATACCCCGCTGGATGAGATCGAGCGCGCCATTGGCCATGACTTGCCCGAAGGTGACTTTGAAACCATCGCTGGTCTGCTCATCGCACACACCGGTGCTTTGGTGGTCGAAGGTGAAACTCACACCATTGATTTGGAAGCAGAACCCGAAGACTGGGTGGAAGATGACGCCCCAACCCGCCACCTGAAGGTGCACGTTGAGGAAGTTGACCGCCACGTTCCTTCTGTTCTGGCTATTGAGTTGGTCGAGGAAGCCGCGAAGGATGATGACGACAAGGACGCTGATGACGCCCCAGTCTCTGAATCTAGCGATGAAGGGCAGGTGCGCTAATGGATAGCTGGATTGTGAATCTGATTGTCACCATCGTGGTGATTATCCTGTCTGCCTTCTTTGTCATCATTGAGTTCTCTTTGATGAGTGCCCGCCGCAACCGTCTGGAAGAAACCGCGGAGACCTCCCGCGCATCCCGCGCTGGTCTGCGTTCTCTCAATGAGTTGACCATCATGTTGGCCGGTGCCCAGCTGGGCATTACCGCCGCTACCTTCATTTTGGGTGCGGTGACCAAGCCATGGGTTCACCACTTGCTGATGGTTCCGCTGGAAGCAATGGGCTTGCCGATGGGCATCGCTGACGTTGTTTCCTTCATCGTCGCCCTGTTCATCGTGACCTTCTTGCACCTGGTTATTGGTGAGATGGCTCCGAAGTCCTGGGCGATTACCCACCCTGAAACCGCACTGGGCATGATCGCGATTCCTGCCCGTGGCTTCATCTGGTTGTTCCGCCCACTGCTGGTGTGGATCAACAACATGGCGAACACCCTGGTGCGCCGCACTGGTGAAACCCCAGTCGACCGCGCTGGCGCTGCTGGCTATGACGTGGATACGCTGCGCACTCTGGTGGAGCACTCCCGTGAGACCGGCACCTTGGATGAGTCCTCAGCGTCGCAGATCACCGGCGTGATTGAGCTGGAAACCTCCACCGTCGGCGAGTTCGCTCGCCTCCACGGCTCGGAGATTGTGCCGTTGCCTTCCGATGCCACCGTCGCCGAACTACAGTCCCTGTGCATTTCCAAGGACATCATGCGCGCTTTGATCTACACCAAGAACTCGCGCATGCCGCAGATTGTGCACGTTCGTGACACGCTGATGGCTGAACCTGATGCCCCGGCATTGCAGTTCTCCCGCCCAGCGTTGACCGTTGCCGGTTCTACCACCGTGCAGCACACCCTTGACCACATGCGTGCTCGCAATGAGCAGATGATCATCGTGGGCAAGTCCAACAACAAGCCAGGCGCCCAAGCCGTTTGGATCTTGACGTGGAACAACATCATGAACCAGCTGTGGCCTCAGATTACGGAAGAGTTGGACAAGGTTCCTACTCTCCCGCCAGAAGAGCGCGCGGCCTTCCGCCGCCCGCAAGTCCCTGGTGAAGAAAGCTAGGACTTAGCTCAAACATTGTTCAGTGTGGCTACTCGGATTTAGATTTCCAGGTAGCCACATTTTTGATCACCGCATCAATCGCCAGGAATGCCACGAGGCTGATTCCGAACATTGGCGCCATGACGCTATACGCCAGCAGGAACACGATGATGCCGGCCAGAACCCCGGGCCGGGCGCGCCGCCACTGCCCCGCTGCCGGAAAGCGCCGACGCTTCCACCACATCCGATAGCCCATGACAATAACGGCAAGCAGGCCAAGCGCGATGACGCCCAGCACTAGTTGGTTAATCCACCCGAACAGCGTGCCCATGTGCAGCTGAATCAGCCAAGCAGACAGCTTGGCTGCCAGTGGCCAGTCGGCATGATCCACGCGGTCAACAATCTCCCCGGTCTCACCGTCGACAGCAATCGCATCATTGCTCAACTTCCACTCTTCGCGCATCTCAGTCACGGTCCACGCCGCGCCTTCTTCGGCGGGCGGCACAATCTCAATGATGCCGCTCAGACCCGCCTCACGTGCGGTGGCAGCAACAGTATCGATGCTCTCTTGAGACGACAGCTCCCCTGCCTGCGATTCATGACTGTGATGTCCGTGATGCGCGTGCTCGTCGGTGCTCACACTTGGTTGAGTCCAGTCCAACTCAGCACGCAGGTTGGCAATATTGCCGCCGGCCATAGATGACCACGTCAAGCCAGTAACGGTGAGGAAAAGGAAGCCCGGCAGCAGCCAGATGCCAAGCGCACTATGCAGACTGCGCTTCTTCTTTCGTTTCGCCCACCACAGCCACCCGCCGGCGAGCGCAAGGATGCCCAGCCAGGAGGCAGCCACCTCGGAGTAGATACGCCCCGGTTCTCCCAACCACAGCTGGCGGTGGCCTTCAGAAATGCGGGTGCGCAGCGGCAGCGCGCGAGAAGAGCCGTACTGCACCAGGTCACCGGTGATTTCCAGAGAGCCTGGATCCACAAACACTGCTTGGCGGTAACTGGAGCTTTCCAGAGCGGGATCATCGAATAGCACGCGCGTGGTCTTCGCCGGGTCTTCAAAGCTTTCCACCGCTACGAGTTGCAGGTCCGGGTGAACTGCCTGCGCCGCCTCTATTTGTTCTTCTAGCGGCTGTGCGGGTTCCGTAGAGCTCGCGGTGATGGCATCGCGGTAGACAAAGTTCTCAAGGCTCGGCGCGAACGCGTAGAGAAATCCCGACAGCGCCGCGATCACCAGCAACGGCGCCACCAATACGCCAGCCACAGAATGCAACCGATAGATAACGCCGTAGGCGCCACCAGACTTCTTTGTTGGTGTGGAAATATTCACGCCTAATGAGTCGCAGCGCAATGCCTATAAGTTCCGCACTTATTTGGCGTGAGTGCCCCTCTTTAGCCCCTGAGAGAGTTCCGAAAATTTCGCAAAAGCGAAGCTCCGGCCGGCGCAGATTTTCCTGCGCGGGCCGGAGCTTGGAAGTGCTTCTACGAATTAGAGATTAGAAGAAACGTGGCAGCTCAACGTTGAACTGCTCAGCGATTGCACGTGCCTGTGGGGTCTGGGAAGCGAATGCAGCAGCGCCGCCAGCCAGAGCAGCAACAGAGCCGATGACGTATACGTAGGTCAGCTTGTCAAAGTCATTAGCGTTGTCGAAGTCCTTGGAAGAACCCCAAACGTTGCGCTGGGACTCGGTTGCGCCGGAGCTCTCAGCAACGGTGGAAGAGCCGGAAGAACCAGCGGTGGAGCCCTCAGCGGATTCCTGTGCAAAAGCAGGGGTAGCGGAGAAAGCAACCGCAGCAGCGGTGGTTGCAGCGATCAGGGAAGTACGAATGGAACGCATTTTATAAATCTTTCCTTATGTAGGGTTTTCGAATTCAACCCGCCTTGTCCTTGCGGAACTGCAGCGGGCACGATGAATACTCTAACAGGGAAAGTGCACTACAGTGGCAAAAACACGCTAATATTATGCAGTGGTGGCGGCGCGCTTAGCCGCAGCACGCTTCGCGGCAACCTTGGCAACAATGC
>JAUNRU010000102.1:0-1657 GCA_030535535.1 Corynebacterium casei
GGATTCCCGGTCCTAGTTATTATCGGCGGCTTGCTGGGCTTCTTCTTTCCGGATACTGCCTCGGGCTTCGCGCCGCAGGTAACGCCGCTGCTGGGCATCATCATGTTCGGCATGGGGTTGACGTTGCGTCCGGTGGACTTCGCGCTCGTCGCTAAGCGCCCGCTGCCAGTGCTCATTGGTGTGGTGGCGCAGTTCGTCATCATGCCGCTGATTGCCGTGGCCACGGTGTGGGTTTTGCAGCTGCCACCAGAAATCGCAGTCGGCGTCATCCTGGTGGGTTGTGCGCCAGGTGGTACTTCATCCAACGTCGTTAGCTACTTGGCGCGCGGTGACGTGGCACTGTCTGTCACCATGACTTCGGTGTCCACTCTGTTGGCACCGTTGCTCACGCCGATGCTCACCCTGTGGCTGGCGGGGCAGTACATGCCGCTGGATGCAGGTGCGATGGCATGGGACATCGTCAAGGTTGTGCTCATTCCGGTTGTCGGCGGCCTGGTTGTGCGCCTTTTGCTGCCGAAGGTCGTGGCGTTTATTACCCCGGCCCTGCCATGGATTTCGGTGCTGGCTATTTCGTCGATTGTTTGCATCGTCGTCGGTGGCAACCGCGACAACATCGTCACCGCGGGCGGTATCGTTCTAGTCGCCGTCATCATTCACAACGGCCTGGGCTACGCGCTGGGCTACCTCACCGGCAAGCTCACCCGCCAAACCGAGCCAGTGTCGCGCACCATGGCCATCGAGGTCGGCATGCAAAACTCCGGCATGGCCACCACCTTGGCATCGACCTACTTCAGCCCACTATCAGCGCTTCCGGGCGCAGTGTTCTCCGTCTGGCACAACCTGTCCGGCGCCGTGGTCGCAGCCATCTGCCGCTACATTGACGGCCGCGCAAAGAAGGCCGAAAACTAGCACAAGCCATACACGCTGGGTGGTGACTGACCGCCCGGGGGATAAGTATTAAGATGGCACCCATGACTGCTGCGATGTATGACCTGATGGACTTTGATGAAGTCCTTGAAAAGTATGACCCAGTTATGGGTTTGGAAGTCCACGTCGAACTAGCCACGGAAACCAAGATGTTTTCCACATCGGCAACCAACTTCGATGCCCCGGCAAACTCCAACGTTGACCCGGTGTCTTTGGGTCTGCCGGGTGCGCTGCCAGTGGTTAACGCTAAGGGCGTGGAGTGGGCCATCAAGATTGGTTTGGCTTTGAATTGCTCCATTGCGGAGTCATCGCGCTTTGCTCGCAAGAACTACTTTTACCCAGATCAGCCAAAGAACTACCAGATTTCTCAGTACGATGAGCCAATTGCTTACGATGGCTACTTGGACGTAGTTCTGGAAGACGGCACCGAGTGGCGCGTGGAGATTGAGCGCGCGCACATGGAGGAAGACACCGGCAAGCTCACCCACCTGGGTGGTACGTCGGGTCGTATCCACGGCGCGACTGCGTCTTTGGTGGACTGCAACCGCGCGGGCATTCCGTTGATTGAGATTGTTACCAAGCCAATTGAGGGGGCAGGGGAGCGTGCACCTGAGGTGGCGCGTGCTTATGTCACCGCGTTGCGCGAGCTGGTTGCGGCGCTGGGCGTATCCGATGCCCGCATGGACCAGGGTTCAATGCGCGTGGACTCTAACTTGTCGCTGCGTCCGGT
>JAUNRU010000102.1:1757-4213 GCA_030535535.1 Corynebacterium casei
GTTCTGGCGCCACGCGAGTGGGTTGAAGAAATTCGTCAGACTCTGCCGGAGATGCCATGGATCCGCCGTGCGCGCATCCAGGAAGAGTGGGGCTTGAAGGACGCGGAGATGCGCGACTTGGTCAACGCTGGCGCATTGGACCTTATTATTGCGACCACCGAAGAGGGCGCTACTGCTGATGAGGCTCGTTCCTGGTGGGTTTCTTACCTGTCCGCGAAGGCCAACGAGCAGGGCGTTGACCTTCCGGCACTGAGCATCACCCCGGCGCAGGTTGCGCGCGTGATTGTTCTGGTCAAGGAAGGCAAGCTGACCACCAAGCTCGCCCGCCAGGCAGTCGATGGTGTTCTCGCCGGCGAAGGTGATGTCGATGAGGTAGTCAAGGCTCGCGGCCTGGAGGTCGTGCGTGATGACGCAGCGATTGAAAAGGCCGTCGATGACGCACTGGCCGCCAACCCAGACGTGGTGGAGAAGTACCGCGCTGGCAACAAGAAGGTCACCGGCGCTATTGTCGGTGCCGTCATGAAGGCAACTCAGGGCAAGGCTGACCCAGGGCAGGTCAACCAGCTCATCGCTAAGAAGCTCGCTTAGTTGCAGGCTTAAAGACCCGCATATCAACTCTGGAGGATTGGGAGTTGGTGTGCGGGTTTTCTCATGCTCTGAGCTGTGTGCTGGGCGAAGCGCAAAATTCTTATTGGTTCACACAATAAGTTCGGCTGTGAGGTGTCTCATGGTAATCGAAACTATATAAAGCCAGGTTATTGCATGTTTTCCGCCTGTTTTCTGTATGTAATTCATTCGTGAAAATTCGCATAGATGCAGGTCAGTCGTTAGTCTGGAGCACCGTTCGCTAAATAGATAAGTCATGCACGAAACTATTTAGATTTGATTTTCTTATAAGCCAATCCGAGGAAAACGTGTCTTACAGAAACATAATTGGTATTTCTCTTGCATTCGTGGGCCTGCTTGTGGGGGCTGGCTTTGCCACCGGCCAAGAGGTCGTTCAGTACTTCACCTCATTCGGCATCAACGGTGTCTGGGGCATCATTATTGCCGGTGTCATCATGACCATTGCCGGCACGGTGTTCCTGCAGCTGGGTTCCTACTTCCACGCTTCTGAGCACAACGCGGTGTTTAGGAAAGTGACTCACCCGATCGTGTCGAAGCTGCTGGATATCGCCGTGATTTTCACGCTATTCGCTGTCGGCTTCGTCATGCTGGCGGGCGCTGGTTCCAACATGGCGCAGCAGTTTGGCTGGCCAGCCTGGGTCGGCTCGACCTTGATGCTGGTGCTCGTTTTGGTCACCGGTCTGTTGGATGTGGACAAGGTATCCAATGTTATTGGCTTGCTGACGCCAACGATCATCATCGCTGTTATCGCGCTGCTCATCTACACCTTGATGAACATGCCGGAAAATGCCGGCGAGGTCATCGACATTGCATCGCAGACCGAAGCTCCAATTGGTAACTGGCTGCTGTCTGCGGTGAACTACAACGGCCTTGCCCTTATCCTGGCCGTATCTATGTCGCTGGTTATCGGCGGCGACCACATCAGCCCACGCGAGGCTGGCTGGGGCGGCGTCATTGGCGGCGTCACCTATGCCATCCTGCTCGGTATCTCTGGTTTCGTCCTGCTGATGGGCGCGGACAAGATTGGTGACTCCGATGTCCCAATGCTGGTCCTGGTCAATGAGATGGGCAGCACCGCTGGCTTCCTCATGGCGATTGTCATCTTCTTGATGATTTTCAACACCGCCATCGGCATGTTCTACGCACTGGGCAAGCGCCTGGCATCGGGTCGCGAAAACCGCTCCTACCCAATCTTCGTTGTGGGTACTCTCGCGGGTTACGGAATGTCCTTCTTCGGGTTTAAGACTTTGATGAACTACGTCTACCCAATTCTGGGCTACATGGGCATGTTCATGGTTGTTGTCCTGGTCTTCGCCTGGTTCCGCAGCCTGTCCAAGATTCGTGATGAGTCCGTTCGCCGCGAGCGCATCAAGTCCCTGCTTCGTCTGAAGCTGCACCCAGAAGAGAAGTACGACGAAAAGCACGATGATGTGATCGGCCGCGAGCTCGTTGAATCCAACCTCGACCATGAAGTCCTCTTTGAGGACCTCGTTGGTGAGGTTACGGAAGAGCTTGACTCCGACGCCGAGATTGAATTTACTGCTGACGAGATCGAAGAAGAGTTCACCGATGTCGAGTACTACATCGAACGCGATGGAGTACCTGACCCGGTTGTTGATTCCGATGTAGCAACCGGCAAGGATACGAAGGCACCAGACGCCGCTAAGTAATTCTCCCTTCTAGCTCCTCTTGAGAAACCACCGTTTCCAAGAGGAGTTTTTCTATGTCAGCAGATCCATTGCTCCCATCGTGCTCAGCTCATGCGTGTTGCCCAGTAGTTTTCCGCCCGGGGTCACAAGCTTGACTTTGCCGCGGTGTCGAATCATTCG
>JAUNRU010000049.1:0-19581 GCA_030535535.1 Corynebacterium casei
TGGTAATAGTGGTGCCAGACCTGAGGAGTAGACCGTGAACCTGGAACAACAACAAGTCGTAGACATTGCTCAAGACTTGCTGTCGCGGCGGTTTGGTGGTCAACAAAAACTCTCCGAAGTAGAGCGGCTTTCCGGCTCTGGTCACGCTATTGTCCTGCGTGCGCGCGTTTCTTCCTCACCATTTTTGCAGCAACGCACCGTGGTGTTGAAGCACAATCCACCAACTGGCCAGGCCATTGATGATGTGGCCTTCATCAGTGAGGTCGTGGCATATCAGTTCACGACCTCACTATCTGAAGACACCCGTCCCGGACCGGTGTTGTTGGCGCACGATATTGAACAGCGCATTCTGGTTCTGACCGATTTGGGCGATTCCAACACCTTGTCGGATACTCTCGCGCAGGCTAGTGATGATGAGCGGATGCAAATCATCCGTGCGCTGGGCACAGAGCTTGGTCAGATGCATGCTGATACCGCGGGCCGTGAGCCCGACTTTGAAGCACTGCTCAACCGCGTGGTCCGTAACCACCCCGACAAGGTTAATTATCAGCTGCGCGCAGATGCACTGCACAACTCCATTTACTTGGGCGTTGAGATTTTAGAGCGTGCCGGCTTGACTCCGCCGGAGGCAGTGACTCACTACGCGCATGCATCGGCAGCAACCTTGCTCAGTGGAAATGAGCGTGCGTTTACCCCGTTCGACCTTTCACCGGACAACATCATTGTCTCCCACAAGATTTCTTTCTTGGACTATGAGTGGGCGGGATTCCGTAATGTTGGCTTTGATGTCGCTTGCGTGATTGCCGGTTTCCCGCAGTTCCTGTTTGCTCGTCCGATCTCCAATGATGAGGCTGATGTCTTCGTCCATGCCTGGGCGCGTGAAGTCACAGACACCTGGCCACGCTTTGGCGAAAGCGAAGAGCTCAATCGCTTGATCGTGCGTTCGCTTATCGGTTGGGCACTGTCCAGCGTTGCCACGATGTACACTGGCGGGGTAGAAGAGCTGGCTTCCTTTGCCTCGGAAAAGCGCGAAATTGATGAGGAAACCGCAAATTCCTTGCTGCGCCCAAGCGATTTCGATCCGTTTAGTGAAGATGAATTGTTGGTTCGTCGCGATCTGTATGAGACTTTTGAGGCGCTTCATCGATTCGCGGCACGCCGTGGACGTGGCTCTTATGCTGAGGAATATCAGGTTATCGCCGATTTCGGACAGCAAGTTGCTGACCGTCTCCGCGAGAACCGTTTAGGATCGAACCACCAGATATAGGTATCGCTTGAGATACCTGCTTGGATTCACTCTCCGTTTGAGGGTTGGAAGGTTTTTATGTCGCAAGACTCGCTATTTCCCACCACGCCATCTGCCAGCACCGATTCTGATAGTGCGGCGGGGATAGCTGGCCGCGGTAACTCCATGTTTGCCACGCACAGCGGGTCACCGCTGGCTGCACGCATGCGCCCGCAAACCTTGGATGAAGTCCTGGGCCAAGGTCACTTGTTAGCACCCGGCAAACCCCTGCGTCGTTTGGTGGAGGGCTCTGGTGAAGCCTCGGTAATCTTGTACGGCCCACCAGGCACAGGCAAGACCACGATTGCGTCTTTGATTGCTTCAGCGATGGGGCAGAACTTCGTGGGGCTCTCAGCACTTGACTCTGGTGTGAAGCAAGTCCGTGAAGTTATCACCCTTGCGCGCCAGGAAGCCATCCGCGGCGTGCGCACCGTGCTGTTTATTGATGAGGTTCACCGTTTTTCTAAAACCCAGCAGGATGCGCTTCTTGCTGCGGTGGAAAACCGGACGGTCCTACTTGTTGCCGCAACCACCGAGAATCCATCATTTTCCGTCGTAGCGCCTCTGCTGTCACGCTCGCTTCTGCTGCAATTGAACTCCTTGGAGCCCGAGCACATTGGGCAGTTGATTGACCGAGCAATTGCATCTGAACGGGGACTGCAGGGCAGGATCACCATTGCAGATGATGCCCGCGAACAACTAACAATGCTTGCTGGCGGCGATGCTCGACGGGTATTGACCTACTTGGAAGCTGCTGCTGAGACCACAGAAGCCAATGCTTCTGAAGCAAACACCGCTGAAGCACGCGTCAACAATTCTGACGCCGATGGTGCCGATGGTTCTGAGGCAGAAGAAGCTAGCGCTGATAAGGCGGCTGCGTCGAAGCCGGTGTTGACCTCGGAGATTCTCAATGCCAGCGTGAACCGCGCGGTGGTGCGCTATGACCGCGATGGTGATCAGCACTATGACGTGGTGTCCGCGTTTATTAAGTCCATTCGTGGTTCAGACGTGGATGCGGCGCTGCATTATTTGGCGCGGATGATCGAAGCTGGCGAGGACCCGCGGTTTATTGCGCGGCGGTTGATTGTGCATGCCTCAGAAGACATCGGCATGGCGGATCCAACCGCGTTGCCAACGGCTGTTGCAGCTGCTCAAGCCGCACAGCTCATTGGTTTGCCTGAGGCGCGTATTCCGCTGGCGCAGGCAGTTATTCACTTGGCTACCGCCCCTAAATCCAATTCCGTCATGCAAGCTATTGCCGCAGCCCAAGAAGACATCGGGCGCGGAAAAATTGGTCACGTTCCGCCACATTTGCGTGATGGGCACTATGAAGGTGCAAAGCGACTGGGAAGTGCGGTGGGATATCAATTCCCGCATGATGATCCACGCGGAGTGGTCGCACAGCAGTATCTGCCAGATGAGCTCGCTGATGCACAGTACTACCACCCAACGGATCACGGCGCGGAAAAGCGGATTAATGAATACCTGCCACGCCTGCGGGGAATTGTCCGACAGGAACCCAAGGGCGGCAAGCAGAAGTAATCCTTCTGTGCGCCTGAAAATGCTGCCCTAGATTCCATGCTCACTCGCAAGACGGGTAAAGTCTTGTGGTGTTAAGTCCGCACTCGTGGTCAGTGTTGCTCCCTCATGCATGTAACGTCACTGTATTGATGGCATTGATAGAGTGCGGACGAGAGATTTAGCCCGCCAGATGCTGCATTTATCAACCCCGATAGATGCAAAAGGACACTGCACAGTGAAGACTCATGAGATTCGCGAACGGTTTACCCAACACTTCGTTAATAGTGGACACGAAGCGGTACCGAGCGCCTCGTTGATTCTTGATGATCCAAACCTGTTGTTCGTCAACGCTGGCATGGTTCCTTTCAAGCCTTACTTCCTGGGCCAGCAGAACCCACCGTTTCCTAACGGTCTAGCAACCTCTATCCAAAAGTGCGTTCGCACCCTGGATATTGAAGAAGTTGGCATCACCACCCGCCACAACACCTTCTTCCAGATGGCCGGCAACTTTTCCTTCGGTCAGTACTTCAAAGAAGGTGCTATCAAGAATGCGTGGGCGCTGCTGACCAATTCTGTTGAAGAAGGCGGCTTCGGGCTAGACCCAGAGCGCCTGTGGGTCACCGTCTACTTGGACGATGATGAGGCAGCAGAGATTTGGAATACCGTTATTGGCGTGCCTAAAGAACGCATCCAGCGCATGGGCATGGAAGACAACTACTGGTCCATGGGTGTGCCTGGTCCTTGTGGTCCTTGTTCTGAGATCTATTACGACCGCGGCCCAGAATACGGTAACGAAGGCGGTCCAGAGGCGGATGATAACCGCTACATGGAGATCTGGAACTTGGTCTTCATGCAGAATATCCGCGGCGAAGGCACCGGCAAGGGAAACTTTGAAATCCTCGGTGAGTTGCCAAAGAAGAACATCGATACCGGCATGGGCATTGAGCGCGTTGCTTGTATCCTGCAGGGCGTAGACAACGTCTATGAAACCGACCTTTTGGCGCCAGTTATCGCTGAGGCTGAAAAGGTCACCGGCGCGACCTATGAAGATCCGAAAGATGAGCGCATTAATGATGTGCGCTTCCGGGTGATTGCAGACCACTCCCGTACCGCGATGATGCTCATCCTGGATGGCGTCACCCCGTCCAACGAGGGCCGTGGCTACATCCTGCGCCGCTTGGTGCGCCGTATTATCCGCTCCGCACGTCTGCTTGGTGCGCAGGCTGAGGTTCTCGAGCGTTTCATGAACACCATCATGGACACCATGGAACTGTCTTACCCAGAGATCGCAGAAAACCGTGAGCGCATCTTGCGTGTTTCCCTCAATGAGGAAAAGGCTTTCTTGAAGACCCTGGAATCCGGTACCCACCGCTTTGATGAGGTGGCATCGGCAGCAAAGACTGCTGGCAAGTCCACCGTTCAGGGCACCGAGGCTTTTGAGCTGCATGACACCTATGGTTTCCCCATTGACCTGACTTTGGAGATGGCTGCTGAA
The DNA here is from genome assembly GCA_030535535.1 of Corynebacterium casei. Classification (GTDB taxonomy): domain Bacteria; phylum Actinomycetota; class Actinomycetes; order Mycobacteriales; family Mycobacteriaceae; genus Corynebacterium; species Corynebacterium casei_A. The sequence continues at coordinate 4,302 of JAUNRU010000049.1, forward strand.
GCTGGCCTCGAAGTGGACATGGAATCCTTCAATGCCGCAATGACCCAGCAACGTGAGCGTGCTAAGGCGGACAACCGCGCCAAGAAGCACGGCCATGCCGATGAGTCTTTGTACCGCGAGTGGGTGGACAACCAGCCAACCATCTTCACGGGATATGAAGAGATTTCTTCCGACGCTAAGGTGATCGGCCTGGTTCGCGACGGCGAAAAGGTCACCTCCGCTGGTGCCGGCGAGGAAATCGAAGTCATCTTGGACCACAGCCCGCTGTACGCGGAATCAGGTGGACAGATGGCAGACCGCGGCCGCATTTTCACCGGTGACACCGTCCTGGATGTCCAGGACGTGCAGAAGATTGGTAAGAAGCTGTGGGTACACAAGGCGACCGTGGCTTCCGGCGGCTTGGACTTGGGTTCCAACGTCACCGCTGAGGTTGACCAGCAGTGGCGTCACGGCGCAACCCAGGCGCACACCGCTACGCACTTGATTCACGCTGCATTGCGCCAGGTGCTTGGCCCAACAGCAGTCCAGGCTGGTTCCTTGAACCGTCCGGGTTACCTGCGCTTTGACTTCAACTACACCGAGCAGCTGACGCAGGCGCAGATGGATGAAATCGCTCTGATTGCTAACCAAGCTGTGGACTCTGACTTCGCTGTCAACACCATTGAGACCTCTTTGGAAGAGGCAAAAGCAATGGGCGCGATGGCATTGTTCGGTGAGAACTACGGCAACAACGTGCGCGTTGTGGAAATCGGTGGACCTTTCTCCATTGAGCTTTGTGGTGGTACCCACGTGGCGCATTCCTCCCAGATTGGCCCAGTTTCTGTCTTGGGTGAGTCCTCAGTTGGTTCAGGCGCGCGTCGTATTGAGGCTTATTCCGGTATGGATGCTTTCAAGTACTACTCCAAGGAAGCAGCACTTATCGATGCCGTCTCGAAGGACCTGAAGGTTCCATCGGATGATCTGCCAGGACGCATTGCTGCTTTGACGGAGAAGCTGAAGCAGGCTGAGAAGGAAATCCAGAAGCTACATCAGGCGCAGCTGCAGGCAAATGCAGCGGAGTTCGTGGCTCAGGCTGAAGACATCAATGGCTTCAAGGTTTTGACCGTGAACCTGCCAGCTGGTGTCGCTGCTGGTGATCTGCGCACCCTGGCTACCGACCTGCGTAACCGCATGAACAACGATGACGCAATCATCGTTCTGGCATCTGACAATGACGGCAAGCTGCCGTTTATCGCAGTCGCAACGAAGTCTGCTGTCGCACGCGGTGTGAAGTCCGGCGACCTGGTTAAAACTTTCGGCGAATACGTCGATGGCCGTGGTGGCGGCAAGCCTGACATGGCGCAGGGCGCGGGCAACACCGCTGCCGGTGTGGAGCAAGGCTTCGCTGCGGTCAAAGACTTCGCAGCCAAGCTCTAGTCCAGAAATTTAAGGGCAGATACATCATGGCTAAGGTTTCTCCGGATACTCCGGGCGTGGATGACCCAGGTCCTGGCCGTCGACTCGGCTTGGACGTGGGGACTGTCCGCATCGGTGTGGCGGTCTCTGACCGTGATGGCCGTTTGGCCACTCCAGTGGAAACCGTGCCGCGCGAAACCGGCCTAAAAGACGCGGACCAGGGCGACATCGATAGGCTGCTGGCAATTATTGCCGAATACAGCATCATCGAAATCGTTGTCGGCCTCCCACGTGACTTGCAGGGCAACGGCTCCGCCAGCGTTAAACACGCGAAGGAAATTGCCTTCCGCCTCAAGCGCCGCTTGGGCAAACCTTTTGAATCTGACCCAACTCCGCCGCAGCCCACCCCAGTTATCCGGATGGGTGATGAACGGCTCACCACAGTTGCTGCCACCACAGCACTGCGTGCCTCTGGTGTGAGTGAGAAGAAGGGCCGTTCTGTTATTGACCAGGCTGCGGCCGTAGAGATTCTGCAGTCCTGGCTCGATGGGCGCGCCGCTGCCTTGGCCGATGAAACGGGCAACGAATCGGGCGAAGCAACGGGCGAATAATTGCCGGTATTTCTCAGATAAATCTCAGGTTCACAACTGGGATATCTCAGAAAGGTAACGTTTTGCCGGTATGCCTGCTCGCTAACCATGAATACAGCGACTAGTGTGGTGGCGTTAATACATGTTGATGGCAACATTTTGGCGACCAAAAGGGACGCCAAAGTGGAAATGACCCCCAAGGAGCCGTGACCTCAGTGAGCCACAAAGAACCTCGACTGGCCAAGTCAATGGATTCAGTCCATGTAAAGCGCCGCCAACGCGGTATCGCGGTACTCATCGCTTCCTTCGTTCTGATTATCGGCGCAGTTATCTACATCGCCATGCGCGTGCTCAGCAACAGCGGCGGGGAAGCAGATGGCAATGACTATGAGGGCGAAGGCAACGGCACCGTCGAGCTAGTCCAGATTCCAGAAGGTTCGTCGATCTCTCAGTTGGGACCAGAACTGGAAGAGCGCGATATTGTGAAATCCGATGCCGCATTCCAGACCGCTGCGGCAGGCAATTCTGACGCTGGCAATATCCAGCCTGGTTTCTACCGACTGCAGGGCCAGATGAGCGCCAGCTCCGCCGTGGAAGCGCTCTTGGACGCTGAAAACCGCGTGGACATGCTAGAAGTTCAGGGCGGCTCCACCTTGATGGACATTAATGTCCTCGGCGGTGATGTCCGTTATGGCGTGTACTCATTGATTGAGGCCGTGACCTGTAACGACGGCGAATGCGTGAACAAGGCGGATCTGGAAAACACCGCTGCGACCGTTGACCCAGCAGAACTTGGTGCACCGGAGTGGGCATTGGAAGAAATCCGTGCCCGCGGTGATGACCCGAAGCGCATCGAAGGCCTGATTGCTCCTGGTCAGTACGTGCTGGACCCGAACATGAGCGCACAAGAAATTCTGACCGACCTGATTACTCGTTCTACCTCCATGTACAACGAGACCGGCATTGTGGATCGCGCCGCTGCTATCGGCATTACTCCATACGAGCTTCTTACCTCTGCTTCTTTGGTCGAGCGAGAGGCACCGGCCGGGGAGTTCGACAAGGTCGCTCGCGTCATCCTGAACCGTCTGGATGAGCCAATGCGTCTGGAGTTCGACTCCACCGTGAACTACGGCTTGGAAGATGTTGAGCTTGCTACCACCGATGAAGACCGTGGCAACGTCACTCCATGGAACACCTACGCCATGGACGGCCTGCCAGAGACTCCGATTGCATCTCCTTCGGAGGACGCCATCAAGGCGATGGAAAACCCAGCTGATGGTGAATGGCTGTTCTTTGTCACCATCGATGACCAAGGCACCACCGTGTTTACTAACACCTTCGAGGAGCACCTGGAGCAGGTCGACCGCGCTATTGATTCCGGCATCCTGGATACCCAGCGCCAGTAGCGTAGCCATAAGTAATTAAGCCACCATCGGGGAAAGATCTTTGACGAGGTCTTTCTCACATCTCAAAGGAGTATTTAGAGTTCATGCCACGCGCAGCAGTCTTGGGTCAGCCCATTGCCCATTCAATGTCCCCGATTCTGCACTCCGCGGGCTACAAGGCTCTTGGTTTAGATGATTGGTCCTACTCCCGGATTGAAGCCAATGCGGACACCCTACCGGGCATTGTTGCCGATGCCGAGGAGGACTACCGTGGATTTTCAGTGACCATGCCGGGCAAATTCGCAGCACTGAACTTTGCCACTTCGGTAACGGAGCGTGCGCGATTGATGGGCTCGGCAAATACCTTGGTGCGCACCGAGGAGGGCTGGCAAGCCGACAACACCGATACCGAGGGTGTGCAAGGTGCATTGAATGAGCTTCTGGGCCGCGCTGATGGATTGCGGATTACGGATTCTTCAAAATCTGAGCCTCGTGCACTACTCATTGGTGCGGGCGGCACGGCCCGTCCAGCACTGTGGGCACTGGCGCAGCGCGGCATCAAGCACATTGATCTACTCAACCGCTCGGATCGCCGTGGTGAGCTTCAGCACCTGACAGAAAAGCTTGGCCTGACCATTGAGCCAGTGACTTACGATGACAACATCGAAGCCATTGCACACCGCGCCGAGGTAATTATTTCCACCGTGCCTTCGGAGGCGATTGCAGACCATAGCTTTGCTCTTGCACATGCACCTGTCTTGGACGTTATTTATGATCCATGGCCAACTCCGTTGACCGTGCATGCTGCAGCCGATGGCTACCCAACCGTGGGTGGACACCGCATGCTGGCGTATCAGTCTTTCAGCCAGTTTGAGCAATACACTGGCCAGGAAGCACCGCGCGAGGCTATGTTTGAGGCATTAAACATTTACATGCGCGACAAGAACGTTAACCGTCTGTACTAGTCCAGAAATGGACATCAAGCGCGGCAGCTTGCCTCGCGCCACATCGTGAGCTCGAAAACATACTTGGGGGAGTGTGTCCATGAATATTTGGTTGTTGACCGTCAACGCGCTCGTGGCGGTGGCGTGGGCCGGAGCGCTCATTTACTTTGATATCCGCCAGCGGCGCTTACCTGATGCACTGACGCTTCCCGCCGGCGCCGTGATGTTGACGTGGACGATTCTTTCCATGGATTTCTCCGGGCTGTGGGGATTTGCGTGGCCGCTGCTGTATTTCGTGCTGGCGTTGCTCAGTAAAGGCAACGGTATTGGTGGCGGGGATATCAAGCTCGCGTTGCCACTCGGCATTGCCATCGCTCTGGTTTCTGGAGCGGGATACATCCTTGTCGCCATGGTGATTACAGCACTAATCGCGTTGGTATGGGGGATTCCGCTGCGGCTGCGAAATCGAAAAAATCCACAGAAGTTTGCGGATCCGCCCAATGGGCCAGCCATGCTTTTGGCTACGGCAATGGTGATTTTTACACCACTGTAGGGGGAGTGCTGAATCAAACCCGGAGGCAAATGGTTCATTGCACCTACCCACGTGTGATAATGGTTGGCATGCTTCGTTGGACTACTGCAGGGGAATCCCACGGCCAGGCGCTCATTGCGATGCTTGAGCATATGCCGGCCGGTGTACCCGTTGACCGTGATGAAATTTCATTCCAGCTCGCTCGTCGCCGCCTCGGCTATGGCCGCGGTGCGCGTATGAAGTTTGAGGCGGATGAGTTGACGCTTCTCACTGGTATTCGTCATGGCTATACCTTGGGCAGCCCAATCGCCATCATGATTGGCAACACTGAGTGGCCAAAGTGGACCACCATCATGTCCGCAGAAAAGCTGGACATGGATAATCCAGAAAACGTTAAGGCGATGGAATCGGGTCGCGGTGCACCGCTGACTCGTCCACGTCCAGGTCACGCTGATTTCGCTGGCATGATCAAGTATGGACACACGGAAGCACGTCCAATCCTGGAGCGTTCTTCCGCACGTGAGACTGCCGCGCGTGTTGCAGCCGCAACCGTGGCGCGTAGCTTCCTGCGGGAGACTCTTGGCGTGGAGGTCCTGTCCCACGTCCTTTCCATCGGTCCATCGGAGACCTATGAGGGCCCGGCTCCTCACTTTGAGGACATCACCGCTATCGATGAATCCCCAGTGCGTTCCTTTGACAAGGCCGCTGAGGAATCCATGATCTCAGAGATTGAGAAGGCAAAGAAGCAGGGCGATACCCTCGGCGGAATTGTTGAAGTTGTGGTTGATGGCCTGCCAATCGGACTGGGCTCACACATCTCTGGCGATGACCGTTTGGATGCACAGTTGGCTTCCGCGCTGATGGGCATTCAGGCCATTAAGGGCGTGGAGATCGGTGATGGCTTTGAAGAAGCACGTCGCCGCGGCTCAGAAGCTCATGATGAAATGGTCCGCACCGAAGACGGCGTGGATCGCCTGACCAACCGCGCTGGCGGTTTGGAAGGCGGCATGACCAATGGTCAGCAGCTGCGCGTCCGTGCGGCGATGAAGCCGATTTCTACCGTGCCACGCGCGCTGAAGACCGTCGATATGGCGACTGGCGAAGCAGCGACTGGTATTCACCAGCGCTCCGATGTCTGTGCCGTGCCAGCGGCAGGTGTCGTGGCCGAAGCAATGGTTGCTTTGGTGCTTGCCCGTGCCGTTCTGGATAAGTTCGGTGGCGACTGCGTCGAGGAAACTAAGCGCAATATTGCTGCTTACCAAGACTACGTTGCACAGCGTATGGAATTTAACCAGGACTAGTGACCATGACTCTTCCTTCTATTCCGCAGCCTACTGCTGCCCCCCGCCCGCACGTGGTGCTCGTGGGGCCGCCTGGTGCTGGTAAATCAACCATCGGCAGGCGCCTGTCGCGCGCTCTGAACGTGGGACTGGTGGATTCTGATCAGCTCATTGAAGCAGCTGAAGGCAAATCCTGTGGTGAAGTTTTCGCAGACCTTGGTGAGCCAAAATTCCGTGATATTGAAGCCCAGCATGTTGCAGAGGCACTGCAATCTGATGGCGTGGTGTCCCTCGGCGGCGGCGCAGTGTTGACTGAGTCAACGCGCCAGTTGCTAGAAAACCACGTGGTGGTGCTCATTGACGTTTCTGCTGAGGAAGGTGCACGACGCACGGCGCGTGAGTCCACCCGGCCGGTGCTCGCCGCGGATAATCCAGTGGAGCACTACCGGGACCTCATTGAAACCCGCAAGCCTTACTACCGTGAGGTAGCCAACTTCCGGGCGCGCACCGATGGCCGCAGCCCCCAACAAGTAGTTGCGGATATCCTGGGCTTCCTCGACACGGTGTGCTGATACAACCCCCATAGTTGATTTAAGAAACCACGCCTGCCCATCGCATCATCTTTAGAGAAAGGCACAGTCAGTGACTTCCACAACCTCCGGAGCCGCAAGCCATTCAAGGACCACAATCGCCGTCAATGGACCAACTCCCTACGAGGTAGTCATTGACAAGGGCCTCGATGCGGACATCGCTAAGCACGCGAAAGCTACCGGTGCTGCCAAGGTTATGGTGGTGCACCAGCCAAGCATCGCCGAACCGGCAGCACAGCTCGCTGCGCGCATCAGGGAAGAGGGGTTGGAGGTCTTCGTTGAAGAAGTCCCCGATGCAGAGGGCGGCAAGCAGGTAGCAACACCGATCGCACTGTGGGATCGTTTGGGCGAGGAGAACTTCTCCCGCACCGATGCCATCGTTGGTCTTGGCGGCGGGGCAGTGACTGATATGGCGGGCTTTGTGGCCGCCACTTGGATGCGTGGTATCAAGGTCATTCAGGTTCCCACCACGTTGCTCGCCATGGTTGATGCTGCCGTTGGCGGCAAGACCGGTATCAACACCGCAGCGGGTAAGAACTTGGTGGGTGCGTTCCATGAGCCTTCGGCAGTGTTCATCGACTTGGAGCGTCTTCGCACCTTGCCTGCCGATGAAATCATTGCCGGCTCCGCCGAAATCATCAAGACCGGCTTCATTCATGACCCAGTCATTATTGAACGCTATGAGCAAGACCCAGCGGCGTGCGTGGACCCAGATGGGTTCTTGCCAGAGCTCATCGCTCGTTCGGTAGCGGTCAAAGCCGCCGTGGTGGGCGAGGACCTCAAAGAGGCGGGCCTGCGCGAAACCTTGAACTACGGCCATACTTTTGGCCATGCTGTGGAGCTGCGCGAAAACTACCGCTGGCGCCATGGCAAGGCAGTCGCGGTCGGCATGATGTTTATCGCGCAGCTGTCGCACGCGCGTGGCCTAATTGACGCGGAGCTGGTTGCGCGCCACGAGCGTATCTTGGTCAACATTGGTCTGCCTACAACCTATGAGCCGGGCCATTTCGATGAGCTGTACCAAGCCATGACGCGCGATAAGAAAAACCGCCACGGCACCATCCGGTTCGTGGCATTGACCGGGGTGGGAAGCACCACGCGCCTGGAAGGCCCAAGCATGGATGAACTGCGTGCGGCCTATGACGCGATTTCCACACATTAAGAAGCGAAAGGTTTAAACAAGCATGAAGATTGTTGTAGTCAACGGACCAAACTTGAACCGACTGGGAAAGCGCCAGCCAGAAATCTATGGCACCACCACGCTTGCGGATATTGAGAAGCTGGTGCGCAGCCACGCTGAGTCCGCCGGTATCGAGCTGGATTTCGTGCAGTCCAATCACGAGGGCGTGCTGCTCGATACCGTGCATGCTGCTGCCGATGAAGGCGCCGCTGTAATTATCAACCCTGGCGCCTTTACCCACACCTCTGTTGCGCTGCGTGATGCGCTGGCGGAGATCGCCGATGGCAAGGGCTTTGTGGAAGTTCACATCTCCAATGTGCATGCGCGCGAAGAGTTCCGCCAGCACTCTTACCTCTCTGACAAGGCTCTCGGTGTTGTCGCTGGCCTGGGTGTTTATGGCTACATTGCGGCGCTGGGATATTTCACTCAAGACTTGGCACCAAAGAACACCTAGGCGGCTAAGCTTGGACAGTATTCGCATCTAGAAACATTTTGGTCACGCCGCTATTTTCCGTACCCCGGAAGGTAGCGGCATGAGAGTAAAGGACATAAGTAGTAAGTATGGGTTTGGCAGATACTCGCTTTAGCAATCGACGCCGCGCACTGGCGGCAACCTTGGCCGCGCAGCGTATCGACGCAATTTTGGTGACTGACTTGACTCACATGCGCTACTTGACTGGCTTTTCTGGCTCGAATGGTGCGTTGTTGCTGCGCAAGGATCTTTCTGCCGTGGTGACCACCGATGGTCGCTATGTCACCCAGATTGCTGAGGAAGTTCCAGACATCAAGGCTGTTATCCAGCGCAATGTCGGCGCAAACTTGCTCGAGAACCTTGAAGGGCCACAGCGCGTTGGCTTCGAGTCTTCTTTTGTCTCCGTCGAGCAGTTTAAGAAGCTCGAGGAAGCTTGCCCCGAAGATGTCACGTTGGTTCCTGTCTCAGGAGTGATTGAAAAGCAGCGTGAGACCAAGGACTCTTTCGAGCTGGAGCAGCTCGAGAAAGTTGCGCTGGTGGCAAATAACGCCCTGGAAGACATGCTGGAGGCAGGCGAGCTAGCTATCGGGCGTACTGAGCGCCAGGTTGCAGCTGACTTGGAATACCGCATGCGCAAGGCAGGTTCTGAGCGCGTTAGCTTCGACACCATTGTGGCTTCTGGCCCGAACTCTGCGAAGCCTCACCACGGCGCGGATGACCGTGTTATTGAATCCGGAGATCTTGTCACCATCGATTTCGGCGCACACCTACGCGGCTTCAACTCCGATATGACACGTACTTTCGTCATGGGTAAACTGACCGATTTCGCTAAGGAAATCTACAACGTGGTGCTCAAGTCTCAGCTGGCTGGCGTGGCCGCAGCGACGCCTGGCACCGCGCTGGTTGACGTCGACCGTGCTTGCCGCGAGGTTATTGAAGAAGCTGGTTATGGCGAATACTTTGTGCATTCCACCGGCCACGGCATTGGTCTGCACGTCCATGAAGGACCTTCTGCAGCATCAACCGGTAAGGGCCACTTGGAAGAAAACATGACCTTGACCATCGAGCCTGGCATCTATATCCCGGGCAAGGGTGGCGTACGCATTGAAGACACCTTGATCATCACTTCCGGCGCACCAAAAATCATCACCCCATCCTCCAAGGAATTGCGTGTTATCTAGCCGTGGGCTAGATTGCACCTTCTAATCGCTTAGACCCAGGCTTGGTCCAGTAACGTGTGGACACGGGGCTGTAGTAGGATGATAGACCGTACTTTTACACGACCCATCACAGGAGAATCTCGTGGCAGATACCAGCGACTTCAAGAACGGGCTTGTTCTTAAAATTGACAACAAGCTCCAGCAGATTATTGAGTTCCAGCACGTAAAGCCGGGCAAGGGCCCTGCTTTCGTTCGCAGCAAGCTCAAGGATGTTGTTTCCGGCAAGACCACGGATAAGACCTGGAGTGCGGGCACCAAGGTTGAGACCGCAACCGTTGATCGTCGTGACATGACCTACCTGTACAACGATGGCACCTCTTATGTCGTCATGGATGACACCAACTTTGAGCAGGTTGAACTGTCTGCAGACAAGTTCGGCCCAGCTGCAAAGTTCCTGCAGGAAAACATGCGCGTTCAGGTTTCCTTCCACGAGGGTGACGCATTGTTCGCAGAGCTTCCTATCTCTGTTGAGCTCAAGGTTGAGCACACCGAGCCAGGTCTGCAGGGCGACCGCTCTTCCGGTGGCACCAAGCCAGCAACTTTGGAGACCGGTGCTGAAATCCAGGTTCCACTGTTCATTGAAATCGGAAACGTTTTGAAGATTGATACCCGAACCGGCGAATACCAGTCCCGCGTGAGCAACTAATCGTGTCTGAAGTAAACACTAACGCCGAGCCTGTGGCACAGGCTGAAGGCAAAGCAACATCGAATCGTGTGCCGAAGTCGCGTCGTCACGGTGCCCGTTACCGTGCGCGTCGTCGCGCTGCCGACATCATGTATGAGGCAGAAAATCGCGACGTGGACCCGGTAGCCATCGTTGAGGATCGCATCAAGCTAGCTCGTGAGAATGAGCATGATGTGGCTCCGATTGCGGAGTACACCAAGGTTCTTGTCACCGGTGTCGCTGAAGAGCTGGACACCATCGACACGACCATTGAGCGTTTCTTGTCCGAGGACTGGGAGCTGTACCGCATTCCTGCCGTCGACCGTGCAATCATGCGCGTCGCCGTCTGGGAGCTGCTGTTCAACCCTGAAGAGATCGATCTAGCCACGGCTGTGACCGAAGGTGTTGAACTCGCCAGCGAATACTCGACTGATGCCGCTGCACCGTATATCAACGCCGTCCTCGACGACGTCGCACATTTCCGTTCAGACGATAACCCAATGAACGCTAACATCAGTGCTGAAGACATCGAAGACGAAGCCGAATCTGACCTCGACTTGACCGATGACTCGACTGATGCAGAAGCTGCTGATGTAGCTGAGGAAGCAGTCGCAGAGGCAGCTCCTGAAGCTGAGAAGACTGAGATCTCTGAGAAGCCAGGGGAGCCCGGGGAGAATCAGTAGATTCACCTGTGCCTTGCGCGATATTGACCGCCTAGCCTTAATCCTTTCGCGGATTGTGGGTGGGCGGTCTTTGTTTATTAGTAAAGTGGGGAGAATGAGCAAATTCAAAGTCAAAGATGCACTGAAACTGCGAATCCAGAAGCCATTCGATTTTGAGGATGATGATCCCACGGCAACCCCAGGGTTTGACGGGGACAAGGATGATTTGAAGAAGCAAGCTGAGCGCTACGATGATGAGCTCAGTGACCTGCAGGAGCTGCTGTTTGCCAACGGGCGCGCGTTGGGCAAGGATGCCCCTTCTATCCTGGTGATTTTGCAGGGAATGGACACCTCCGGCAAGGGTGGAGCGGTTCGTTCGGTGTTCTCAATCTTTGATCCGCAGGGCACCACCACGGTTGGATTTGGCAAGCCGACGGAAGAGGAGATGGAACATGACTTCCTGTGGCGTATCCGCAAACATGATCCGTTGCCAGGCCAGATTGTGGCTTTTGACCGCTCTCATTATGAAGACGTTGTAATCCAGCGGGTTCATAGCTGGGTTGATGAGGATGAGATTGATCGGCGCTTTGAAGCGATCCGTGAGTACGAAAAGGAATTGGCCGATCGCAACGTGCGGATCATCAAAGTTTTCTTGCACATCTCCAAGGACTTCCAGGTAGAAAACCTCCTGGAGCGCGTCGAGGATCCGAAGAAGTTCTGGAAGTATGATGACGGCGATGTGACCGAGCGCGCGCATTGGGATGAATATTCCAAGGCTTATGCTGATGCTTTCAACCGCACCGATGAAGACTACGCGCCGTGGTACATCCTGCCATCGGATAATAAGAAGTACGCGCGCATGGCGTTGAAGTTCTTAATCCTCAGCGAGCTGCGCGACATGGACTTGTCCTGGCCTGAGGCTAAGTTCGATCCTGAGATAGAGCGCCAAAGGATTTTGGACTCCAAGTAAGAAAAAGCACCCATCTCACTGACCGCCACGCAGCGGTAGGAGATGGGTGCTTTTGTGCCAGCGATAAAGTTAGCTCTGCGAGGTTTCGTCCTGCGCGGTCTCGGATCCGAGCTTCGCCATTTCCTCAGCAGCGGCAACAAGAGCATCCTGGGCGGCCAGAACGCCGTCGACAGCGACCTTGAGGGATTGCGCGAGCTGGTCATCATTCATACCGGCCAGGTGCATGAATTCGCGCTCGGTGCGGACAATGAGCTGGTCTTCGTGCTCAGTGATGACTGCACGGGCACCGAAAGACACAGTGTTGATCTGGCCGGCTGCCAAGAAGAGACCAGCATCAGCATTGGCAAACGATGCATCGGTGCCAACATCAGCACGCACGATGATGACGGACGGCAGCACTGCGAACATGATGCCCAAGCCATTGAGGTTAGCGCTAGCAACAGAATCTGCGCCCTGGGCCTTCTCCAGCGTGATATCGAACTGGGTCATCGCGTTGATGACACGGTCAATATCAACCGGTGGCAGGGTATTTGCGGTATTAGCGTTGTCAGGATTAGTCATGGCTGTGGTCGCCCTCCCAGGTCACGAGTTCAGGGTGCTTTTGTTCAATCCATTCAAAGGAACCCAAGATGGCATCAATGGTGGTCATCACGAAGGCATCGAGCTGGTTGCGCGAAGCCCGAGCGCCGACATGCAACTCACGGAATGCAGACACCGCAAGTTCCTCTGCATTGCTGTCAAAGAAACGCAGCGTTGGTGCAAAGTTGTCCTGGTTCCACTGGTTAGTCAGCATCAGAACCTGTGGCCCCTGAGTGGTTGGGAATGCGCCGCGCCACAAGGAGTCAATGACCAAAGTGTTGTCGCGGATCTGCATCGCGATTGCAGCGTTGGAGAATCCGGTGCGCAAGATGGTGCCCTGCTCGCCGTCTGGGGTGTCTACCTCTTCGAGGCGGTAGACCAGCTGCTTGTCGTCAAAGATTTCCGCTACTCGTGCCAGAGTGACGTCCTCGACTGGTGTATCCGGAACAATATTAGGTTCTTCGGAGCTCACTTCATCAGTCCTTATAATTATTGTTGATTATTTTCGCTCTACCCAGCATAACGGCTCATCACAAATGCGTCCGTTCGGTAGGGGATTTCTATCTTTTGCCCAGGTTGAAAGCCCATGTGCTCAAAGAGGTACCAATTCAGGTTGCCGGTCATGCGGGAGCGGTTCTTCTCAGTAGCTCGCAGCCAATAGGAACGCGAGTGCATCAAAGTATGCAGCTGTTCCACGCGAAGCGTCTGATTCCAGTGCTCGTGGTGTTCTTCTGTGATTGTCCAGGGCGAATGAACTTCGGGTGTGAAGTCGGGGCGCAAGATATCACCCGAGTGCATAATGCGCGTTAGCCGCAGAACCCAGGGATCGGCGTGGACGTCGATGGTGTTCCACACCAACACCACGGAGCCATCGGCACGCACCACGCGGTCGAGTTCCTGGCATGCAGCCTTGGCGTCCACCCAGTGCCAGGCTTGGGCACAAAAGGCGGCGTCCACGGAGGCATCGGCTAGGCTCAAGTGCTCGGCCGTCGCACGCCAACACGTTATGCCGTGCGCTTGGAGAACGCGCACCATATCGGGGGAAGGGTCACACGCTAAAACTGTGTCATGCGGCAAACTAAGAGTAAGCTTGCCGGTTCCGGCACCAATATCAACGGCAGTCTTGCCGGGTGCAAGATGCCCAATAAAACGCGGGTACTCGGGGCGAATTTCATCATAAACATCCGCGCCATCGCGATATGCTTCCGCCGCGGCCGCCTTGTGCGCCACGGTGGCAAAGCGTGGTGCCTGCCGCCGCGACGGCGGGCGGTAGCTGGGATAATGTCCTGGGCTAGGATGGCTTGGTTCGGAAGTCATAAGTAATTAGAACAATACAGATAGTGCGTGAGGTGATGGTCGTGGCTGCTCTTCCACAAGCAAGCGATCCGCAGTGGCTGATAAAGACTCTATTTTCTCGCAAAAAGCTGACCGTGCCTGCCGCCATCTTAATGTCCGTCGGTTTTGTGTGTAACGGGTTGTCCCCGGTCATCGTTGGCCAAGCTATTGACCGTGCCATTGCCATCGGCAGCTTGTCGGCGCTGTGGCTGTGGGTCGCTATTTTGCTGGTAACTTTCTGCGTCAACGCTGCGGCGGGCTGGTTCGCGCGCTCGATGTTTACTCGGGCTGCGTTGGAGATTGGCCACGACCTACGCATGACGGTTACGGACCGCATTCAGCATCCCAAAGGAATGGCTGGCAAGCAGCGCACGGCGGGGGAGATGCTCTCCATTGCATCGTCCGATACGCAGCGTGTTTCGGACGCGGTGATGATGACGGTCTTCCCCGTCGCGGAGATTACTTCCATTACTTATGTCGCCATCATGGTCTCCTTGGTCAATGTTCCGCTGGGCATTGGTGTTCTTATCGGTGGCCCGATTGTGGTCATGATTTCACTCAAGTCCGCAACGCCGCTGCGCAAGCGGTCTAGCAGGCGGCAACGGGCGTTGGCGGCGGCCTCAGCTACAGCAACAGATGTGGTTCAGGGTTTGCGCATTCTCAAAGGTTTGGGAGCAGTGGATACGGTGCGCTCGCGCTACCAGTTGGTCTCCGATACGGCTTATAACAAGACCGTGGATGCCAACGGCGCGCAGGCACGGCTGAACGCGGTGACGGAGACGGCTGGTGCTTTCTACGTCATCATCGTCAGCGTCGTGTCAGGCCTCATGGCTATCAATGGCACGATGACGGTGGGTGAGCTCATCACGGTGGTGGGTCTGACGCAGTTCATCATCACGCCGATGACCATGTTGGGTAAAAATATTGCTTCGCGGTGGGCAACCGCGCAGGCATCTGGCCGACGTATCCAGGAGCTTTTGCTTGCCGATGCCTCCTTTACCGACGATCATCCTTCGCTGCCCGCGCTTCGTCCCGGCATCACCGTGGTGACCTCGACGCCACCGGCAGAGCTGGTGAACTTGCCGCGGGATAGATACATTGTTGCTCCACACGACGCCGACATTTTTGAAGGCTCAGTACTAGATAACGTGCACCCAGATCGTGAACGTGCGTTGTGGGCACTGGAAGTGGCTTCGGCGGAAGATATCCCCGGTGGCCCCGAGCGCGAGGTCGGGGAGAATGGCGGACACCTCTCTGGTGGGCAGCGCCAGCGCGTTGCACTGGCGCGCGCGATTGCTGCCGATGCAGACATCTTGATTCTGCAAGACCCCACCACTGCGGTGGACTCCGTTACTGAGCAGACGATTGCAACACGCGTCGCTGCAGCTCGTGCAGATAAACCAACCATCGTGTACACCAATGCGCCCGCCTGGCAGGCCGTGGAAATGGAGGCGAAGTAAATATGAGCATGCGTTTCCCAAC
>JAUNRU010000049.1:19681-20813 GCA_030535535.1 Corynebacterium casei
ACAGAGCGGGTCATTGCCAATTTGCGTGAAGACATGGTCGGCACCGCCCTTGGTCTGCCCGTGCACCGCGTGGAGGACGCCGGCACAGGCGACCTGGTGTCGCGTTCTACCGATGATGTCGCAGAGCTTTCCGCGGCAGTCACCGAAACAGTGCCGATTTTGGCGAACTCCGGGTTTGCCATCGTCACCACCGCGCTGGCGCTCATTGCCCTGGACTGGCAGTTCCTGCTCGTTGTCGTGGCAGCGCTACCCATCTATGTCATCGCCGCGAAACGCTATCTTCGCGTCGCACCTGGCCGTTATGCTGCGGAACGCGCCTCCATGGCAGACCGTGCGCGACGCGTTCTGGAGGCTATCCGCGGGCGAGCCACTGTGCGTGCCTTCGGCATGGAAAAAGACATGCACAACCGCATCCATGCCGCGTCCTGGGACGTAGTTGAACACGGTTATTCGGCTCGCCGCACCATGTTCGTGCTGCAGCTGTGGATGACCTCGGTTGAGTTCGTGCTTCTTACCGTTGGTCTGATCGTCGGCTTCATCACCGTGCAGACCGGTTCGCTTACCGTGGGTGCAGTCACCGCCGCGATGCTCATGTTGATTCGCCTACGCGGCCCGCTCATGGGGTTGATGCGCGTGCTCGATACCGTTCAGTCCGGCTATGCCTCCCTGGCTCGTATCGTGGGCGTGGTCATCAACCCGCCGCAGCCCACCAAACCGGCAGGTGCTCCACCGAAGGAAGGACACGTTGAGGTTAGTGAAGTCTCCTTCTCCTATGGCGAGGGCTGGGCTGTAGAAGACGTTTCTGTCACCATCAAACCGGGTGAAACCGTTGCCGTGGTGGGCGCGTCTGGCGCTGGCAAGACTACAGTCGCTGCTTTGCTGGCAGGTCTTCGTGTTCCAGATTCGGGCAGCGTCACCGTCGACGGTGTAGAAGTCACCACGCTATCCGATGCCGAACGCGTTGCTCGCCTCGCGCTGGTCTCACAAGAGGTCCATGTCTTTTCCGGAACGCTGCGTGAAGACTTGAGCCTGGCTAAACCGGACGCCACCGATGAGGAGATGCTCGCGGTACTAAAACGCGTGCATGCAGACTGGTTTGATCACCTTGTTGACGGCCTCGACACAGTCGTCG
>JAUNRU010000050.1:0-20753 GCA_030535535.1 Corynebacterium casei
TTCAGTGCGGTGGCGCGCTCTGCCGCGGCAGTCGCATCATCGACGATGACGCCCAAGCCGGTGAGTTCAGTTGCTCCGCCGGTGGAACCTTCATCTTCCACGATAATGCGAACATCACCTTGGACCCAGGCTTGGAACTCTGGCTTGGACTGGTGGTACCCGCCTAAATGGAACCCCAACTGGTGTAGCGCTTTGGTCACTTCGCCCAAACGTCCGGTGCGAACCTCCACAAAGTCGAAACCTTGCGGTGGCTGGGCATCGGCGAGTTTAGGCAGCTCCAACTGTGAATCTGGAACTTTGCCAGCGGTTTTATCTGCCAACCACATCAGCGAACGTAGACCATCAATCGCGGTACGGCCTACCTCAGCTTCACGGAACTCATCATTAAAGATCTCCAATGAGACCGGCCCGTTGTATCCAGACTTGGCCACCTGCTGCATGAAGTACTTCAAGTCAAAGTCGCCTTCACCAGGAAACACACGGTGATGGCGCGACCACGGCAGGATGCCCATGTCCATCGCGGGGGCATCAGCAAGCTGCAAGAAGAAGATCTTGTCCGGATTCATATCCGCAATAGCCGTCGGATCATCACCGCGGGAGAGAATATGGAAAGAATCCAAGCAGGTCCCGACATGAGGATGGTCTACCTTAAGCACAATGTCATAAGCATGCTGGTAAGTATTAACGTATTTTCCCCAGGCCAAGGCCTCATAGGAGATATAGCAGCCATAGCGCGCCGCCAATTCCCCCGCGCGCCGAAGTTGGTCCACGCGCACGTCATCATCATCAACCGTCGCCGTAGCAACATTTGAACACACCAGAATTTGGTTCATGCCCAGACGCTCCATGAGCTGGAACTTTGCTTCCAGCCGGCGCAAATTATCTTGGAAGAGGTCTTCTTCCACGCTCAATAAATCGCGGAAAGGCTGAAACAAGTCCAACGTCAGGCCCAGTTCTGCAGCACGTTGACGAATCTGCTCCGGGGAATGCGGGGAAACAATGAGGTCCTGTTCAAAGATTTCTACCCCATCAAAGCCGGCGTCCGCGGCAGCCCGAAGCTTTTCCGCGAGAGTGCCAGACAGGCAAACAGTCGCAATAGAAGAACGCATAAAGAACTAGTCCTCCAGTTCTTTAACAGCCGCGTTCAGCAACGCGAAGCCGTGGTTCGAGTTCGGAACACCAGCGTAGATAGCGGTGTGCAGAAGCACCTCGCCAATCTTTTCAGAATCCACACCAGCGCGAAGAGCAGCACGGATGTGCATGTTCAGCTCACCGTCATTGCCCACAGCAGTCAAAATAGCGATGGTGAGAAGACGGCGCTCGGTGTGGTCCAATCCGTCGCGCTGCCAAATATCGCCCCATGCGGTGCGCGTGATGAAGTCTTGGAATTTCTCCGTCACCGGGGTCATCTTCTCAACGGAAGCATCAACGTGGGCATCGCCCAAGACCGCACGGCGGTTTCCCATGCCGACTTCGTGCGCTGCCTTGCGGCCATTGTCGTATTCAGGTCCAGGATTCTGCTGAGTCATTGTTTCTTCCTTCTCTATCGTCGTGCGCTTAAGTCGTGCTCGTAATTCGTGCTAGTCGGTGCAGTGCGGGCATTCATCGTCGCGGTGTGGGCGATCAAGAAGCTCCGCGCGGTCGAGGATGTCGTCGATGAGGTCTTGTGCGTGACCGATGGTGCCGGTGTCGATGAGGTTTTTAGCCATGTTTTCTTCATGGACATTGATTCCATCGAGGCTGGCAAAGAGACGCGACTGTGCCGAGGCGGTTACTGCGACGAGCTCACGCAGGGTGGCCCACTCCGCATGCCAGCTACCAACGCCGCGCTGCAAACGCGAATCCATCGACTCCAGCATGGTGTTGGCCAGGCCCGGCGCGCGTCGGGCATAACCATCAGCAGCAACGGCTGCTGCCGGGTTAGCCTTGTGCGGCATCGAGGACGAGCCGCCCGGGGTGGCTTCTTGCAGCTCCCCGACCTCGGACGCTGACATGAACACGATGTCCCCGGCGATTTTGCGAATAGCGCCGGCAACAATCGCGAGTGATGAAGCCAAGCGTACAAAAGGAACGCGGTTGGTATGCCACACGCGTGGGTGCGATTCCAGCTGCAGGACGAGTGCGAGCTTGTCATGGATTTCCAGCCCATGCGGATGCGTTGCGGCCAAAGTACCGGTTGCGCCACCGTATTGCACGGGAAGCGCATCACAAGCGCGCTCTAGATCCGAGCAAGCATCATCGAGTACTTCCAGCCAGTTCGCTGCAATTAGCCCAAAAGTCATCGGCTGTGCTGCTTGGCCCAAGGTACGGCCAATGATCGGGGTCTTGGCATGGGTTTTACTAAACCCGGCGAGAAGACGAATGATGTGCGCGCAGCCATCGAGAAGCTCTGCGACACCGCGCTTGAGCACCAACACCAGTGCCGTATCAATCGCGTCCTGGCTCGTGGCGCCGGTATGAATACCCTTGGCTCCGTCTTCCCCAGCTAGTGCCTTGAGCTGCTTAGCAATCGGGATAGCCGGATTCGCGCCAGCGGCGGAAAGTTGTGAGATTTCCTCGACGTCGGGCGTATAAGACTCCAGCGCTGCCAGAGCCGCGGCATGTTCATCATCATTGATAACGCCGCAGCTATGAGCAGCTGTAGCCAACGCGCTTTCAAATTCAACAATCGCGTTGAGGAACTGCTCATCGCTTAAGTTGTGATGAGCTGCGGTGATTCCACCGGCAATGTCAGAATAAGTGCTGCGTGAATACGGATAAGTCATGTGCCCTACAGTAATGCTGGAATCTCGTGTCTAGTTTCCGGAAGCGTTAATTGCTTCGGAATCAGCGACGATGTCGAAGAATGGGGTTTCCTTCTCCGGATCAGTGTGCTGAACGTAGATATCAAAGTGGTAGCCCTTATCGGTCTTTTGGGCGATAAGGAGGCTGCGCCTTTGTTCATCGACAAGCTGCAATACCGGATCCTGAGCATTCGCCTCTTCGAACTCCGGGAAGTACAGGCGGGTGTACAGGCGCTCCAGCATGCCGCGAGCGAAGACTCCAACCTTGATGTGTGGTGCCTCAACCTGCTGTGCTGGGGCAAAGCCCTCAATGGTCTCCAACTGACCAGGAATAATGGTCTTGAGCGTGGAAGTGCCGGTCTCGTCGGCGAAAGCACGGCCCAAGCCGCGGAAGCCTTCTGCGGTAGCTGGCTGCTCACGTCGTGGATCCAAATCAGAGTTGAATATACCCTGTTCATTTGGCTGCCAGAACTCAATCATGGAGTCCGCAATCGGATTGCCATCACCGTCGATGGTGGTGACGGTGATTTCTACGGCATCTTCACCATCCGCAACAATCTCTGAGCCTTCACGAATCAGACCAATGTGAACATAAGGACCCACGGTCTGCGACGGCATGATGCCGTACTCGGCCTCATCCTGGTCGCCGACAGCGAGCTCACCATAACGAAACTCCCCATTCGGAGATTTATCAATACGCATTTTCTGCTCCTTTTAAATCTTCAGATGTTTTATTCGAACGGGGTGGAGTTCTTGCCGCGCAGGACAATGTCGAACTTGTAGCCCAAGGACCAGTTTTCACGCGTCTGGTCATAGTCAAATACGGAAATCATGCGCTCACGCTCGCCCTTAGGAACCGAGTTGAAGATTGGGTCCTGGAAGAACATTGGATCATCCGGGAAGTACATCTGGGTAACCAGACGCTCACCGAACTGACGGCCGTAGAGGGAGAAGTGAATGTGCGCTGGGCGCCACGCATTGTGGTGGTTGCCCCAAGGGTATGCACCAGGCTTGATGGTGTAGAAGCTGTAGTTGCCGTCCTTATCAGTCAAGCAACGTGCCACACCGTTGAAGTGTGGGTCCAGCGGTGCTGGCCACGAGTCATTCTTGTGGCGGTAGCGTCCCGCTGCATTAGCCTGCCAAACCTCAATCAGGGTGTTGGCTACTGGCTTGTTGTCCCAGCCGGTGACCTTGCCGTGGACCAGGATGCGCTGGCCGATAGCTTCGCCACCGTTGACGAGGGTCATGTCATTGTCCAGACCACCCAGGTCTTTATCACCGAAAACTGGGCCGGTGATTTCACCGAGGCGCTCATTGACCATGATGAGGTCATTGCCAGGGTTACGTTTGATGGTGGTGCGGTATTCCGGGAATGCTCGTGGTGCCCACACATCACCGACGTCAACATTGGTCAATTGCTCTGACATCGCAAAATCCTCCTGAGAATTTTTCCGTCCTTCGCCACGTCGCGCGAATGGGGTTAGGGGCGTCACGATATGGCTGGGGTTAATGCACATCACATTAGCCGGTTGTTCGCCATCCACCCCCTATGTTCGCTACGCGTACTGGAGTTACTGGGAGAAACTTCAACTACCTGCCACTTCCAGGTTTCATTCAATGGGAAGGGTGGTTGATAAGGGGTGGAAAAGCACACGTCGACGGACATTCGATGTGGTGCCGATTGCACTTTCGCAGAGGTTTTTAGACCCTGGTTTTCAGTGTTAACTAAAGTTGAACAACTTTTTCATTCTGGGCGTTCCACCGGCATTGATAGGTAAGTCCATAGACTAAACTTCACCTATGCTCGCACGCACCATAGCAGAGGATTTAAGGGATTCCATTGGCAAGGCATGCTATCTACCAGGGAATAAGCTCAATGAAGTCGAAGTTGCTGCACAGTAGGACGTCTCCCGTAATACTCTGGTTGAAGCATTTGCCACCCTCGCTGCCGAGCAACTTTTGGTAAGAATCCCCAACCGTGGAGTCTTCATTGCTACACCCGATGTTGATTACATCGTGGACTTGTACCGTGCCCGCGCCATCATTGAACCGGCTGGCGCCTTATGGGGTGAATCCCTGGATGTCTCCTACCTGCTTTGGGTGAGAATAATCAGAAATTTCACCGCGCACTGGTGACGGCTGCGGGCTCGCAAACATTGAACCAGGAAATGAATAACCTCTTGGCACGCATGCGCCTGTCATAGTTGCAGGTTCTACCCTCCTACCCTTCCTTGCATTCTAAGAATGTGGAAGAAAACGCCGAGATTGCCAAACTCTTGGCCTCGGGTCAGCGCTATGAAGCAGCTGAGCTGGTGCGCACCAATTTGATGATCAATCTTTACCTCATTCTGGGTGCGCTTCGCACAGCGCAAAATGCTAGG
The DNA here is from genome assembly GCA_030535535.1 of Corynebacterium casei. Taxonomy (GTDB): domain Bacteria; phylum Actinomycetota; class Actinomycetes; order Mycobacteriales; family Mycobacteriaceae; genus Corynebacterium; species Corynebacterium casei_A. The sequence continues at coordinate 5,165 of JAUNRU010000050.1, forward strand.
AAACATAAGTGCAAGGAGAAGGAAAGAGAGATTGATAATTCCTTTCCTGCCGCGGAGATCAAGTTCGAACCGCCAACAATGCAGTGACACGATGTGCTTAGTCTGCGTCGATGCGGTTTACTAGTGGGTATGCCCGAACCACGTCTTGACCTAGAAGCGCTCCTTGGTACGCAATCGCGTACCTATAAAACGCGTCAGGTCACCGAAGACATGGTGCAGCGCCCCATCCACGTCGCCATCGCGTTGTGGGATCAGCCCTGGAAGTCCGCCCACAATCAAAAGATTGAAGGCTGGGTCATCGCGGTAGATTCCAAGCGTGCTCGTTTTGTGCGCCGTGGACGCACCACCAAAGGCGATGTTGTGGAGCGCACCCTGGCGGAGCTCAATGACGCGTTGAAGAATCTTCGCGGTAAGGCATGGATTGTCACCGGCCGCCGCCAAGCAGGTCTGCGTTTGGCGCTTGAAGAACAAGGCCACCTGGTCACCGGCAGCTTCTCTGAAAAGAACCGCGCCGGCAAACGCGCATCCATGCAGCGCAAGAAGGATGACCACGCTGCCCTGCGGGAAGCTAAGAAAACTGGTGAGGCTCCCGATACGGTCAAGGCCACGCAGGTTCCCACCACCCCTGCGCATTGGTGGCCGCAGTTTGGCTCGGATAATGCACGTCCGCAGAACGATGAGCTAGTGCGCATTGCTACCGATGCCTCCTCGGACACCGTATATAAAGGCTCCATGTGCTTTGTTGCCAACAACGGTGATTTCCAGCTGCGTACCGCAAAGACCAAGGCTTCTACCGATGAGTTGGAGTTGGAATCGCTCACCCTGGCGCTGAAGTACTTGCACAAAGTTGGTGCAACGCAAGCGGTTATCGAATCCGATTCCGTCGCTGCATTGGAAGCCGTTGACTACATCTTGTCCGGCGAAAAGCCGCGCACTGCCCCACAACAACATGGCCAAGGCCAGCGCAATTCACGCCGCCGCAACCCCCGCGGGCGCACCTGGCGCGGGCTCACGCCTGGTTCCCGTTCGCGTTTTCACCAAGCGTGGAAAGACCTCAACGGTCAATGCGATGTAAAGATTCGCCGCGTATTAGGTCATGCAGGTGACCCGCTTAATCAGGCAGCGGATCAGATTGCGTATATGGGCCTGCGCGCTATCGCGCACCCACTGAAAGAAGCCCGCCCAACGCTCAAACACGGCATTAACAAGGCAATCAAGAAAGCCAAAGTTAATGCCGTGCAAGGCGCTGATTCTTAAACCAACTGCCCGCGAATAGCGGCGAGGTGCTCGCGGCGCTTCTTTTGCTCCACTGGGTCAGGAACTGGCAACGACGCAACCAGCTTCTTGGTGTAATCATCTTCTGGCTCGCGCATGACTTGCACGCCGCGGCCGGATTCCACCAGGTCACCGTGATACAGCACGCCCACGGTGTGGGAGACCATATCAATGACCGCCAGGTCATGGGAGATAAACAGGGCTGCGAAACCGAACTCCTTCTGCAGGTCCTGGAATAGCTCCAGCACCACAGCCTGCACGGATACGTCCAATGCAGAGGTCGGCTCATCTGCGATAACCAGCTCTGGGTTCAGCACTAGGCCACGGGCCAGCGAGACACGCTGGCGCTGACCACCGGAAAGCTCATGTGGATAGCGGCCTGCGTAATTTGCTGGCAGCTCCACAGCTTCCAGCAATTCCTTGACCTTCTCGCGACGCTGCGCGGCCGTGACATCCGGGCGGTTAATCAACAACGGTTCCGCAATACATTGCTCGATGGTGAAATACGGGTTAAAAGACGTTGCCGGATCCTGGAAGATAAAGCCCACGCGCTTGCGCAGCTCCCGCATCTGCTTGCCTTTAACCCCGCGCATTTCCTGGCCCAACACGTTGAGCGAACCGCCGGTAGTCTTTTCCAAGCCCACCATGGCGCGGCCAATGGTTGTCTTACCGGAACCAGACTCACCAACAAGGCCGAAGACCTCACCTTTATGAATGGAGAAGTCAATTCCCTTCACCGCCTTGAAAGACGGTGCACCCAGGCGTCCCGGATACGTAATTTCTAGGCCCTTGGCTTGGACGAGGACTTCGCGGGAATCAAGTTCCTGGAAATCTTGCGCCGTGTAATCAGCAGTCAAAGACTTTGCACCCAAGTGCGGAACCGCACCCAGCAGCTTCTTGGTGTAGTCCTCTTGTGGGTTAGCAAAAAGCTCACGCACCGGTGCGCGTTCAATAATGCGGCCTTTGTACATCACCGCCACGGTATCGGCGAGGTCAGCAACCACGCCCATGTTGTGGGTAATAATCACGATGGATGTGCCGTATTCATCGCGCAGGTTACGCAGCAACTGCAGAATCTCCGCCTGCACCGTCACGTCCAAGGCGGTGGTTGGCTCATCGGCAACAATGGTCTTGGCACCAAGCTCGAGTGCCATCGCAATCATGATGCGCTGTTTCTGACCACCGGAGAATTCATGCGGGTAGCGGTCAATACGCTTTTCTGGGTCCGGAATACCAACGGCAGTCAGTGCCCGGATGCAGCGTTCGCGGATTTCCTTCTTCTTGATCTTCGGATTGTGCGCGCGCAAGCCTTCCGCCATCTGCCACCAGATGGGAAAGACTGGGTTCATGGAACTGGATGGTTCCTGGAAGACCATGGACACATCACTGCCGCGCATCTTGCGCAGGTCACTGCCTGACTTGGTCAAGACATCAGAGCCTTCCACCAGCACAATGCCTTCGGAGTGCGCAGTGTCTCCCACCAGTCCCAGGATAGAACGGGCAGTAACGGTCTTTCCGGATCCGGACTCACCGACCAGGGCAACAATTTCACCTTGGCGGACATTCAGGTTGACGCCACGTACAGCGTGCACAAAGCCGCCGTCGGTATCAAAGCCCACATTGAGCTTGTCGATGCTCACGCGATTTTCATCAGAGTTCAGCGCCGAATGCTTCGCTTCGCTCTCCGGCTTCTGTGCTGCAACCTGATCTGAGCCATGCTTTGGCGCATCGCCAGCGGGGTTGTTGGAGGATGGAATTGAATTAGACATTCTTTACCTCGTTAATCGGGGCATTATCAGTGCTGTCGAAACGTGAACCTTGCGTTTTCTTTCGCTTGCGGCGAATACGCAAACGTGGGTCGTTCAAGTCATTAAGCGACTCACCCACCAAGGTCACGCCCAGTACCGCCAAGACGATGGCTGAGCCTGGGAAGATGGCTGTCCACCAAATACCGGAGGTCACGTCAGAAATGGAACGGTTGAGGTCATAGCCCCACTCCGCAGCGGATGTTGGCTCAATACCGAAGCCGATGAAGCCCAGGCCCGCCAGGGTGAGCACTGCTTCGGCAGCATTCAGCGTGAAAATCAGCGGCAGGGTTCGGGTCGCGTTTTTGAAGATGTGAACAATCATCACGCGCCAGTGCGAGGCACCAACCACGAGCGCTGATTCCACGAATGGTTCAGCCTTCAGCCTTACTGTTTCCGCACGAACCACGCGGAAGTACTGTGGGATAAACACCACGGTGATGGACAGTGCTGCCGCGGCGATACCGCCGATGGCACTGGAGCGACCGCCGGTCAATGCAATAGACATAACGATTGCCAGCAGCAGGGATGGGAAAGCATAAACGGCGTCTGCAATCATGACCATGACGCGGTCCAACCAGCCACCGATGTAGCCGGAGATAAGACCAAGAAGAACGCCCAGAATCATAGACGCAGCAACCGCTGCGATAATCACGGCGACGGCGGTGCGGGTTCCCCAAATGACGCGGGAGAACACGTCAAACCCAGAAACAGTGGTGCCCCAGATATTGGTATCTGATGGCGGCTGTTGGGTACCGAAGGAGCCGAATTCACCTGAAGTTTGTGCCCAGGAATAAGGCGCGATGAGCGGGGCAAAAATAGCGGTGATGATGAAGCCGATGGTCAAAATCAGACCGGCAATCAGCATGACTCGCTGCAGCCCTGCGGAGCGGATGACGTCTTTGATAATGGGTAGACGCTTCCAGCGGGCCTGTTGGGAAGAGATTTGTGTACTAGTCATTTTCTTTTAGAACCTCACCCTCGGGTCGATGAGTGCAGCAATGATGTCAACAATGAAGTTGGTGACCGCAACAATGACAGCCATGAGCATCACAATGCCTTGCACTGCGACGAAGTCACGGGCTTGCATGTACTGCACCAGGACGAAGCCCAGGCCATTCCACTCGAAGGTAGTCTCAGTCAGAACAGCGCCGCCCAAGGAGAGCGCAATCTGCATACCCATCACGGTGATAACTGGAATCAAAGCTGGACGCAGCGCGTGGGTAGTAACCAATCGGGATTCTTTCACGCCGCGTGAGCGTGCAGACTCGATGTACTGACGCTCCAAGGTGCCAATCAAGTTGGTACGCACCAGGCGAAGGAATACGCCACCGATGAGCAAGCCCAAGGCGAGCGCTGGAAGTGCAGCGTGACGCAGACAGTCAATGATCAAATCGACATCACCAAGCCTGATGGCATCAAGCAAATAGAACGGAGTTGGATTGGTAATCCGGTTCAAGGTACTCGCACCGGATGTGGATACGCGTCCTGAAATTGGGAACCAGCCCAACTGAACGGAGAAGATCAGCTTGAGCAGCAGGCCCACGAAGAAGACCGGGGTGGCATAGGCCAAGATGGCGAAGATACGCAGGAATCCATCTGGCCAGCGGTCACGGAAACGTGCCGCAATCATGCCCAGTGGAATACCAATAATGAGTGCAACAATAAGTGCGTAGAGCACCAGTTCAAAGGTTGCCGCACCGTATTGGATGAGGATGTCTGTTACTTCGCGGCCATCGGTAAACGTCGTTCCGAAATCACCGCGAACAATCTGGCCGAGGTACTCAAAATACTGAATCAGCAGGGGTCGGTCATATCCGGCTTCTGCAATTCGGGCTTCCAGATCGCTTGCGGACAAGCGTCCACCAAGAGCTGCTGTGATGGGATCACCGGTGGATCGCATGAGGAAGAACACCGTGGTGACGAGGATGAAAATTGTTGGGAAGATCAACAAGAAACGGATAAGGATGTAGCGCGCGAAGCCGCCGCCACGCTCCTTATCCGTTTCTTGCTCTTCCGCAACCGCTTGGGTGGTTGCGGTCGTCATAGCTTTACTTTTCCTTCGATTCGAATTCGAGAGTGCAAGTCCGAGTACTGCTTAGGTACTTGGAGGACTTACTTCGACAATGAGCCGTAGCGGAACAGGTAGGACGCATCGAGGGTTACGCCTTCTACTCCCTCAGCTGCGAATGCGAACTGACGTCCCTGCAGAAGTGGGATGGTGGACAGCTCTTCAGCCATGATTTCCTGTGCCTGGCCCAGCAGTTCTTCGCGCTCTGCTTCGTCTTCGGTCACTGCCTGCTGGCGGATGACGGAATCGGCTTCAGCGTTATCGAAGTGGTTACCCAGGAAGTTATCCGTGGTGAAGAACGGAGTCAGGAAGTTGTCTGGGTCAGAGAAGTCTGGGAACCAACCCAGCTGGTACAGCGGGTAGACATCCTGGACGCGGTCCTTCTGGTACTGCACCCACTCAGTGGACTGCAGGTCAACGGTGAACAGACCGGTGTCTTCCAGCTGCGCCTTGATCATCGCGTACTCATCACCAGAGGATGGGCCGTAGTGGTCTGGGTTGTACTGCAGCGCCAGGTTGACGGTTTCGGTCACGCCAGCATCTTCCAGAATCTGGGTTGCCTTGTCTACATCTGGGCCGCCATCTTCAGTGAGGTACAGGTCCTTAACTGGCTCGATTGCGCCAACCATGGATTCTGGAACGGAAGAGTACAGCGGTGCGAAGGTGTCGCGGTAGATGTCCTTCGCAATCGCTGCGCGGTCAATGGATGCTGCGATTGCCTGGCGTACTGCCTTTGCCTTTTCTTCATCAGCGTCTTCGGTTGTGGCGCCGAATGGCTGGGTGTTGAAGTTGAAGACGATGTAGCGGATTTCGCCACCAGGACCATCAATGACCTGAACGCCATCAGCGTTGCGCAGATCCTCAATGTCAGTTGCAGACAGTGAGCGGTATGCAGCGTCAATGTTGTTTTGCTCAATATCAAGCTTCATGTTGGATGCATCAGCGTAGTAGCGAACATCAACGCCACCATTTTGTACATCACCCAGAACACCCTGGTAGGTATCCACTGGGGAGTAGCTGATCAGCTCGTTCTCAGAGAAGTTGGAGATGGTGTACTGGCCTGCAAAAGGCTCTGCATCAACAACAGCCTGGTTGTCCAGGACCTCATCGGCGGAGAAGACCTCTTCGTCAACAATTGGACCCGCTGGAGAGTTCAGCACGCCAACCCAGGTCTGGTCATTTTCCTGCTTCAGGTTGAATACCACGGTCAGATCATCTGGGGTGTCAACGGATTCCAGGTTGCCCAGCAGGGATGCTGGACCGTTCGGATCGTTGATGCCAATCTGACGGTCGAAGGAGAACTTCACGTCAGAGGAAGTCAGCTCATTGCCGTTGGCAAAGGTCAGACCTTCCTTCAGCTTCACGGTGAACTCGCTTGGTGAGGTAAATTCACCAGACTCAGCCAGGGATGGAACTGGAGTTGGGTCCTCAGAGCCTGGCTCCGATTCCATGAGGTAGCCGTAAACCTGACGGGCTACCTGCGAGGTGCCGTTGTCGTAGGAAGCAGCTGGGTCAAGGCGGGTGATCTTGTCGGTGGTACCAACAACGATGGCGTCGCCTGAGGACTCACCGTTTGAGTCGCCGCCTGCACCATCTGAGCCGGATTCGTCACCGGTGGATGCACACGCGGTGAGTGCGAGACCAGTCATTAGCGCAAGAGCTGGGGCAAGAATTCGTGCCCGTCGGCGTGAAGCGGTCATTGAGTTTTCTCCTTGATAGGGGTCCAAATTAAGGATCCTTGTGGGGATCCTCGTAGGGATTAATATGCCTTAAAATTTCGGGAATTTTTAAGAAATTCGGCGCTCGAACAAGTTCAATTAGCAAACTATTGTTTGCTCGAAATGCTAATTAGGCCTATGAACATGAAGTTTGCTCAAAGTTAACCATAGAGCTATCTGAAAATATTGTGAACCAGACCACCCCCTTATTAGGGCTATTTCTTGGCTCACAATAGTGGGCGAATGAAATTGCATTACGCAATCGATTTGGGCACAACAAAGCCAGCCCCGCGGCATCGTTGTTTGACGTCGCGGGGCTGGCAGGAGCTGAAACTCTACGTTTCGCTGAACGCTAGTAAGCGTTAGAAATCATTTGCAAGTGACAGGGAATGTTTATGAACTCAGGGAAGCTCAGCCAATCTCAGGGAAAGACTGACGTTGTTGCTAGGCCTTGACTGGTGCGGTTTCAGCAGGGTTTGCAGCTGACTCCGATTCCAGTGCTTTTTGCTCTTCGGTTGGGAAGCGACGAGCAATGGCGGAGAAGATGGCACCAGTGATGTTGTGAAGTACGGCTGCACAAGCGCCAGGAAGCGCTGCTTCTGGGGAGAAGAACTTCGCAGACATACCCGATGCCAGACCCGCGGATTGGGTACCAATCTCAACAGCCATGGTGCGGCTGTAAGACTCCGGCATCTTCAACACCTTGCCGGTGAAGTAGCCCAAGGCGTATCCGAGCACGTTGTGCAGCAAGACTGCAGCAAACACGATGAGACCCATCTGAACCAGCAGGTCAACGTTGTTCGCCACGGTCGGGAAGACAACGCCGCCGATGCCCAAGATGGAAATCCATGGCAGAACTGGAGCAATGTAGCCGATCCAACGGTCCAGCAGGTAGCGCAGGACCAAGCCGCCAACTACTGGAACCAGAACGGTTTGAACCAGGGTCATGGCCATGCCCGCGCCATCAACTTCAGTTTCCGCACCCGCGAGCAACAGCATGAGAATCGGGGTCATGATTGGAGACACCAAGGTGGACACCGAGGTCATTGCAACAGACAGGGCGACGTCGCCGCGGGCCAGGTAGGTAATTACGTTGGAAGAGGTGCCGCCAGGCACGGAGCCAAGCATGAGCAGGCCAACAGCCAGCATTGGATTCAGGCCCAGAATCTTTGCCACTAGGACTGCGCCCAGAGGCATGATGACGAACTGCGCGATAACACCAATGAGGATTGGGAGTGGGCGCTTAGCAATTTCCTTGAAGTCCGGAATGGTCAGGGTCAAGCCCATTCCAAACATAATGATCATCAAGAATTGGGTGATGTAATCCCCCAGTGGAACAAATGGTTCTGGGAAAATCCAGGCCAGCGCGGTGCCCACAAGAATAAATACCGGGAACGCAGTCACAGCGATAGCTGCGGAACGGTCCTCGCGTGCGCGTTCCTTCTTCGTCATTGATGCTTGTAAAACATCGCCCTTTTTAGACGTCTTGTTAGACATTGTGCATGCTCCCAGATAATAAAGACTCCTGCATCCAGCAGCGCATGCGATGTGGGCATGGCGCGATGCAAGAGATTTGATTGTTGTACTTCACCAAGGCCAATGTGTAGGTGACCTCTGCCCTCTGGGTGGGGACATCTCGCAGCGATAATCCGGCAGTGGTGGTGCAGATATCGGCATGTGGCTTGAGGGAAATACTAGTGTGTTCTAGGGGCAAGACAAGTTAGCCTATGATCCAACACACTAATCCGGGGTAAAAGATTTGCGAAGCCTGCTGAGAAGATTCTTCGCAGAACCACGCTGAGCAAAAGCTTTTCGATGTCCCCGTGGACAACAGACCGTCTGAGAATCGGGCTTCAAATCCGCCTTAGAATCGGGCGCGAAATTTACGCCACAGGATTCGGGCAGCGGAGTGCGGGGTGGCAAGGATTTCCCGCGAATAGTTGCGCAGACGGTAGTTCTTAGGAGTTAACGTTTGGTGCATTTTGATGGGAATGCCCAAATGCCATGCCCACAGCCTGGTGCGCAGGCTATGGAATTCATTGGTGACCACGTGCAGCACACGCGCATCTTTGGCTAATGCGTGGGAGTTTTCGAGGTTCTCATTTGTGCTGGTTGCAGCTGGCTCTTCCACGATGCACGCTGGGTCCAGGCCATGATCAATGAGGTATCGGCTCATCACAACGGCTTCCCCGTCGCCAGAAACAATCACTTTCGCTTCAGGAAATTGCTGCGCCACAGCTAAGGCTTTGTTCAATCGAGATACCAACAAGGCTCCCGGTTGGCCATTAGTCACACGCGATCCTAAAACCACAATGGGGTCGGCACGGTTCATAGCGTTGAAGCTCTACTCACCCATCAGCTTGGCGCGCAGGTTGGCATCTTTTTGCTCAACTTCATTCGCCATGTTTTCCTGGTACGCAACCATGCGCTCCACCAGTTCTGGGATGCCGGCGCTCAAAATACGTACGGCCAGCAAGCCAGCATTCTTCGCACCACCGATGGACACGGTCGCTACTGGAACTCCGCCGGGCATTTGCACGATGGAGAGCAGGGAATCCAGACCGTCCAAATCCTTGAGTGCGCGGGGCACGCCAATGACTGGCAGCGGGGTTGCCGCAGCAACCATGCCTGGAAGGTGCGCTGCACCGCCGGCGCACGCGATGATGGTTTTGATGCCGCGGGTATGCGCCTTCTTGGCGTAATCCAGCATCTTTTCCGGGGTGCGGTGGGCAGACACCACACCGACCTCGAATGGAATACCAAATTCGGCGAGAACCTCAGCAGCTGGTTCAACGGTGGGCCAGTCAGAATCTGAGCCCATGATGAGGCCTACGAGTGGTGCAGTCATTTCTTTCCTCCAGTGCTTATGAGCTAATTGCGATTAATAAGTCTTGTGGCTTATTGATCGCTCCATGTGGCGTTGACCAGGAAGTCAGCTGCCAGGCGGGCATCACGGCGGGTTGCTTCCACATCATCGCCGGTGAGATTAACGTGGCCAATCTTACGGCCTGGGCGATGTCCCTTGCCGTACAGATGGATCTTTGCGCGTGGGAATCGGCGGGACACCTCAGTCGCGCGCTGCCCCATCGGCATCTCAGGATCAGTTTCCGCGCCCAGGACGTTGGCCATAACGGTTACTGGCGCAAGCGCCGCGGTGTCGCCCAAAGGCTCATCCATGACCGCACGCAAGTGCTGTTCAAACTGCGAAGTCACAGAACCATCCTGGGTCCAGTGTCCGGTGTTGTGTGGGCGCATTGCCAGTTCGTTGACGGCGATGTCTTCTTCACCGGAGTCATTGGTGAATGCGAAGAGCTCAACAGCCAGCACGCCGGTGACGCCAAGTTCGGTGGCGATCTTCTCACCGAGTTCTTCCGCGCGCTTTTTCAATTCCGGGTTCATATTCGGTGCCGGAGCTACGGCTTCCGCGCACACGCCGTTGCGCTGTACTGACTCAGTCAAAGGCCAGGAAGCAACTTCCCCGGATGGAGTACGGGCAACCAGAACGGATAATTCGCGAACAAGTGCGACCTTTTCCTCAGCCATCAGCGGAACACCACGGCGAGTCAGATCGGAGACCAAAGCCGTCAGCTCAGATTCATCCTTAGGGAACCACACGCCCTTGCCGTCATAGCCGCCGCGGCGCGCCTTCAGACAGACCTGGCCACCGGTCAAGGTCCAGAACTCATAAGCATCTTGTGCCGATTCAATAGCGGTAAAGCGCGGAAGCGGAGCACCAAGTTCGGTCAGACGCTCACGCATTACCAGCTTGTCCTGCGCATTAATCAGCGCAGAAGGCTGCGGCTGCACGTTGTAGCCAGCATCGATCAAAGCAGTCAGGTGCTCATTAGGAACATGCTCATGGTCAAAGGTCACCGCGGTGGAGCCTTCCACTGCCTTGAGCAGGTCCTCATACTTGGTGTAATCACCAAGGACCACGTCCGCGCAGACCTGCGCCGCCGAAGCATCACGCGCGCCGGCCAGCAGCCGCAGGGACTGGCCAAGTTCAATCGCAGCCGTCTGCATCATGCGCGCCAGCTGTCCATCACCAATAACGGCGATGACCGGCATGCCGGAAACGTGTGCTTGTGGGTTACCTTCTGGGTTTGATCCTTGTTCACTCACGCGTTCAATACTAGCGTCATGTACATGACTGACCTTACTTGGCCACGACACAGTATCTTTCAAAATTCGCTGATGACCGCACTGCTGGATGGAATCTATGACGGTGAGATGTCAATCGGGGAATTATTGGATAAGGGGGACTTCGGAATTGGCACATTTGATGCTCTAGACGGGGAAATGATTATTTTGGATGGCATCTGCTACCAGTTGCTCAGTGATGGCACAGCACGTGAGGCCAGCACTGAGCTGCACACGCCTTTCGCTGTAGCCACGAAGTTTGTGCCTCGCATAACCTATAAAGCGCCCCACAATATGGAACGCAAAGCGCTTAGCGCATTCATTGATGAGGTAGAGCCTTCCGCGAATTACATGTACGCGGTGCGTATCACGGGCACTTTTTCTTCAGTCAAAGTGCGCACGGTGACAAAGCAGGAAAAGCCATACCCTCCCATGACAGAAGCGGTTTCTGCTGATGCCGAGCACACCTTCACCAATGTCGCCGGCACTCTCGGTGGTTTCCGCACGCCGGTGTTTGAAAAGGGCGTGAATGTGCCGGGCTGTCACATGCATTTCATAGATGCAGATTTCAGCCGAGGCGGTCATGTGCTGGACTACGTAGTGGATAACGCGACCATTGAGTTGTGCCCGGGTACGGATTTAGAGCTTCGCTTGCCGATGACCCGCGAGTTCTCCCGCGCCAACCTGTGGCCGGAAGATCTCGACGAGCAATTACACACCACCGAGGTCAAGGACTAAAGCCGTAGGCTTTAGTTACGAGCTGTCCGCTTGGAGAAAATACTCTCTGAGCTTCCGGTCGCAGCACGCCGAGCTTCTTCGACTTCGCGCCGCGCTTCTACCTTGACGCACTCTCGGCCATAGTCATCGACTACTTCGTAGGTTCCTTCAAGAGCAACGAGTTCTGAACGTAGTGCCCAGGCTGCCCCTGGTTTCTTCAGCTTGCTAGCGTGCTTTTCAATCATCAGTAGGCGTTCTAGGCTTATCTCTCGTTTTTCTCCCAACGCGACAAACTCGCGTTGTAGGTCTGGAGATTCGGTGGGACCGAAGAGGAGGTCGGCCATGGCCCGGTATTTCTTCGCCGTCTGCCTTGAATGACCATCGCTCATCATTTCTTCCACCGATCGGTTGCCTATGGAGCGGAATATGCCGATCCCTTGCCTGTTAAATTGGATGAATGCTTTGTAATTTTTCATGCCACTAACGCTAAACCGCTAGCGCAACCCCTGGCTAGTGCTAATTGAAAAACCTGTGGATAACTACGTTGATGTGTCGACGAAACAGGTAGGTTATCCACAGGCAAGGTGTTTGGGGCACAATCCCCGACTGCCGCACTAGCGCCAGATGGGAGAGGCCATTTCTGAAATCTGCTGGTTGAGCACCTTTTCAATGCGCTTGGTCTTAGGCACGTCCGGGAAATGGATGGCGCGGTCATAACCACGGATAGCGAGGGAGATTCCGCCGCGGCGACGGCGCACCCCAACAATATCGCGCAAAGGAATAGAGTCTGTCTGCCCCTGGAAGGTCGGAGCGCGTGCAATGACCCGGTGATTGGTCACGATGAAGCGCTTGCGGCGGTGACGCATGACCGGAATGACAAAACGCCACACTGATAGTGCTGCCCAAATAGCAACCACGGCATTGCGAATAGCCACGTCAAAAGCCTGGTTGTTGACCTTGACATCGAGCCAACCGATACCAATCCAGCAAATGCCTGTTATCAGGACAAGCTCTAGTACTGGCCACAGCAAAGCGCGATATGGCGCGGTGACATCAACATGCTTGACCTCACCGTGACCCATCTTGACTATGCTCATGGGCTCCAAGCTTACTAGTTAGCGGTTGTCAGGACGAAGATGAATCACATCGCCGGCAGAGTAATACTGCCCACCAACGTTGATTCGGCCGTCATCCGCAACACCGAGCACTTCGCCATAAATGTCTCCGGTGGGTGCTTCCAGCCGCACACTCATACCGATGGACGAAGACACCTTGCGGTAGTCCTTCATCAATTCTGGGTCCTGGTTTTCCCATTGATTAAGGCGCTTGTGCAATGCGGTTAGCAGAGCAATGGTTAATTCAGTGCGATCTGTTTCTTGACCTTCCAGCGCAAGCGACGTCGCGTTCTCAATGGGCAGCTGCTCTTTGCTCAAAGACACGTTGAGCCCAAGCCCCAAGACCACGCGCGCTGCTGGCTCCCCTGATGCCGAGGCACCAAAGCCTCCGCCTTTGCCACCCGCTGCCCCGCTGACAGGACCTGCTTCCGCCAAAATGCCGCAGAGCTTCTTACCTTCAATCTGGACGTCATTTGGCCACTTCAGCTGCGCGCCTTTCACGATGTCCGTAACGGCCAGTCCCGCTGCTAGCGGCAGCGTACCGAGGTGGTCCAAAGAGCGCGGCAATAAAACAACTGACTGAATGATCTGCGTCTTCGCAGGTGCAGACCACACGCGGCCGAGGCGGCCTTTGCCGGAGACTTGTTCATCGGCAAGCAAAACTGCGCTGTCCTGCACTACCTCAGCCTGCATCAAATCAGTGTTGGTGGACCCCGTCTGCGCGGTGTGATCCACTGCAGAATACAGCCCGCTTTCCACCAAATCAGTGCGGATACGGGCAAGGTCTAGTTCTTCGCTTTTCGCGCTTGCACTACTCATGCGTTCCAGCATACTTGCCGAAATTATGAACTTTACCCGATATAATTCACTGTTTTTCTACCCCCGACGCGGGGGAAATTCCCCAAAAGCTTCCGCTGGGTAGTGCCCGTATCTTAGGGTAATTCCAACTGGTGTTCCATAAAAGAAAAGGTAGCAACCAACATGAAGAAGTCCCTCTTCCGCTCAGCTCGCACTGGCGCTGTAGTTACCACCGCGATTGCAGCATTGACCCTATCCGCATGTTCTTCTGATTCATCCACGGATTCCGCAACCGATACTGGTGAAGACTCCGCAGCATCTGATGACGCCGCCACCGATGATGGCGCTTCTGAAGAAGGCCGTGGCCCAATCACCTTCGCCATGGGCAAGAACGACACTGACAAGCTCATTCCAATCATTGAAAAGTGGAATGAAGAAAACCCTGATGAAGAGGTAACTCTGTCAGAGCTCGCCGGTGAAGCCGACGCGCAGCGCGAAACCCTGGTGCAGTCCTTGCAGGCAGGCAACGCTGACTATGACGTCATGGCGCTGGATGTCATCTGGACCGCTGACTTTGCTGCGAACCAGTGGCTTGCACCGCTGGAAGGCGAGCTGGAAGTTGACACCTCCAACTTGCTGGAAGCAACCGTGGAGTCTGCAACCTACAACGACACCCTCTACGCACTGCCACAAAACACCAACGGCCAGCTGCTCTTCCGCAACACTGACCTGGCACCAGAAGAGGTTTCCACCTTCGATGAGCTGGCTTCCGCATGTGAGGCACTCGAAGACGGCACAGCATGTTTGACCACTCAGCTCAAGCAGTATGAGGGTCTGACTGTGAACACCGTTGGCTTCATGGAAGGCTGGGGCGGCAAGGTTCTGGATGAAGACGGCAACGTGACCGTTGATTCCGATGAATCCAAGGCTGGCCTGCAGGCTCTAGTTGACGCATACGAGGATGGCACCATCTCCCGTGAGTCCACCGCTGCTACTGAGGAAGAAACCAACCTGACCTTCACCGAAGGCGACTCCGCATTCGCAATCAACTGGCCTTACATGTACACCAACGCTGAGGAAGCTGAAGCTACCGCAGGCAAGGTTGAGGTACAGCCACTGGTTGGCCAGGACGGCGTTGGCGTTTCCACCCTGGGTGGCTACAACAACGGCATCAACGTGAACTCTGAGAACAAGGCAACCGCCCGCGACTTCATTGAGTTCATCATCAACGAAGAGAACCAGACTTCCTTCGCGGAAGCTTCCTTCCCACCAGTTCTGGCTTCCATCTACGACGATGAGGCACTGATTGAGCAGTTCCCTTACCTGCCAGCACTGAAGGAATCCCTGGAGAACGCTTCTCCTCGTCCGGTTTCCCCGTTCTACCCAGCTATCTCTAAGGCTATCCAGGACAACGCATACGCTGCGCTGACCGACGGCAAGTCTGTTGATGACGCTACCGCTGACATGAAGGCAGCTATCGAGTCTGCTTCCTAAAAGCAACAACTGCTAAGCGATAAGCAGTAAGCAGTAAAACTAAGAAACCGCAGTGCCCTGAAGGTGGGGGCGCTGCGGTTTCTTTGTGAAAAAGAGACGGGAAAGTTAAGCAGCCAGTTTTTCGGCTTGCTTAACTTACTTCTTGAATGGGTTGACCGTAGTCAAGTTCTTGCGCAGTGGATCCATTGGCTTGATGACATCATTGGTGACGCCGGTGTCGATGAGCTCAGCCAGGTACTTACCGGTTGCTGGGCCCAGGACGATGCCCCACATGCCGTGGCCACCGGCAACGAAGACGTTGCGGGACTTGGTCTCACCAATTAGCGACAGTCCGTCTGGGGTAACTGGACGGGAGCCTACCCACTCATCTTGGCGGTCATCCAGGTCAACATCGCGGAATGCGACGCGGGAGTTGTTGACGATGGATTCGATGCGACGTGGGATCAATGGATCATC
>JAUNRU010000103.1:0-4057 GCA_030535535.1 Corynebacterium casei
TGGTGGGCGAATGGTGCCCAAAGTAATCTCATCGCGCAGCTGTGCCGCGTGCATCGACTCTACAGCTTGCGAAAAGGCTGGTGGGGTCTTGTTCTCTGAATCGCCAGCAGTGCCTTGCGCTCCGTCCTGATTGCCTGAAATAGGCGTAGGGGCGCCAGTTGAGTGCTGGGTAGGTGCGTCGGAAATGCTCACGAGTCTCAACCTATAGTTTAAAGTCCTGCATTCCGATTAGGCGCGCCGTGTCACATTTGGTGCATTTCTCCATCCTCGAACTTATGATGGATGAGGTAGTTATTCGTATTGATGAAAGGTTGGGGCGAAGTCACATGGCGAAGCTCGATTTTAAAGCGCTGAACGAGAAGCAGCAGTACTCACAGCATGCAGTCTTTAAAGTGCCGGCGGGCGCATTGGGTACTGAACGTGCAGACGTGATCTCCGAAGCACAGCAGTTTTTCAAGGCTGTCGAAGAAGCTGGAACCGTCATCATTCGTGGTATCTACGACCTGTCAGGTATGCGGGACAGCGCTGATTTCATGATCTGGTGGCACGCTGAGGAATTTGAAGATATTCAAAAGGTTTTCGCCGAATTCCGTCGCACCACCGTGCTTGGACAAATTTCCGACGTTACCTGGATCGGCAACTCTCTGCACCGTCCAGCAGAATTCAACAAGTCGCACCTGCCTTCCTTCATTATGGGCGAGGAGCCCGAAGAATGGATCGCTGTGTACCCATTCGTGCGCTCCTTCGATTGGTACCTGCTTGAGGATGAAAAGCGCCGCAAGATCTTGATGGAGCACGGTATGGCTGCTCGTGACTACCCGGACGTGCGCGCTAACACTGTTCCAGCATTCGCGCTCGGTGACTATGAGTGGGTCCTGGCATTCGAAGCTCCAAAGCTCGACCGCATCGTGGATCTGATGTACGTGATGCGCTACACCGAAGCGCGTCTGCATGTTCGTGAGGAGATCCCATTCCACACCGGCCGTCGTGTGAAGGATGTTTCTGAACTGATTGAAATCCTTCCTTAATCCCAGCCGAATAAAACCAAATCGGTTTGAGGGTATAAGTACATAGATACATAATTGCGTCGGGGGCCTAATTGCATCGATGCACGAAAACGAGCAGTGGGGCGAGACATCCGAAATGGATGCTCGCCCCACTGCTCGTTGTAAGCGAATAAAGGAACTCGGCTACCTTTTAAGCTTCTGCTTCCTCAAAGCTCATGGAGATGGAGTTAATGCAGTAACGCAGATCGGTTGGGGTGTCGTAGCCCTCACCAGCAAAGACGTGGCCCAAGTGCGAGTTGCAATTTGCGCAGAGAACCTCGGTGCGAACCATGCCAAGGGAGCGGTCTTCGCGTTCGATGATGCTTTCTCCAGCGAGTGGGGAGAAGAATGAAGGCCAACCACAGTTGGAGGCGAATTTTTCAGTAGAGCGGAAGAGCTCCGCGTTGCAGGCACGGCAGCGGTAGATGCCTTCCGCAGTGGAATTGGTGTATTCACCAATGTGAGGACGCTCGGTGCCTGCTTGGCGCAGTACCTGGTATTCCTCAGGGCTAAGACGCTCACGCCACTGTTCTTCGGTGAGCTGGGAGAAGTCAGTCTCTGCTTCAGTGCCGGTTGTTGGGGATACAAAGTTATCGGACATAGCCTTGAGTCTACGCCGGATTTTTTACTTGTAAACGCCACCAGCCCACGGCCGTCGCAGCGGTCACGAAGATGAGTAGCACCCAGCCGATAGTTCCAATGTAGGTGCCCATCCATCGGCCGAAATCTGGCCACAGCGGGGAAGTCCAGCTGTTAGGAATCAAGAATAAAACCGCCGCTAACCATGCTGGCCAGCTGTGGAAAACGCTCCGGGATAGCAGGACGGTAAACATCATGGGGAAGAGCCACATGGAATAATACTGTTGCCCCAAGGAACTCAACGTGAATACGCCGACCATCAAAAGCCCGCTGGTGGTCAATGTCCACAGCAAGGTATCCGTGGATCGCCAACGCAGGAGAACGACTACGCCGATGGCCACTGCCGCTGCTGTGAGCAGCCACACCGGTAAGTAAAGCGCGTTTGAAATATCGAAGTATGCCTGCCAGCCGGCGAGTGAAGAGTTTGCGTAGTCGCGAGTCTCACCGAGGTAAGGAACGAGTTTGGTCAGGTAGTCACCGGCTCCCGGGATGATTGGCCATGCAGCGATATTCAAAAGCGCTGGGACGGCAATGCCCGTGCCCACAGTGCGCCAATCGAGGCGCATGAAGGGGATGAACAACAGGGGAGCGAACTGCGGCTTGATGACGATGGCAAGGCCAATGGCCAGGCCAGCAATATAGCGCAATACATGTGGCGATACCCGCGGTGATGAACTCTTTACACCTCGGGCAGCCTCAGCAGTGATCGCAGCGGATTCGAAGGACCTGACAAAGCAGGCGAGGAAAACCGCCAGCAGCAAAAGCAAAATGCCGTTGATGTTTGAAAATGTCAGAGTATTGATGACTGATTCTGTGGAAAAAGCCACGGCAGTCACCACTGGTAATACTGGGCCGCGCATGGAATGACCGACAAGCCTGGTCAAGATGGCGAGTGCTGCGACAATGGCCAGACTGTTGACCAGAATGAATGTGTATCGAGCAGCTTCGAAGCTGTCCACGGCTCCGATGGGTAAGAGCAACAGTGTTGCGCCTGGGTTGTACAAATACAGCGGATCAACATGGTGATACGCCTGGTCATATACAGGCGTGCCGGCTAATGCCCGTGCTAGCGCGTTGTAAACCGTAGTGAAGTCATCGGTAGCTGTGCCATTGAAGGCGGTGATAAAAGTGCGATGGAGAACCAGCAAGATTGCCAGTGGCCACGCAGCTGCTATCAGAACTTGCGAAAGGCGAGACGGTGTTGCTGAAACCTCATCGTGGGTTGCAGTATCAACCGTGGTGGTCAATGGGCGCGTAGCGGACCACACGGAATCAAACCGGTTCTGAAATGCAGCTGTCACATCGGCAGATATTACGTGGTCGGAGCGACTTCGTACCGTAGAAACACCGTCGAATCTGTATCCACGGCTACTTTCTCCAGTCTCATACGCAGATTTGCATCCGTTGGCACTCCCACTGCGGAAGCGGCTTTGTCTGAGACCAAATTCTTCTCAACCGTTGGGGTTAGTTGGGGATCAAGAGTCAAATACATCTGGTCGATGGCATTATCCGCGATGAACAGCCCGAAGATCCCGGGGCCGCCTTCGCAATCGATTTTGTGGAGTCCTCGTTTGCTCAGTTGCTCAACTATTTCTTTCGCAGTTCCGGTGCCACTGTTGATGAATTCCACGCCAGCATCGAGAAGCGCCTGGCGTTTGGCAGAGAAGCCGGGATCGTTAAGTGCGTCATCGTTAGCAATGACGAGGGGAGAAGTGATTGCTTCTGTGATGAACTTTGAACTCACATCAACGTTGAAAGAGTTAGTGATCACCGCAATTGGTGGTGGCGTAGAGCGATTTTTCGTGGGTTGTGCTCCGCCGTAGTCTTCTTCCAACACTGTACGGCTACCGACGACGATGACGTCTGAGCGCTCACGAATTCCCAGCAAGACTTCTGTATCCAGCTTGTTGCCCATCGCGCCACTGTTGCCGGATACGGCAGCGGACCCGGAGAGAGTTGAAACCTCAACGAACCGCACATGCGGGGTTGAAGGATCCGGATCTGGGCCAATGATGTCCGCTGCAAGCGGAGAGGATTGCGGCAGTGGCGTAAAAGCTGAATCAGTCATCACACCAATCTAGCCCTCTTGAAAAGTTCGGTGTTGCCAGTGGCGTTAGCTCGGCCCGAAAGGTTAACAACGCATGAATTACATCGGGGTAATTAGTTTTCAGGATTTAGCGTTCTGAAAGGGCGTCTAAAGCGTAGTTGAGCGGGGGATTTGGAAACTAGGGCCGCAAAGGATAAAGTTTCATATCGCAACACAGCACAAGTGTTTCATGATTGCTTAAATGCATGGAGAAATTGCTTGGGTTGGGAAGCAGTGCGGATGTAGCGCAGTTGGTAGCGCATCACCTTGCCAAGGTGAGGGTCGC
>JAUNRU010000051.1:0-15324 GCA_030535535.1 Corynebacterium casei
GGCACAGCCTCGGCAACGTGGATGTGTATCCGATTGACAACTACTACGACCACATCGCACACCTGGGACCTGACATTCTGGATGAGCAATGGGAGCATAGCGGCAGGGATGAAGCGATTGCGCGCATCCTTGACCGCCCCGAGCGTTCCATTGGTGCTGCACTACTGGATCAGAAAAACGTCGCGGGCATCGGCAACGAATACCGCGCGGAAGCCTGCTTCATCGCTGGCATCCATCCCAGCGACCATGTTGCCGTAATCGGGCCCGAACTGGTGGAGAAGATCGTTGACATCTCCCACCGCATCATGTGGGCAAACCGGAATTCGCCAATTCGCGTGACCACTGGCGTCCGGCGCGCCGGGGAGACCACCTATGTCTTTGGACGAAATAACAAGCGCTGCCGCCGCTGTGGCAGCGCCATCTACACTGACCGCCTGGGTGGGCCAGATGCGGGTGGGGAAGAAGGCGAGCTAGAGCGCATCATCTGGGTCTGTCCGCATTGCCAACCCCGCCGGGCGGTATAGCTGAAGGCTTAGCTATACCGTTTCAAGCAGCGGATGTGGCCACCTGTGGTACTCGCGCCACAGCACTCTCGGAGTGCCTGACCAGGCGAATAAGAAAGAGCACCAAGAAGATGGCACCGCACACGGCAGTTGCAGTGAACATGCTGTGTGCTTGTTCAGTAAGTCGCGCTGCTTCACTCAGCCCATAATCTGCATTGACCATCACGGACTTGAACTTCATCTGTGCACTGTGAATCTCATTGAATCCCATGGCGAAGGCTGCGCAGGCGATGACCAACATGACAAGCTCCACGGCGAGAAATAAATATTTCATTCCAATCCCTTATTTCTTTGCTCGAGGTGCCAGAGGATGTTAAAGGCACGAATTTGCCGAAGTTCTTCTTGCTCTTGTTGTTCCTCGAGTACTTTTTGGGCCTTGCGCTCAGAAACCCACAATCCGATTAACACCCCAGTCATCAGCGCCAACATCGCGACCACGATGATCAACGTTGGCCCCTGCAATAGCTCAGCTACCACGGCTTGCTCACCCTCACATCGGCGACAGAACCGGCAATGCTACCGACAACAAAGGCAACTTCAATGAACACCTGCGCGCAAACAACCTGCTTGTTCAACTTCTGTACCCCATTCCGATTAACAGGGGAATGGTTTCCCCGTTCCTAGTACATGAGGGTACTTTCTGAGGCAGGGGAATCAAGGGTTTTGGTGAAAGACGGTACGAAAGTACCGACTTTGACATTTGGAGTTGACAGTGTCCGAAAAATAGGATATCTAGGTGAAATCCCTAATGTTACCGGCGGATTCTTAGGCTAAGTTAGAAGCCATGAAAACTATTTTGAACATCATCTGGTTTATTTTTGGTGGCTTCCTCTTGGCAGCGGGCTACTTCCTCGCCGGAATTATTGCGTGTCTGCTCATCGTGACTATTCCTGCAGGTGTAGCTAGTTTCCGCATGGCGAGCTACGCGCTGTGGCCATTCGGGCGCAGCGTTGTACAGCCGTCTAGCGGCACAGGCGGATTCTCTGCCATCGGCAACTTTATTTGGTTCATCGTCGCGGGCCTCTGGCTGGCCATCGGCCACGTTGTCACCGCTGCGGGCCAGGCCGTCACGATTATTGGTATCCCACTGGCTATCGCAAACATCAAGATGATTCCGGTAACTTGCTTCCCATTCGGACGCAGCATCGTTCCAACCGACCGTATCCCATTCGGCTACGAACCAATGGTCAAGCTTTAAACCACACACAACAAAAGCAGCGCCGCGCACCCTCCATATTCTGGGGGAGTGCGCGGCGCTGCTTTTATTGGATACCGCTCTGAGCAATGAGAAGTTACTGCCTGTTGCTGCGGGGTGAAGCGTCGTCGGCGGAGTCATCGGCAAGCTGCGAAGCATCCGTTTGCTGTGGCGCGTTTGAAGACTCCGAACGTGCCGAAGGCTCGGTGTGTTCCATCGTGGTGGTCTTGCGCTTCTTGCTGCGGCGAACAAGCAAGATAATGACTGCGACAACCGCGAGGATAATCAATGCATAGGCAACGGTGGAGTACTGGTCAACGTAATCAGCAACCACGGTGTAAGACTCACCGAGCCACATACCCAGCACGATGAGCAGGGCGTTCCAACCAGCGGAACCAATGGCGGTCCACAGTGTGAACTTCACTGGGCTCAGACGGTCAATGCCGGCTGGAATGGAAATCAGCGAGCGGATACCCGGGATGAAACGTCCGAAGAAGACGGATGCAGGGCCGTACTTATCAAACCAGTGCAAAGACTTATCAACGTCTTCTGGTTCAACCAGCCACATCCAGTCCGCAATCTTGCGCAGGCGTTCCGCGCCAATCCACGCGCCGACTCCATAGAGCAACCACGCGCCGATGATGGAACCAGCCGTGGCCCAAATAAAGGTAGGCCAGAAAAACAAGCTGCCCTGGGCGATGGTGAAACCTGCCAGCGGCAGCACTACCTCGGAGGGGATTGGGGGAAAGAGATTCTCCAGCAGGATGGCGATTCCGACACCGGGGGCGCCGAGAACCTCCATCAGCTGGATGATCCAATCAATAATTCCCTGCACGAGCTAAGCCCACCTCTCAAATGTTCACTTTAGTAGTCACGGGTAACTGCTCTATTGTGTCCGAGAATAATGTACAAGCGGTGAACTCTCACTGAATGGGCGCTAGTGAGTTTCTGGCAATTAACGGTGAGAGCGGAACCAGGAAATCAGGTCATCAGTTGAGGAATCGCCGGTATCAATATCAGCATCGCCCGACACAGCCGGTGCAAGGTCATTGGCCTGCTGCTTACCCAGCTCCACGCCCCACTGGTCGAAGGAATTGATGTCCCAGATAACGCCCTCTACAAACACGATGTGCTCATACAGTGCAATCAGGCTGCCCAAGGCAGCTGGGGTCAGCTCCTCGGCCAAGATGGTGGTGGTTGGGCGGTTGCCCGGCATGACCTTGTGCGCAACGAGCTCTTCAGCGATTCCTTCCGCTGCGATTTCTTCGGCATTCTTGCCGAAGGCCAACACCTTGGTCTGCGCGAAGAGATTGCCCATGAGCAGATCATGCATGGAACCGGTGCCCTCAGCGGTAGGGAAGTCTTCCTTCGGACGCGCAAAGCCAATGAAATCCGCTGGAATCAGGTGCGTGCCTTGGTGCAGCAACTGGAAGAAAGCGTGCTGGCCGTTGGTGCCTGGCTCACCCCAATAAATTGGGCTGGTCTTGGTTGATACTGCTGAGCCATCATGGTGCACGGACTTACCGTTGGATTCCATGGTCAACTGCTGCAGGTATGCAGGGAAGCGGCCGAGATCCTCAGAATATGGAAGCACCGCGTGCGACTGCGCACAGTAGAAGTTGGTGTACCACACGCTCAACAACGCCATGAGCGCTGGAACGTTGGACTCCAAAGGCGCGGTGCGGAAGTGCTCATCCATGGCGTGGAAGCCTTCGAGGAAACGCATGAAGTCCAGTGGGCCAATAGTGCACATCAAGGACAAACCGATGGCAGCATCAACGGAGTAACGGCCGCCAACCCAGTTCCAGAAACCAAACATGTTGGCGGTATCAATGCCGAACTCTGCCACCTTCTCCGCGTTGGTGGACACAGCCACGAAATGCTTGGACACCGCCGACTCATCACCATCGAACTGCTCCAGCAGCCAGCGGCGTGCCGCATGCGCATTGGACAAAGTCTCCTGGGTGGTGAAAGTCTTCGAGGAAATGATGAATAGCGTTGAACCGGCATCCAGGCCATCAAGGGTCTTTGCCAAGTCAGCAGGATCTACATTGGAGACGAAGTCTGCGGAAATACCCGCGACTTCGTAGCTGCGCAGCGCTTGCGCGGCCATGGCCGGGCCCAAGTCGGAACCGCCAATACCAATGTTGACCACCTTCTTGATGGTGTGGCCAGTATGGCCCAACCAGTTTCCGGAACGCAGCGCGGTTGCAAAATCACGCATGCGGCCCAGAACCTCGTGGACATCGGCAGCCACGTCTTGTTCATCAACCGCCAAGTCATCCTCCACCGGGATGCGCAGCGCAGTGTGCAGCACGGCGCGGTCTTCGGTGGTGTTGATGTGCTTACCGGCAAACATATCCGCGCGGCGTTCTTCCACGCCAGCCTGCTGGGCCAGCTCAACCAGCGCGGAGTGAACCTCAGCGTCAATGAGGTTCTTCGACAGATCCACATGAAGCCCGGCGGCGTCGAAGGTGAGCGTGGACGCCCGGGTGGCATCGGCAGCAAAAAGCTCCCTCAACGTTGTGTCCTTCTTCGCCTCAAACAATTGTTGAAGCTTCGTCCATGCAGGCTGTTGCGTGATATCCATGATTGACCTTTCAAATGCCAGCAGCGAAAGTAGTTAAAAAAGCTACCTCTAAACTAGCCAAAATTTCTGTTTGAGGAGCGAAACAACAAAAGTCTCCTCCACAAACAAGTGAAGGAGACCAAAGGCGAAAGAAGATAGCGTGCTTAGAGCACCATTGCCGCAATCCAACCAGCAATCAACAATGGAATGTTGTAGTGAATAAAGGTTGGAATGACCGAATCCCGGATGTGGTCATGCTGACCATCGGCGTCTAGACCAGCTGTTGGGCCCAGCGTGGAGTCTGAAGCAGGTGAACCGGCATCACCCAACGCACCTGCGGTGCCGATAATCGCAACGGTAGCCATGGTGGAAAAGCCCAACGACATGCACAGCGGCACGAAAATGACGGTGATGATTGGCAGGGTGGAAAAGGACGAGCCAATGCCCATGGTGACAACCAAACCGACAAAGAGCATGGCGGCTGCGGCGGCAGCCTGGTTTTCACCAAAGACGGATGCAACGGTGTCCACCAGCGATTCGACCTCACCGGTTTCTGTCATCACGGCGGCAAAACCCTGTGCGGTGATCATGATGAAACCAATCAGCGCCATCATGCGCATACCGGCGGAGAAGACATCATCAGCATTGTTCCACTTCACAGCGCCGGTGAGCAGCAAGATGGCCAGGCCGACAAGCGCACCGACCAGTAAGCCGTCGGCCTCAAAGCTAAGCGCCTGCATGATGACCTGCACGGCAAAAGTCGCAACAATGGCTACTAGCGCAACGCCAACCTTGTAGGTGGAAATCTCTTGCGCTTCTGCCTCTTCTGACAGTGGGCGGTCTTCATACACGCGTGGCTTGCGGTAGCTGATAAACACTGCGATGAGCAGACCGACCAGCATGCCGGTAGCGGGGATGGCCATGACCTGCATGATGTTTACACCAGTGGTGTCCATGCCTGCTTCATTGATGTTGAACAGCAAAATGTCATTGAGGAAGATTGAGCCAAAGCCTACTGGAATGAACATGTAGGTGGTGACCAGACCGAAAGTCAGCACCGAAGTAATAACACGACGGTCAATGCCGAGCTTGTTAAACACCGTCAGCAGCGGCGGCACAATCAGCGGAATAAACGCGATGTGCACCGGGATGACGTTTTGGCTCATGATTGCCATCAACAGCAGACCACCAATGATGAGGTACTTGGTGGTGGTAACAGTCTTCTGATTCGCCGCGTGAATGATTGGGTCCTCGGCTTCACCGGAACCGCCGCCGACAGTAGCTGGGGTCTTAGCCTTGGCAGTGGTGGCGCCAACGCGGGCAAGTAGCACATGGGCTAGCAACTGGGGCAAGCCTGTCGATGCCACACCCATGGCAAACGCACCCAACAAGGCGTAGCTCAGCGCAATCTTGGCGCCGCCGCCGAGTCCGTCCTGAAACGCCAGCATGGTGCCGTCCAGGCCTAAGCCTGCGAGTAAGCCACCGACTAGAGCACCAAGGAACATTGCGACGACGACATGCACGCGCATGAGGGCCAGCACGAGCATGACCGCGACAGCAATTAATACAGCATTCATAACGAACAGGTTATTAGCAGATACCTGTTATAAAAAATTATGAATGCCCTGCAGAAAGTGATTCTTATCCCAGCTCAGTGCAATCTCTTATATGCGTCTCTGCTGCCAGGTAATTAATCGCCGTCAAGAAGAGGGTTGCGCATAATATGCACAACCCTCATGGGAAAGCCACCCACTGAATAGGTGGGCTAATTACCCGAGCTTGCCGCGGCCCATGCGCAACAGCGCGGAGGCGATAGCCGGGCCTTCTTCACCGAGTTCATCGCGGAACTGATTAAGAATAGAAATCTCGCGGGTATGCACCAGGCGAGTTCCACCAGAACCCATGCGGGTTTTGCCGATGGCTTGGGAGACCTTGGTGCGGCGTTTGACGGCATCTAAGATGATGCGGTCCATTTTGTTAATCTCTTCGCGATACTTCTGAATCTCTGCATCCGACAACGGATCATCAGTGCCGGATGGCATGCGAATATCAGCGTTGTTTCCAGCTGAGATATCTGCTGCAAGTTTGTCCTGGCCCGAATTGTTGTGTGCTTCAGGAAGTCCGGATTCAGAAGAGGTGTCCATAAGTTTAATATTGTGCCACTAAGTAGGGAAAACGGAAATCACTGACCCATATTTAACTCCCAAAAGTGGTGATAGTTAGTGGTGTCCGATGCAACAGGTAGGTTGGAAGTTATTATGCGCAGCGAATCGAACAATGAGTCTCAAAACGAGCAACAGTACCCAGATGACTTTGATCAGCTTCCTCTTCCTCCGCTGGAGCCGGAGCCAGAGTTTGCACCACCAGAAGATATAGACCAGCCACCAGAAGATGTGCTGGATCTCTTTAGGGACTCCGCCGTTTCCAGCGAAGAAGCCCAGGCGAAGCGCAACCCGTTCGCGCCAGTTTCCGGTGGGGCGTCTTCCAACCCATTTAGCGGTCGGACTCGCGGCGAAGAGCAGTCGAACGCAGGTATTTCGAACTCACCATTTAGCGCACCGGTGAACCGCGGTGGGGAAAGCCGAAGCAACCGACCACACATAGCGGTGAGCCCTGAGAAATTAGTAGACGGGCTTAACCCTGAGCAGGTCGAAGCAGTTAAACATTCCGGTTCGCCACTGTTGATTGTTGCTGGTGCAGGCTCCGGCAAGACTGCGGTGCTCACCCGGCGTATTGCTTATCTCATGGGGCACCGTGGGGTAGCGCCGTGGGAAATTCTGGCTATTACCTTTACCAACAAGGCCGCGGCTGAGATGAAAGAGCGCGTTGGCCAGCTAGTAGGTCCCGTTGCTGAGCGCATGTGGGTGGCAACTTTCCACTCCATTTGCGTGCGTATTTTGCGCCAGCAGGCACAGTTGGTGCCGGGGCTGAACACCAACTTCACCATCTATGACGGTGATGACTCACGGCGTTTGCTCACCATGATTGCCAAAGACATGCAGCTGGACATCAAGAAGTTCACCTCACGCGTACTGGCTAACCAGATTTCTAACCATAAGAATGAAATGACCTCGCCAGAGACCGCACTGGCTGAGGCCGAAAAGACCAAGAACCCGTTTGAGCTCACCGTCGCTCGCGTCTTCGCGGAGTACCAGCGCCGCCTGCGTGCCGCGAATGCGGTGGATTTTGATGACCTCATCGGTGAAGTCGTGCGCATCTTTGTGCAGTACCCACAGGTAGTGTCGTTTTATCGCCGCAGGTTCAAGCATGTGCTAATTGATGAGTATCAGGATACGAACCACGCCCAGTACTCATTGGTCGCAGCACTTGTAGGACGAGATGATGAGGAAAGCCCGGAGCTATGCGTGGTGGGTGACTCCGATCAGTCCATCTATGCCTTCCGTGGCGCAACCATTCGCAACATCGAAGACTTCGAGCGTGACTACCCGGGTGCGCGCACCATTTTGCTGGAGCAAAACTACCGCTCCACGCAGACCATCTTGAGTGCAGCGAATGCCGTCATCGCGCAAAACGAGGGTCGGCGGAAGAAGAACCTGTGGACCGATCACGGTGAGGGCGAGAAGATTATTGGCTACGTCGCCGATAATGAGCACGATGAAGCGCGCTTTATCGCCTCCGAAATTGATGCCCTGTCCGATAAAGGCCGTCACTACTCGGACATTGCGATTATGTACCGCACCAACAATGCATCACGTGCGCTGGAAGATATCTTTGTCCGCTCTGGAATTCCGTACAAAGTTGTTGGTGGCACCAGGTTCTATGAGCGCCGCGAAATCCGTGATGTTATTGCGTACCTGCGCATCCTGGATAACCCAGATGACTCAGTGAGCCTGCGCCGTATTATCAATGTGCCAAAGCGCGCGATTGGTGACAAAGCTCAGGCGCAGATTGCTACGCATGCAGAAAACCTCAACATCAGCTTCGGCAAAGCACTGTATTTTGCCGAGCAAGGGGAGGTACCTGGGCTGGGAACCCGCGCAGTCAATGCTGTTACTAAGTTCAATGAGATGATGGCGGGAATTCGCGAACAGATCCCAGCTATGACCAATGAGGTGACTAAGCAGCCTGACTTGGGTGAGCTGGTTAGCGCAATCCTGGATTCCACCGGATACAAAGGCGAATTGGAAGCATCGAATGACCCGCAAGACGGCGCACGCCTGGACAACCTTAATGAGTTGGTTTCGGTTGCGCGTGAGTTCTCTTCGGAATCTGCCAACCAGTTAGCCTTTGATGGCTCGGACTCAGACGTTGAGGTTGCACCTGAGCTGACAGAAGGAGAAGCAGCGCCGGGCTCGCTGCAGGCTTTCTTGGAAAAGGTTGCCTTGGTGGCTGATGCTGATCAGATTCCTGAAAATGAATCTGGTGTGGTCACGCTGATGACTCTGCACACCGCAAAGGGCTTGGAATTCCCCGTCGTATTCCTCACCGGCTGGGAGGAAGGGCAGTTCCCACACATGCGCTCCCTCGGTGATCCGAAGGAGCTGAGTGAGGAACGCCGCTTGGCGTACGTCGGAATCACTCGCGCCCGCGAAGAGCTCTATTTAACTCGTGCGATTCTTCGTTCGTCGTGGGGTAACCCGTTGACGAATCCGGCCAGCCGCTTCCTCGGCGAGATCCCGGAGGATCTCATCGACTGGCGCCGTGAAGAACCACAAAGCTCAATGGGCTCTGCGTGGGACTACGACGATTCTTATTCCTATGGTCGTTCTTATGACTCGAGCTGGTCTGGTTGGAGCCGTAGTTCACGGTCCGCCGCGACATCCCCTTCGCAGCGAACTCGCTCTTCTAAGGCATCAGAAAGCTCGATGTCCAAGAACAAGCAATTGGATTTAGCTGTCGGTGACCGCGTCAACCACGCCAAGTATGGCTTGGGCACAGTCATCGCTGCCGATGGCTCAGGTTTGCGTTCCACCGTCACCATCGACTTTGGTTCTGCAGGCAAGGTCAGGCTCATGCTGGTAGGCGGCCTGCCTATGGAAAAGCTCTAGCTAACTAGAAGTTGATTCCGTTGCCTGCGAACCACTGCTGTGGGTCGGTTGGATTCGCGCCATCTGGCCAAATCTCAAAGTGAAGGTGTGGTCCAGTGGACTGGCCTTCGTTACCGATGGAGGCAATCTGCTGACCTGCGGTCACGCGCTCGCCAACTCCCACCAAGAGGGAAGAGGCCTGCATGTGGCCGTAGACGGAGATTTCCCCGTTGTCGTGCTGAACACGAATCCAGTTGCCGTAACCCTGTGCTGGACCGGAGGAGATAACCTCACCATCCATCACTGCAACGATTGGTGTGCCGATTGGGTTGGCCACGTCAATACCGTTGTGGTGGGTTCCCCAGCGTGCGCCGTAAGTGGACGTCAAAGTACCGGAGGTCGGGAAGACCACGGTGCGTCCATCGGGAGTGCTTCCCTGCATTGGAGACAGCTGCGATGGGTCCGCTGGAGCGAACTGCTCTGCCAGTCCTGGAATGGAGCTTGGGTCCAAGACAATGGAGACACCGTATTCGGTGCGCTCAATCTTTGGGACAACGCCATTGTTCAAGACACCGTCAACGCTTGTGAACAAACCAACGGCTGCGTTGACTAGTTCAGAACCGTTGACGCTATTTACCTGAGCTTCAGAAGAGCCGTTAGGGACACTGAGGCTGAGCGCCGGCGTGTTCGCGGTGGCGCCAGAGACGGTGGCTAGGCCAACGCCGGTGGCAGCAGCCACTGCGAGAGCAGCTTTAACTGCGCGTGGGATGCGCTTCATAGATCAAGTCCTTTGCTAAACGCTGTACTTCAGTGTTTGGTTTAGCCACATCAATCACGCGCAAAAGAAAACTTCTCCCAAAAACTCTCAGGGGTCTAAAGCCTCAAGAGATAAAGAGAAGCAATTCGTTATGCCTTCGTGATTGCTTTGTGGCAACGTGGTTAAAGCTATCCGGTGTTTGGGCACTTCGCAATGGAAAAACCGCAGGTGATGGCAGCTCGTTTTCGATAAACTTTCGAACATGCCAGTGTGTTACGTATGTTGCAAATGTTAAAGAAGTGACGACTGTAAACCAGTGCTTCAGCCTCTGGGGGTGGCGAATGGGGGTGGGAATCTCGGCCCTTGGGAATAGTTATGGGCGTGTCGTAACGCAATTTCACCTAAAGCCGTTGTATCTTGTTCGGTTTATTTTTCAGCCGAATCATTAGCTAGTGAACCTTCGTTCTATTCGGCACATTAGCTAGATGGGTGACCCGATGGAGTTGCGTGCGCTCGGGGAGGGCGGCCGCAGAAAAATGAGAACGGCATTGTAACGTTCAGGAAAATCTCAGCGATGTCATAGATAACGCTGTGGCTCTTACCAACACTTCCCAAGTCACGGCAATGAAGGCGAGATTCGGATTTTCAATCCCAAGAATTCTCGCCAAACTTTGATGCTAAGCCACACTTTGGCACGGCCTGGGTGGGGCAAATAGCCGATTTCGCCGTAAGAGCCTCGTTGTCTGAAGGACTGAACAACTGAGCGTCTGAACGCCTGAATAGCTGAGGCATCTGAAGTATTGCCGAAGTGTTCTCGGAGTTTCCTGAATAAGGTTCACCGAATGCGTCCGGATGTACGCGAATTGTTCCCCACTTGTGTTTGGGCGTCCGCGCTTTGTGTGTCTAGACGCCCAATAGCGGCGTTGAATCTCAGAGTGCGGGGAGCGTTTCCCAAATATTGGTTTAAAACCGCTCAGAAGCGCGCAGGGCGCCGATTTTGAGCATGCAAAAAGCCCTTTGGCTCAGCTCCTACCGGAAGATGTTGTTGGTAGTAGTAGAAGCTCGGCCCAAGGGCTGTGCAAAAGTGGTGCGAGATTAAGCGATGTTGACGCCGCGCTCTGCGAACCAAGGAATTGGGTCGACTGCGGTGTTGCCGTCTGGATGAATCTCGAAGTGCAGGTGGGTACCGGTGGAGAAACCGAGGTTGCCCATGCCGGCGATCTTCTGGCCTGCGGTGACCTGCTGGCCAACTGCAACGTCAAGGGATTCCATGTGGCCGTAAACGGAAACGGAACCATCTTCGTGCTTGATGCGGATCCAGTTGCCGTAGCCAGAAGCTGGGCCGGAATCGATGACGGTGCCATCCATGACAGCCAAGATTGGTGTGCCGTTGGAGTTCGCGATATCGATACCAGCGTGGAAAGAGCCCCAACGTGGGCCGAAGCCGGAGGTGAAAGCGCCTTCAGCTGGGCGAGCTACGGAAGGTGCGCGGGCTGCTTCATCAGCAGCGGCACGTGCCTGGGAAGCCTGAATTGCAGTGTTGAGCTGTTCGCCCAAGTTCTGAACTGGCTTGGTTTCTGCAACAGTAAGAATCTGTGGGGTGGTTGCTACAGCTGCGTCGAAGTCGCTCTGTGCACCCTTTACTGCGTTCTCAACCTGGCCGGTGACCTGGTCGAGAGGGGAAGACTTGCTGACGTGCTTGAAGTCAACGGTCTGGGTCTTGATTGAGTCCTCAGGATTAGTTTGGACCTGAGCTGCAGCAGCTCCGCCAACGCCAGCAGTAGAAACCGCGCCTGCAGCAACGGTTACTAAAGCAATGCGTCCCTTAGCCGTCTGAGCGGTGTTCACCTTGCGGTGACGTCCAACGCCAGTGCGCTGAGAAATGCTTTGCATGTATATTTCTTCCCTTTTACTGTCTCACTCCTGGAGCGGGTGCATCTGGTGATGCGATAGGGCGTTACATTGAACCCTGGCTCTTTATCGGATTGTGACCTTACTGTTACCAACGAAAGGTAACAATAGCGTCTCGGCGGAGTGCGAGCAAGCTGTTTCGGAATTTGATTAAGGATATTCCGAATTCTGAATGGGACAAATTTATCAACCAATCTCGTTAAGCCAGTACAAGCGTCAGACGGATGCTTTTTATTTCCTAAATTTCACCGCCTGAAATTTTTTGTGATTACCGCCACTGAAGGGTTTTGAGTTCGCTCAAAGTTAACTTTTCCCAAAGCGCGGTCGTAAAAACTGGGCGAAATGTCCGTTACGAGTGTGGTTATTGTGGCAAAAACGCCACTCCGTCAGACTTGGCCCTGAAAACTCTGACTGTAGGAAAATGTGCGTAGTTTATTTATTCCTTATATATAGGCCTAGTTTCAACCTATCGTTTAAATCGAGGGTTCAATCAATTCCATTACTTGAACCATTGGCTGATGGCGGCAAGTAGCGGACACGCGTTGGGTGATGCATTTGCCGTTTTTCCAGGTCACGTGCGGTGCGGTTGAACGCAAGTGGTTTGAGTGACCTGGAACTTGGCTGTGGGTCGGGGTGCCAACGCTAAAAGCGGGCGAGATCGTGGCAATGTGTATAGCTGATGAGCAAAAACACTAGCCCCCAATCGCGGTCTACTTCGGGCCCGCGCAGCTCGGCGCGCGGTCGTGGAAAGGTTAAGGCCGCCTCGCCGTCGGCAGCACGCGTTGCCAAGACTGTGGGAGAAGAGTCCAAAGCCCGACGCGCGACCGGCCCGGTCACGTGGGGATCGCGCCTGCGCCGCATGTTTTTTGTTGTGGCTGTGCCCAACTTGGTCGCGTTTTTCTCACTGGTGGTTATCGCCCTGGCAACGGTTTTGCTGACCACTTCGCCTTCGGCATGGCTGCCCACTGCAATCGCGCAGTCGTGGATGGTCACAAACCTAGCGCCGGTCGTCGCTGGCGGCATTACTATCTCCGCGTTGCCAATCCTTCCGGCATTGATTCTGGGATGGATGCTCGCGGGCAATGTACACCGCGCGATCAAGGACAAGGTCAGCATTAATGACCTGCTAGCCCTTTTAGGCTGGGTCATTGTGGTGCCGGTGATTCTTATCGGTATCGCATGGTTCATGCTATGGGACGCCGCGCAGGTTTATGACTTGTCGCCGCCACCGCTGGGCCCAACAATCGCGCGGGCTTTGGTTCTGCATTTGACCGCTTTGGTTATTGGCATGGGCCCACGCTTGTGGCGGGCGTTGGCTAAACGCTACAAAGTTCCGCGCGCTGTGGTCGATGGCGTCGTGCTAGCTGTGCAATCCTTGCTCGTACTCCTAGTAGTTGCTGCAGTAGTGCTTCTAGCGCTGTTTATCTTCAACTTTGATAACCAGGCGCTAGTCATGGACAGCTACCCACACTTGGCCGGTCTGGGACTTTTCTCAGTCATCGGTCTCTCCCTTCTTTATCTGCCTAATATCCTCATCGCGGCAGTGGGAGTACTACTTGGCTCTGAGTTCCATATTGGTGATGCCAGCGTCAGTCTCTTTAGCGTGCACTTGGTGCCGCTTCCGCCGTTGCCCTTGTTGGGCGTAGTTCCAGGCACCGCGGCGCCGTGGGCAATTGGCTTGTTGGCACTGACCGCAATTGCCATCGCTTTTGTCGGCGTGAAGAAGAAGCCTAATTTCCTCCAAGCAGCTGTCTCCGGTGTAGCTGCTGGTGTACTCGTGCTTGTCTTTGGCTACTTTGTCTCCGGCGAGCTCGGCTACTACCAAGCGGTTGGGCCAATGCTACTCATGTCGGCGGGACTTGCCGTGGTCTGGGTTGCCGGTATCAACATGGCAGTTGCCGCAGGCTTCGCAATCAACGCCCGACGCAATGCTGAACCAAGCGCAGCAGTTGCCGCGGATGCTTCAGCGGAAGCTGCTGAGGTCGAAGAGTCCGCTGAGGACGCAGATAATGCAGACATGGCAGATGCGCAAGATGGCGCTGAAGCTTCCGAAGAACAGGCAGACAATAACGCCGTGCTCGATGCAGAAACTGATGAGGCAGACGGCGCGCAAGAAGATTCTGACACCGCTGCAACCGCAGATGACACCAATGATGACTATATTGACGGCGAAGTAGAAGAATCCGAAGACAGCGAAGAAGCAGATGTAGAAGCAGGTGATTCTACGGATGCACATGAGTCTGAACTTTCAGATTCCCTGATGGACAATCTTGAAGACGGGGCTTTCCCAGATTCGGTCCCGGGCGAAGATGACGTAGAAGAGCGCTTCGACGCGACAGAAGGCTCCGACACTACTGAAACCACCGCTTCACCAGAAGTAGAGGATTCCATCGAGGGCTTACCTTCTGAGACCGAGGGCGTCGAGGATGAAGTCTTTGAAGGCGAAGTTATTGAACACAAAGATGATGAGTCCGTTGCTGATGTTGATGCAGAGGATTCGGATGAGCGGTCTAAAAAGAATGACTCTAATTAAATGACTCCTATTAAATAGGGGTGGACTTTGGGTGCTTCCCCCAGTCGGGGAGAAAATTAAACGGCATCGTTTCGTGCCTGAAAGGGCTACGGACTAGTCTGTAAGGCGTGACTGAATCGCCTTCGCAAGCTTTGAACGCAACAGACCCGCTTAAAGTAGTGGTGCTAGTTTCTGGTACCGGATCTTTGCTCCAGAACATCATCGATAACCAGGACGGTTCTTATACCGTTATTAAGGTGGTCGCTGATGTGGAATGCAAAGGTATTGAGCGAGCTCGAAATGCAGGCATTGCCACAGAAGTAGTGCCACTGGGCGCGGACCGCGCGCAGTGGAACAAAGACCTTGTGGCCGCTGTTGGCCAGCCAGATATGGTGGTGTCCGCAGGATTTATGAAAATCCTGGGCGCTGATTTCTTGGCCACCTTTGAGGGCCGCACTATTAATACGCATCCCGCACTTTTGCCGTCCTTCCCGGGCGCGCATGGTGTTAGGGATGCGTTGGCTTATGGCGTGAAAGTCACCGGCTCTACTGTCCATTTTGTGGACGCGGGAGTTGATACTGGCCGCATCATCGCGCAGCAGCCAATCATGATTGAGGCAAACGATGATGAGGCGAGCTTGCATGAGCGCATCAAAAGCGTCGAACGTGAGCTTATCGTGCAGGTCTTACGCGCAGCGAATGTTCAAGACCAGCAGCTTATTATTGAGATTTAAACCAGATTTCCCACAGTCAGGAAGGCAAGGCTTTCATCCATGAGTGATGACCGCAAGCAGATCAAGCGTGCACTAATTAGCGTTTATGACAAGAC
>JAUNRU010000051.1:15424-20305 GCA_030535535.1 Corynebacterium casei
TGAGTGATGACCGCAAGCAGATCAAGCGTGCACTAATTAGCGTTTATGACAAGACAGGGCTCGAAGAGCTCGCTCGCACGCTTGACAGCGCAGGCGTAGAGATTGTGTCCACCGGCTCCACCGCCGCCAAGATTGCAGCTCTTGGTATTAACGTCACTCCGGTTGAATCTCTCACCGGATTCCCAGAGTGCCTCGAAGGCCGCGTTAAGACCTTGCACCCACGCGTGCATGCGGGCATTTTGGCTGATACCCGCAAGCCGGATCACCTTAATCAGCTGGAAGAGCTTGAGATTGAGCCATTCCAGTTGGTCGTGGTTAACCTGTACCCATTTAAAGAGACTGTAGCTTCTGGCGCAGACTTCGATGGTTGCGTCGAGCAGATTGATATCGGCGGTCCATCCATGGTCCGTGCTGCTGCCAAGAACCACCCATCGGTGGCGGTTGTTGTAGACCCAGCGCGTTACGGCGACATCGCTGAGGCTGTCGCTCAGGGCGGATTCGATCTGGCGCAGCGTCGTCAGCTGGCCGCGACTGCGTTTAAGCACACGGCAGATTATGACGTTGCAGTTTCTGGCTGGTTTGCCCAGCAGCTTGCCGATGACTCCGCTGCCTCTGCTGAGCTTGAAGGCGATGCATTGCGCTACGGCGAGAACCCTCACCAGAAGGCATCCGTTGTTCGTGAGGGCACCTCTGGTGTGGCCAATGCGAAGCAGCTGCACGGTAAGGAAATGAGCTACAACAACTACCAGGACGCGGACGCCGCATGGCGCGCTGCTTGGGATCATGAACGTCCATGTGTAGCAATTATCAAGCACGCTAACCCTTGCGGTATCGCTGTTTCTGATGAGTCCATCGCAGCGGCGCACGCAGCGGCACACGCCTGTGACCCAATGTCCGCTTTCGGTGGCGTTATTGCGGTCAACCGCGAGGTCACCAAGGAGATGGCGACCCAGGTTGCTGACATCTTCACCGAGGTCATCATCGCGCCTTCCTACGAGGACGGTGCGGTAGAGATTTTGCAGGGCAAGAAGAATATTCGCATCCTTGTTGCTGAGCATGAAGTACCAGCAGTAGAGGTCAAAGAAATCTCTGGTGGCCGTCTGCTGCAGGAAGCAGACGTTTACCAGGCTGAGGGCGATAAGGCTTCGACTTGGACTTTGGCTGCCGGCGAAGCTGCATCCGAGGAAAAGCTCGCGGAGCTGGAATTCGCTTGGCGCGCAGTACGCTCGGTAAAGTCCAACGCCATCTTGTTGGCGCATGAGGGTGCAACCGTTGGCGTGGGTATGGGCCAGGTCAACCGCGTTGATTCGGCGAAGCTAGCTGTTGAGCGGGCGAACACCTTGGCGGATTCCGCTGAGCGTGCCCGCGGTTCGGTCGCAGCATCGGATGCGTTCTTCCCATTCGCTGATGGTTTGCAGGTGCTTATCGATGCCGGCGTATCCGCCGTCGTCCAGCCCGGCGGCTCCATCCGCGATGAGGAAGTAGTTGCAGCGGCAGAAGCAGCGGGAATCACCATGTACTTCACGGGTACCCGTCACTTCGCGCACTAAATCTTTTCCTCACTTCGTTCCGGGAAAGATTTAGTGCAGAAGAATTAGCGAGAGCTTTAGGCCGGAAGAACCAGCGAGAGCTTTAGCATGAGTATCGCGAAAGACCCCGGACCACAAGCATAAATAGGGCTTGTGGTCCGGGGTCTAGTCGTTGAGCTGGTTCGCCCTCGGATACTACGGTCCATTTACGTTGAAGTAGAACGGCTACGTAAATTGTTAATCCGACGTTGCTTGCGCTCCGCCTCTTCTTTCAGGACCTGCGATAGTTGCTCACTCGCTTCTGCCATTTTTTGGTCGTATTCCTCATCGGTAGACAGATCTCGGCGCCAGCTTCCGCCGAGAAGGATGCGCGGTAGTGTTGCTAGGACTGAGATTGCTGCACCACGCCACCGATTCTTTCGGTCGCTGAGTAGACCACCTACGAGGGCGGGAATACCAACTCCTGTTGCTAATGCTGGTACCCCGTCGAGCATTCTGCGGTTCAACAGCCTGGCCAATCCCCATTCGACTGCACCTACTATTGCACCTGTACTCATGGCAACACCAATGGACGTTATCCAGGCGAAATAGATGCTCTTGAAACCACCGATGATTTTTTCGCCAGCCGACGAATTACGAGGTTTCTTGGAGATAGCCTCGGTGTTCCTTTTCGGGATAACAAAACTCAGTACGACATAGAAGGGCACCAGAATGTATCCGATGATGGTATCTACGCCGACCGCCCATTTCAGTGTAGGCCTTCGTTGTTGAGTGCTCTTACTTATCGGGTTGTCAATCATGAGTTCCTTTCTGCTGAAAAGTTAGCTGCAGGCTGCAACTACTGAATCGATTCCCAATAAACTCTCGATCGCGCTCACTGTATCCTGATCTCCATATGCAAACGCCGTCCATCCCTGACAGCACTGATTATGCCACGAACAGAGCCGAACGCTTTGTACAGTTTTCGCATTACGCCCACTACCTTAACCACGGGGATTCCGTACTGTGCGATGAAGAATGCGATTTCTCCCGCGCATGACACCCAGTTCACCTGCAACTGGATTGGGTGGTC
Organism: Corynebacterium casei; assembly: GCA_030535535.1. Lineage (GTDB taxonomy): Bacteria > Actinomycetota > Actinomycetes > Mycobacteriales > Mycobacteriaceae > Corynebacterium > Corynebacterium casei_A. The sequence goes on from JAUNRU010000051.1 coordinate 18,026, forward strand.
TCCGCTTTCCAGCTTAGTAATCTCGGCACGAAGCTCTTCTTGGTAGTTTGGATAGGTTTTGGGATCCGCGTTTTTAATGTGTTCGGGGGAGCGACTCGAGAATCTCCAGAGCGTCCTCAAACTCGGCGTCGGATACTTCCATTGCGCTTATTTCTGTATCCGGGACAGATACACCGGCAGACGGGGAAGTTACGCTGGTAAAGATTAGCTGCAAGCAACAACCATGGCAGTACTTCTCTTCTTGAAACACAAGCTTTTCATGTGTTTTTCTTTCCTATAGGGGCAGTTGAGATAGGGAGGATAAGTATAAATACCCCCCCGGGAAATTAGGCTAGCATTGTTGTTAGGGAAAGGAACCTATCTGTGACGCAATTCATCGTACGGGAACTTGAGGGCAGTAGTCGGTTAAAGCTCTGGGATACCATAGATTCAGACCTGAATTAGAGGTGTTAGCGGCACGCTGCAATGGTTCAGGCGAACCGGCCTTTTATTATTTAGGCCTCGACGTTGTCGTCGTTCTTGTCGAGCCACGGCGCGATGACTTGGCCTGAGTTCTTTAAGTCCTCGATGGTGCGTGTGCCCATTAGCAGCATGGCGTTGCGGACTTCCTCGGCCACTAGCTGAATTGTCTTGTCCACGCCTTGCTCGCCGCCAGCCATAAGTCCGTAGAGGTAAGCACGGCCGACGATGACAAAGTCTGCGCCGAGTCCCAAAGCCGCTACGATATCTGCACCGGACATCACGCCTGAATCCAAGATGATTTCAACATCAGGACCGGCTTCCTTGCGTACCTCGGTCAGCGCCTGGATGGAAACAGGGCAGCGGTCTAACTGACGTCCACCGTGGTTGGAGACAATCAGGCCATCGGCGCCGGCATCGACAGCACGGCGGGTGTCCTCCGGGGTCAGGATACCTTTTACGAACAGCGGACCCTTCCAAACTTCGCGAAACCACTTTAAGTCCTCAATCGACAACGATGGGTCGAACATGGAGCTCAAAATGGTAGGCAGGTCAGCTGCGGTATCCGACAAGGATGCAAAGGTCAGCGGATCTGTGGTGAGGAAATTAAACCACCATTCCGGACGGTAGGACGCATCCAGCACCGTCTTCGCGGTCAATTGCGGCGGAATGGTCATGCCGTTGCGAGTATCGCGCAGGCGCTGGCCGGCAACCGGGGTATCCACGGTGGCCAGCAAAGTGTCGAAGCCTTCTTTTTGTGCCCGCTCCAACAAATCTTTAGATGCCTCGCGGTCTTTCCAGAGGTAAAGCTGGAACCAACGGCGGCCGCTCCCAGGCTTAGAGTTCTGCTTAGCCTCGGAGACCCGTGCTACCTCTTCAACGGAACGCGTGCCCATGGTGGATAGGGAGAAAGGAATTCCAGCTTTAGCGGCCGCGGAGGCACCGGCATCTTCGCCTTCAGATTGCATGAAGCGGGTGAATCCCGTTGGAGCAATACCGAAAGGTAGCGATGAAAGACCGCCCGCGATGGTGGTTGAAAGATCTACCTCCGGGGTGGAATGCAAAATCTTCGGAATGAGGGCTATTTCCCGAAACAGTTGGTAACTACGGTTGAGCGTGGTCTCATCTTGTGCTGCACCATCCGTGTAATCAAAGGCCGGGGTAGGGGTACGGCGCTTGGCAATCTTGCGTAAATCCCATATGTTCGCAGCAGAAGCAAGGCGCGCCGCCCTGCGGTCGAGCGTAGGGACTTCGCTAGAATAGCGCGGAAAAATTAGTCTTTCTTAGCTTCCTTAGAAGCAATCATGTCCAACGTAGCCTGCTCGCGATTCTCTGGGAATTCTGCTTCGAGGACTCTCAGTGCGGCATCGGCAAGCATGATAGCGGTCGACGGCAGCTCCGAATCTGAATGCTTAAACGGTGGGGTGCCGTTGTTCTCACGCATTTCCATCGCGGACAACGCAATATGGAACGGAAGATCAGCACGAGGGTCTTCGGTACCAACAATCTCTACTGTCGTGTCATGGAAGATCTGCTGCAACTGCGCACGCTGCTGGTGGAAATCATCAAAGTCAGGGGAGTTAGCCACAGGCAGCTGGTACAGCCGGCCAATATTCCAGCCACTGGTCAACAACAAACGTGCCTCGGCTGCAACCAGTGCCCACAGGCGAAGCTGCGGGGAAGACTTCGAGCTAGAGAGCTCGTCCGCCAACTCCAGCGAAGGCTCAATGGTGGACTTCAACAGTGTCAGGAAGATTTCCGTCTTAGACGGGAAATGGTAATACAGCGATGCCTGACGGATACCAACTGCTTCTGCAATCT
>JAUNRU010000052.1:0-14585 GCA_030535535.1 Corynebacterium casei
GCCGAGGTAATGAAGAAGGTAGCCAGCAAGATCATGCCAACCACCGCGGCAACAGAACCGCCTGGGAAGGACTGCAGCAGGTTGAACAGCTCGGCCTCAGTGGTCTCACCGGAAATGGACTGACTGTTTTGCTCCAAGTGGATTGCGGTGCCGCCGAAAATTGCGAACCAGATGGTGGAAACACCGGCAGGAACCAGCATGACGCCAAGGCAGAATTCGCGAACGCTACGGCCGCGAGAAATACGTGCCAAGAACATACCCACGAATGGGGACCAAGAAATCCACCATGCCCAGTAGAAGATGGTCCAGCCCGACAGCCACTCACCAGCGGTACCGTCAGCGGACTCAGCGGTGCGACCAATCATTTCAGTGAAGTTAGCCAGGTAGTTACCAACGGAACCTGGAACCAAGTTCAAGATGGTCACGGAAGGACCAACAATGAACACGAAGATTGCCAGCAGAGCTGCCATGACCATGTTGGCGTTAGAGAGGTACTGAATGCCCTTGCCCACGCCAGAAAGTGCGGACAGGATAAACGCCAGGGTCAGAACCAGAACGATACCTAGGACAACGCTGTTGGATGGGTTGTCCACTATGCCGGAAGCCTGCAAACCAGCTTGGATCTGCAGTGCACCCAGGCCCAGGGAACAAGCGGTACCGAATACAGTGGCGAAAATAGCCAGGATGTCAATCAGCTTGCCGATTGGGCCGGCAGCGCCCTTCTCACCAATCAGTGGAACGAAGGCAGAAGACAGCAGCTGCTTACGTCCAATACGGAAGGTCGAGTAAGCAATGGCCAGACCAATAATCGCGTAGATAGCCCATGGGTGCAGGGTCCAGTGGAACATGGCGGTTGCCATGGCGGTTCCCACTTCATTTGGCTCATGTCCTGGCACGCCATCGCGGTAGAAGGCCAGTGGCTCAGATGCACCGTAGAACATCAGACCAATGCCCATGCCGGCGGCGAACATCATGGAAATCCACGACACCGTTGAGAACTCAGGTTCTTCATTGATCGCGCCCAGTTTGATGGAGCCAAACTTAGATGCGGCGATAGCAATAACGAAGACGACAAAGACTGTGGTGAACAGGATGAATGCCCAGCCAAAGTTGTTAACCACAAAATTGAGGGCTTTACCCGAAACATCTGCGAAGTTGTCTGGAAGCGCTAGCCCCCACACCACTACTGCAGCGACGAGCACGCCGGCGATACCGGTGATCGTCCAGTCAATCTTGGCGTCTTTTTGATCTGCAGCAAGTTCAATCTCTTCTTCCACAGGGTGCTCAGAAGGATTGAAGTCAGTGTCCAGCATGGACGCTAGCTGACCGGTTGCAGATTCATTCGTTTCGTAGGTGTCGTTCTCAGCCACCTGGCGGGTGACTGCTCCATCAACGTTTTCAGCCTGGCTGTTGCCAGGCTGCCTTTCTTGTGAAAAATCAGGATCTCCAGTAGTCATAGCTAATAGAATGCTGGACAAACACGGTGAGTAGCAAGCTCAAAAGGTAACAATTTCACACTATTTTCGCGACGATACCCACATAGAAATAGTGTCATAGCTGCTAACTTAATGCGCATGGCCGTTATCTCCGCGGATAGTTTCAGTTTCACTATAGAAAGTAACGGTTGGATAACGTTTATGGATTTGTGCGCTGTCTAACAGGAGTTTTTAAGATCTTCCCAGTGCCGCTTGGTAAAGCTCTCGGTTGGATACGCCGGTTCCTTCAGTGACGTACTTGCAGGCGTCTTTCAAACGCATGCCGGAGCTGACTAGTTTTTCTACCTCCGGCAGCAGGGATTCGACGGAGACTAGTTGCTCTCTGCCGCCATCGAGCACAACGGTGATTTCACCACGCGCGTTGTCCACCGCCCATTCAGCTAATTCGCCAAGGCTGCCCCGGCGGATTTCCTCAAATTTCTTAGTCAGCTCACGGCACACCACGGCTTGGCGTTCAGCGCCAAGGACATCGACGGCTTGGGCCAGGGTTTCAGCTAGCCGATGCGGCGACTCGAAAAACACCACCGCGCGGGATTCGGAGCGCAGGCTTTCTAACCATTTTTGGCGCTGTCCGGTCTTGCGCGGAACGAAGCCGTCGAAGATGAAACGGCCGACGGATAACCCCGAAAGGGCTAGGGCGGTGGTCACTGCCGATGCCCCCGGGAAACAGGTCACTGGCACACCAGCGTTGGCAGCAGCCACCACGATGGAGTGGCCTGGGTCGGAGACTAAAGGCATGCCGGCATCGGTGACAACGAGGACGGTGCCGGTACGGGCGGCATCAATAAGCTGCTTTGATCGCTGCTCTTCGTTGTGGTCGAAGTTGGAGACCACCTGACCTTTAATTTCGATGCCTAGCGCTTGGGCTAGGTTGCGCACGCGGCGGGTGTCTTCGGCGGCGATGACATCGGCGCCAGCTAGGCCCTGTTTCAACCTGTCTGTCGCGTCTGCCATGTTGCCCAGTGGGGTCGCGGCGAGCACTACTCCGCGCGGAAGGTCTTGGGGGTTCATATCTTCCATTATGATGACTCAGGTGCCTACACTTCAATCCCACCCCGGAACTCGGCGACTTGCTCCGCCGGCGCCACCGCGTGTTTACGTGTGGCACCGCACGGATCTGATTTCTACGCTGCTGGTTGCCGTGCTCGCGTTTGCTACGCGTTTCATTGGGCTAACTGCTCCGACGTCGTCGGGCACGCCGATTTTTGATGAGAAGCATTATGTGCCGCAGGCGTGGGATATTGCGAAGGCTGGAACGGAGCTGAATCCGGGCTATGGCTTGGTGGTGCACCCGCCTTTCGCGAAGGAGATTATTTCTTGGGGTGAGCAGCTCTTTGGCTACACCCCGATGGGTTGGCGTGTGATGGCGGCGCTGTTTGGCGTGGGCACGGTGCTGATGATTATGTCGCTAGCGCGCCGGCTTTCCGGCTCCTGGCAGGTGGCTACTTTTGCGGGCATCATCGCGGTATTCGATGGCGTTTTGCTGGTCACGGCGAAGTTCGGCATGTTGGATATCTTCCTCACCTTCTTCGTGGTGGTTGCGGCGTGGGCGTTGGTGCGTGATCACCAGCAGGTGCACAACCGGCTGCATGAGGCATGGGCCAACGGTATGCTGGGCAACTCACCGTTCGGACCACGCATCGGTTTTCGTTGGTGGCGTTTCGCCGCCGGCGTCGCACTCGGCCTGGCGTTAAGCGTGAAGTGGTCTGGCCTGTACTACATGGCATTTTTCGGCCTCGCCACGGTCTTTGCCGATTTGTGGTTGCGCCGCCGCTACGGCGTCAAGCGCTACGTTGTGGGTACTTTGCTTCGCGATGTCCCCGCCGCCCTCGCCTCCATCGTCGCCCTACCGGTCGCACTGTATTTCTGGTCATGGCGCAACTGGTTTGGCACGGAAACCGCCGTCTACCGTCACGCGATGCAAGATGGCACCGTCCCACGCGACTCGCTGCTGCACGTCCTTCCTGATCCGCTGGCGAGCTTCTTCTACTACCACCAAACCGTGCTAGAGTTTCACTCCTCGCTAACGACCTCCGGCGGGCACAAGCATCCGTGGGATTCCAAGCCCGTGGAATGGTTGGTGGCTGGACGTCCGATTCTGTATTACTCCAACACTGACCTGCAATGCTTCGACGGCAGCACCTGCCGGCAGATGATCTACCTGTTCGGCACCCCCATCATCTGGTGGCTGGTCATCCCGATCCTGCTGTGGTCACTATGGTGCGTTCTTATGCGCAGCGACCGCCGCTTTGTCGTTCCGCTCATCGGCTTCGCCGCCGGCTACCTGCCGTGGCTTGTTGCCTATGACCGCCAGATGTATTTCTTCTACGCCGCCCCACTGATTCCGTTTGTCATCGTGGCACTCGCGCTCATCCTCGGACAACTAGTCGGCCACGGCAAAGAAATTCGCTGGCTCCTGCCATCGCGCGCCCCGTGGGGCACCATCGCCGCCTACTGCTATCTCGGCTCCGTCATAGCCATGTTCGTCTACTTCTCCCCCATCCTCTACGGCTACACCATCCCCGACTCGTGGTACGAGTCGCTCATGTGGATGCCGAACTGGCGCTAAGACTCATACGCTGACACCGACGTAGAAACACTAATGGTGCTGCTCCTCGATGAGAGGACGCAGCACCATTTTCTTGTTTTCGCAGTTGCTTGCCGATGCTTCGAAACGCTAGCTGTCTTCCCGGCGCGACCTTCGCGTGGACTCACGAATGACAATCTCGGGCTGAAAACTCACGTGACGATGTAGGTGTTTTGGATTAGAAATTTCATCCTCCAACAGTTCCAGCGCAGTTTCACCGAGCATTTGCGATGGCTGCCGAATGGAGGAAATCTGCACAATGGCGGAGGAGACAAACGGGATGTCATCGTATCCAATAAGTGTGATGTCTTCCGGAACGTTGATTTGGTGATTGAACGCGAAAGCTTGCAAGACACCAATCGCAAGCAAATCATTTGCAGCGAATACAGCCTCAGGTCGTTGTTCTTTCGGCATCGCGACAATCTCCTCACCAGCGCTTCTGCCTGCCAAAATCGATGGCGCTTCGGTATCAAACACCATGAGGGTCGCTCCATCGACCGCGTCGACAGCGCGCTGTGCGCCATTTAGACGATCCGTAATCTGGTGTAAATGCATCGGACCACCAACGAAGGCAATCTTGCGTGAGCCATCAGAAAGTAGATGATCGACTGCGATATGGCCGCCTTCAAGATCATCAACTGCCAAAGAACAGAACTTGGCTGCCGGTGCATGCTCATCAATTAGGACAACAGGTGTGCCGCGTTCACGCAGATTCTCAAGTCTCGATCGGTCTTCAGTTTGTGGAGTGATAAGCACTCCGCGAACGCGCTGTTCTTCAAAAAGATCTAGATAGATGCTTTCACGATCGGCGGATTCGGCCGCATTCCCAATAATTACCGCTTGACCAAGGGTCTCAGCACTAGTCTCTGCGCCCACCGCGATTTCGTTGTAATAAGGGTTTGAGGTATCTCGGACAATGAGGCCAACGGTTCGAGACAAACCAGCCTTAAGCTGCCGAGCAACGTCATTGCGGACGTATCCAAGTTCTTCAATCGCATCGAGCACACGAAGTCGTTTATCTTCGGAAACAACTTCCGGCCGATTGAGAACATTTGAGACCGTTCCAATGGATACAGCCGCACGCGCCGCAACGCTCTTAATACTGACAGGAGGCTTCTGAGGACTCATTGTCATCATCTCCGTTCTTCCTCCTGGACATTGAAATTACATCTTATCGAACGGACACAACCTGTTAGGACCAATCCCCAATTGTTGAGGCCCCACCTGGGGTGGGGCCTCAACAATCTTCAACGCTCACGCTAGTGCAAAGGTTTCCTAGGACGCTTTTATCTTGGTCATGGCTTGATTGGCAGCAATATTGGTTGAGGTGCCTGATTTCTGCGGCACGTACTTCTTGGGTTTCACCGTATTAGTAACTATTGAGCGCATCTCATCCAAACCTCCCTTGATCTCCCCGACCGCTCGAAGCTGGACCAAGATGTTGCCCATGGCCGTTGCCTCGACGGGACCTGCGAAAACAGTCTTTCCTGTGCGGTTTGCGGTGAGCTGGCAGAGCAGCTCATTTTGTGAGCCGCCCCCAACAATGTGGATCGTTCGTATTGAGGTCCCAGATAGTTGTTCAGCTTGGGCAAGCGCATTGGTATAGGCCTCTGCCAACGATTCCAGAATGGAACGCACCAGCTCAGGTCTTGATGATGGTTTTTGGAGTCCACGTTCCTCTAACCAGTTGAGGATCCGGGTGGGCATGTCTCCGGGCTCTGCAAAGCGTTGATCTGTGACATCAAAGGTGGAGACTTTCGTTTCAACGTCAGTAGCTGCCTTGAGGAGTTTCTCTAAATCAACTTCCGAAGACCGTTCCCATTCCCGCATGGATTCTGACAGGAGCCACATCCCGGATACATTTTTCAAAAAGCGTGTTTTGCCGTCTACTCCACGCTCGTTGGTGAAGTTGGCTTCCTGGCTCTCTCTACTTAGCACTGGTGCATCTAGCTCAATGCCAACAAGCGACCAGGTTCCTGAAGAGATAAATGCAGCGCCACTGTCCAATGAAGGCACAGCCACTACTGCTGAAGCGGTGTCGTGTGATCCAACTGAATGTACCGGGGTGCTCGAAGAAGCGCCAAGCTCTGCTGCGACGTCAGGGAGTAGGCTTCCGACGCGGTAACCAGGTTCAACTATCTTTGGAAATAGATCGGCAGGAAGATTCAGAATTTTCATCAGCTCTGTATCCCATTCCCCACTTCGAGCATCGAGAAGCCCTGTAGTTGAGGCATTTGTGGCCTCAGCAATACTCTCGCCCGTAAGCCAATAGTTGAATAGATCCGGAATCATCAGCATGCGCTCGGCGATATCCAGCAATCCATTTCTGTGCTCATCTGTCAACTGAAAAAGAGTGTTGAAATCAAGATGTTGTAGCCCATTGCGTTGATATAGTTCTTCAGCAGAAATCCCTTTATGCACCAGGTGAACGGCCTCTGCTGAGCGCTCATCTCGGTAGTGATATGGGACCCCCAGCATCCGGCCGTCTTTCAATAGCGCATAGTCAACTGCCCAGGAATCGACGCCGATAGAACAAATACTGTGTCCTTCGCGAAACGCTGTGGCAAGTCCATCTTTAGAGCTGCGAAATAGCTCAGTGATATTCCAATGCAGCGCTTCCCTATTAGCTTCACGAATCTTGACTGGCTGATTGAGGAAGCGGGCAACATGAGTCATCCTCAATGTTCCGTTTCCAATACCACCGAGAATGACACGACCGCTGGTAGCTCCTAAATCAATCGCGGCCACTGTTGCCGTCATAATTCCTCCTCAGATACTCGCTTTGAAAATTGGGTTGCGTATTAACGCAGGAATGCTGCTGCAACTCCGGCATCAACAGGAATGTGAAGTCCTGTTGTATGGGACAGGTCGCCTGAGGTCAATGCAAATACCGCATTGGCAACATTTTCGGGTAGAACTTCACGCTTCAAAATGGTGCGTTGGGCGTAGAACTGGCCTAGCTCTTCTTCAGGCACACCGTAAACCGCAGCTCTCTTTGCGCCCCACCCACCTGCGAAAATTCCAGAGCCACGAACGACGCCGTCAGGATTAATACCGTTCACACGAATTTGCTGTTCACCCAGTTCAGCCGCCAAAAGTCGGACTTGGTGTGCTTGATCTGCCTTGGTTGCGGAGTAGGCAATATTGTTCGGACCTGCAAATACAGAATTCTTGGAGGAGATATACACGATGTCCCCACCCAGCTCTTGCTCAATCAAAATTGCAGCCGCAGTTTTTGATACAAGGAATGAGCCCTTGGCCATCACATCATGTTGAAGGTCCCAGTCCGCCACTGTTGTTTCCAAGAGAGGCTTGGACAAAGAAAGCCCTGCATTGTTTACGATTAGGTCAACACCACCGAATGCAAGCACTGCCTCTTTGAATGCGCGTTGCACAGCAGCTTCATCCGACACATTTGCCTCGACGCCTACAGCTACGTCGGTGGAGCCAATTTCTGCAGCAACATCACGTGCTTTTTGTCCGTCAAGGTCAGCAATTACCACGCAGGCACCCTCCGCAGCCAGGCGTTCTGCAATCGCCTTACCAATTCCCGAGGCACCACCAGTGACAAAAGCAATGCGAGTAGCCAATGGTTTTGGCTTTGGCATCCGCGCGAGCTTTGCTTCTTCAAGTGCCCAGTACTCAATACGGAACTTTTCGGATTCTTCGATTGGGCTATAGGTCGATATCCCTTCAGCACCACGCATGACGTTAATAGCATTTAGATAGAATTCGCCCGCTACTCGTGCGGTCTGCTTGTTCTTGCCAAAGGAAAACATTCCTACGCCCGGAATTAGGACAATCGCAGGATCTCCACCGCGGATGGCTGGAGAGTCCGCTTCAGCATGGCGATCGTAATATGCCTGGTAATCCTGACGATACTGCTCATGAAGCTCCTTCAAACGGGCAGCGCATTCTTCTATTGGCGCATCCGAAGGAAGGTCCAGAACCATAGGCTTTACCTTGGTGCGCAGGAAGTGATCTGGGCAAGAGGTACCCAATGCAGCTAGACGTGAGTGTTCACTTCCAGTTAAAAACTCTAAGACTCGATCATCATCAGAGAAATGACCAACCTGGGGAGTATCAGTCGAGGCTAGACCGCGAATAAGTGGCGCCAGCGCAGCGGCCTTCTCTCGCCGCTTCTCGGGTTCAAGCGCTTGAAATCCTTCTAGCGGGTGACCAAAAGGTTCCGACTTAGAGTTTTCTGCAATGAAGGACTCAGCTGTTTCAATGATGTACTTCGAATTCGCTTCTGACTCCGCAGATGTGTCACCCCATGCAGTAATTCCGTGTCCACCCAAAATGCAGCCAATCGCCGCGGGATTTTTCTTCTTTACATCCGAGATATCGAGCCCGAGTTGGAAGCCTGGCCTACGCCAAGGCACCCAGACCACCTTGTCTCCAAAGATCTTTGCGGTAAGTTCTTCGCCATCCGCCGCGGTAGCCAAAGCGATACCGGAGTCTGGATGCAAGTGATCGACGTGTGCCGATTCCACGAGACCGTGCATCGCGGTGTCAATCGACGGTGCTGCTTGCCCCTTTCCGAATAAACAATGATCAAATGCCGCAACCATTTCGTCTTCGCGTTCCTCGCCTGGATAGACGTCGACCAACTTTTGTAGACGATCGAGGCGAAGAACTGCCAAGCCTTCTGGTTGCAAAGTTCCGAGGTCACCGCCAGAGCCTTTTACCCACAAGAGGCCAATCTCTTCACCGGTAACAGGATCTTGTCCTGTACCTTTCGCTGAAGTGTTACCCCCTGCATAATTGGTGTTCTTCGGGTCTGCGCCGAGGCGATTGGAACGAGCGATCAATTCACCAACAGCGACGTTGTAATTAGTAGCCATTTGTTTTCTACTTTCTGTAATTCAAGGAAGAGTTAGGACGCCCAAGAAGCTTGTGTTCCGCCAACGCGTGATTCAGCAATCTGCTGCGCATAGCCAGAAGCTTTGAAAGCTTCCATCGGATCCGCAGGCAAGTTGCGAGATTCACGCCACGATGCAAGGTCAGCGCGAACATCGGTGTAGAACGCATCCATTAAAATGTCACTCGCGCCGAGGACATCTCCTTCCGATTGCGCGGCCTCCAACGCATCACGGTCAAGCAAGAGCGCCCTAGCGGTCATTTCTTGGACGTTGAGCACTGAGCGAATTTGGCCTGGAATCTTCTCTTCAACGTTGTGGCACTGGTCCAACATGAAAGTCACACCGGTTTCTGAGTCAAGGCCGCCACCGCGGATCACTTCAACCAAGATGCGGAAGAGCTGGAACGGGTCCGCTGCACCAACGATGAGATCATCGTCGGCATAGTTCCGAGAGTTGAAATCGAAGGAGCCGAGCTTGCCTAACCGAAGTAGCTGCATGACGATGAACTCAATGTTCGTTCCTGGAGCATGGTGTCCAGTGTCTAAGCACACCTTCGCTTTGTCCCCCAGTGCCGCCACCTGTGCGTAGGAAGTACCCCAGTCTGGGACATCCGTGTGGTAGAAAGCTGGCTCAAAGAACTTGTATTCCAAGACAATGCGTTGACGATCGTCCAGATTGTCATAGATTTTGGATAATGAATCTGCCAGACGATCTTGCCGTCCGCGCATATCCTGTTGACCTGCGTAGTTAGTACCATCTGCAAGCCAAATCTTCAGGTCTTGAGAGCCGGTTTGATGCATGACATCGATGCATTCCAGGTGATGATCAATTGCTTGCTGGCGAATCTTTGGATCAGAGTGCGTTAGCGAGCCAAACTTGTAGTCCTCGTCTTGGAAGGTATTTGAATTAATCGTTCCCAAACCAACTCCCTGCTCAGCCGCGAATTCTCGAAGCTTTGAGAAATCATCTACTTTGTCCCACGGGATGTGCAGAGACACACGGGGAGCAAGTCCGGTCACACGGTGGACCATCGCCGCATCTTGGATCTTCTCTTCCACGGTTCTCGGGGTGCCAGGAGTGGAAAAAACCTTAAACCTAGTTCCGGAGTTTCCGAATGCCCACGATGGGAGTTCGATTTCTTGCGAGGCTAGGTGACCTGAGATGTCATTGAATGCCGGCATGAAGGATCTGCCTTTCGGTTGAGGTGGAGCGATTTTATGTCTAACGATCAAAGTTGCTGGGCCCCAAAGAGTCACCAGAATTGAATCGTTTCAACCCACTCTAGACCGTGGCATAGGTCACGTCAAGCAATTCTGCAAACTCAACCCACTTCAATCAACGTGGAATTACGCCCCAGTTTGCAAATTTCTGAGCCTAAAACCCAAACATTCCTCCGCCGAAGCCCTCCGGCTTTCATGTACAAAGCCACCAATTCTAAGAATTTTTTAAAAAGGTATTGAAACGCTTCAAAAACTGTGTAGCATGTGACGAAAGCACTGAGACTGCAATCACAAAGAACTCTCATCCCAGGCTGCCTCTCATCAATAACTCTTTAACAAGATTTAAAGAGATGATGCTCGACTGAGATCGAATCTCAATGAAGTTTCGTGCTTTAGGCTTCCACAACTAAATCCCGCTCGTGCCGTTAGTACACCGGCGGTCTTCCCACAGCAGAGGAGTGTCCCCCTTGCCGAACCAAACCCCTTCAAGCTTCACTGACCTGGTTGAATTAGCTCACAGCGAGCAAAACTCACGCCAATGTTTTCAGCTCCAGATCAAACCCGAATTCATCAGTGAATACGTCCAAGTGCACCAACAGGTGTGGCCGGAGATGCTCCACGCATTGAAAGAGTGCGGCTGGCGCAATTATTCATTGTTCTTAAGGGAAGAAGACGGACTGGTCATTGGATACTTCGAAGCTGACGATGTGAAAGAAGCGCGTCGCCTGATGAATCAACATCCGGTCAACGCCAAATGGCAAGCAGAAATGGCTCAATACTTTGTACCTGATGCTCCCGAAACACCACTTCCCCAGTACTTCCGTTTGACCTAATCGAACGTCTTTGAACTGAAAGGCTCGTCATGAGTAAACAAAACTACAGCGGATGGAAGGCGACAATCGCCGTTTCAATGTCCAATTACATTGAAGCTGGTTCCATCATCGCCTTGGCAACCAGTCTGACAATGTGGCAGCACTACTTTGGCTTTAGCAATCTGTTCGTCGGCTTCATTGCTGCAGTAAGTGCCAATGCCTTCGGTGCAGCAGTGGGTGCCATGATCGGTGGCCCATTGGGCGACCGCTATGGACGTAAGTTCATTTACACCTACGACCTCATCCTTTACATGATCGGTACAGTTTTGGTGATCTTTGCAGTCACCCCATGGATGCTGGTGCTTGGTGTCATTCTCACAGGTATCGCGGTAGGCGCTGGTGTCCCAGTGGCTTGGACCTACATTGCGGAGGAAGCTCCAGCGCACGACCGAGCGCGCCACGTTGGTTCCGCTCAGCTGGCTTGGTCATTGGGACCAGCCTTGGTATTCCTCTTTGCTACTTTCTTGGTTCCATTAGGGCTCCTGGGCTCACGAATCGTCTTCGCGCACCTCTTCGTGGTTGCTTTTGTCACCTGGTGGATCCGTCGAGGACTCTCCGAGTCTGAATCTTGGAAGCGCCACGATGCTGAACGCAAGAAGGAAGAAGCCCAAGGCATTAAGCGCCGCAATTACAAAGAGCTGCTTACCGACAAACGCAATGTCAAAGCGCTTCTCTTCCTCACTGGTGTTTACGGTCTCTGGAACCTGGTCGCCGGACAAATGGGTATATTCATGCCTCGAGTGTATGAAACAGCCGGTGTTGAATCAGGTTCACAGCAGAACCTGCTGCAGGTCTTGCTTTGGACTCTCACAGTCTTTGCCACCTACTTCGGCTTTATGAAGTATGGCGATCGTATGAACCGTCGCACTCTATATGCAATCGGCGCAATTCTCGGTATCGCCGCTTGGGTATTGCTGGTATTCGTTCACATCACCATGCCAATGCTTATTCTCTTTGCTATCCTATGGGGTGTTTCCGCTGGTATCGGAGCTCAGGCATTCTACGCATTGTGGGCGGCTGAAATGTTCCCAACCCGCTACCGAGCGAGTGCTCAAGGCGTCCTTTTCTTCACTGCTCGAATCATCGTCGGTTTGCTTAGCTACTGGTTCCCAACACTTTTGGCAGAACGAGGCGTTCCGTTCGTCGGCATGATTATGATTGGCGCACTGGTTATCGCACTCGTCGTCGGATTCCTCGGAGCTCCGGATACGCGGGGCAAGACCTTGGAAGAAATCGAGGAAGAGCGATACGGCACTTCTCCGTCCAAACCACGAGCTCTCCAAGCTGAGACTTCGAGTTCAACATCAACAAGCACTGTTGCGCCGTCGAGTTCAACTACCCAATCAACTTAAGCTGCTGGAGACAATCCCTTAGTATTCGATTTCTGAGGCACCAACCACGACTCTGGCGTTCGGCCAACGATTTCCTTGCCCAGCTCAACTCGCAGGTTTGCGAGGAGCTGGGTTTTGTTGTCGGTACCTAGCTGCTTGCATCGACGGGCGATACGCGCAGCTCGGTCAGCGCAGTCATTCAAGGCGTGGCCGTTGTGTCCACGCACCCAGGTGAAATGCAGTTCAACGCCCTCAGCGGTGAGTCGCTTAATCGTCTCTTTAAGGACAAGTCCGGAGGTTGACTGCAGGCTCGTGCGGCCCTGGATGTACTGAATAGCCTGGCGGGAATCGGTCAGTACTTCGAGTCGCTCAACGTTCTTTCCAAACTGCTGCAGGGCGAAATTGATGGCGGATAGTTCACCATCGAAAATCGAGTTCAGCTCCATTTCGTGCGTCTTAATTATGCCGCAGGAGTTCACTACGGAAAGACCCACGGTCCTACTGTTCTTGCCCTTGGAAGCATCCGTTGCCACCACAACAAGTGGGATTGGCTCCTTTTCAATCTCGCCCGGCAGTGGACGCTTTTCGCGTCGCTGCTTGTGGTGCGAAGCGCTGCAAACATCCCAGGTCTTACGGAACATCGCGCCGGTGATGGTGTCGCGGATAAGAAGACCATCGAAAAGCTCTTGCTGCTCTTTCAACAGGTTGCGAACGGTACGCGAAGACACATAAAGCACTAGCCCCTGTTCACTGTATTCATTCCACAAATCCAGGAATACATCAATCATCTGCGCGCGTGCGTCGTTGGTATTAACCGTGTGATTCCAGGATTCATGGACCATTCGGCCGTCAACAGCTACGGACAAAATAGTCGCACCATCATTGGAGAAACGGTTTTGGAGAATCACTGCGGTTGTACTCATTGGTCTTGCCTTTCTTCACGGGGTATTTGATGACTCACAGTATGTACGGCGACTTAGACATTGATGCATCACGTATTCGAATTGCTCGAACGATTTGTGCGCCTTGGTGCGGGTAACGGGGCTAGTGAAATGCCCAAAGCGCTGTAATACAATCCAATGCCGGTTAGAGTTTCTTCCCATGAGCTCCCGCCAATCTGCCCGCGTGTTTTTGGGTGTCACTCTCCTGCTATTTACCGCGGGCTGGGCAGCCAACCATTTCTCTTCTGTGCTGGTTTTGATCCGTGACCAAGAAGGCGTTTCCAGTGTCATGGTCAACGCAGCCTTCGGCATTTACGCGCTGGGAATGCTGCCATGTCTGCTCATCGGCGGCATGTTGGCGGACCGCTGGGGACCACGCTTTGTGGTTCTTACCGGCGGAGTTTTATCAGCGCTGGGCAACCTCATGTTGTTGTTCCTCCACGAGGGACTGCTCATCTTGCTGGGCAGGTTTATTGTCGGCACCGGCGTCGGCCTGGTTGTCAGCGCCGGCACCGCGTGGGCCGGCCGGCTTCGCGGCGGCAGCGGTGTGACTCTCGCTGGAATCATTTTGACCCTCGGCTTCGCCATTGGCCCCATTGTGGCCAGTGCCGTTGGCGTAATGACTCACAGCGTGGAGCTGCTCTTCGCGCTGAGTGTTTCCCTCTCCGCTTTGGCAGTTGTAGTTGGCCTGCTGTTGGGCGATGCACCGCGGGTACCTATTAGTGGTGGCACTGAAACCATCAAAGCCCCGGCCCGTAGTCTGCGCAAAGCTCTTGCGGTCTCACTGCCCATGGCTATTTGGGTGTTTAGCTGTATTACAACATCCATCGTCATCCTCTCCGCGCGCGCCGCAGACAATTTCAACAGCCCCATCCTGTTGCCAGCCATCTCTTCCGCCCTGGCTTTTAGCGCCGGACTAATTGCGCAGTACCTGGGCCGCAAGTTTGCCTGGGGCCGTCAATCCGGCACCGCCGGTGCTTTATTTGCCACCGCTGGTTATGGCCTAGCCGCCTTCGGTGGCGAGACTATCTCCGTTCCGATGTTCGTCATCACCGCAGTACTGCTTGGTACCGCCTATGGCCTGTGCCTGCGCGAGGGACTACTGGGCATCAACACCTACACTCCTGTGGAAAAGCACGGCACCGGCATTGGCATCTATTACGTCTTCACCTATTTCGGGTTCGCGTTCCCGGTACTCTTTGACGTGATTACTCCGCACGTTGGCTACGCTGCCCCACTGATTGTTATTGCTGTGCTCGCATTCGCCTCTGCA